>JABLYK010000029.1 GCA_018265835.1 Oscillospiraceae bacterium | reverse complement strand
GTGTAGGTGGAACCTACGTCGCATCCGCCAAAATATTTCATTTTATGTTTCCTCCAGTAATATCAGTAATGTTATTTTAGATGTAGTTGAGATGTCTTACATGCAGACGTCGTCCGCGAAATCAACGAGGGACGGATCAACCGGCTCTTCCTGGAACACGGTGCGCATGTAGTCGTTGACCTTGTCGCGCATGGAGCGACGGGAAACGGTACGCGGATCCATCAGGTCGTGCTCGATCCAGATCAGGTGCAGACCACGCTCGCGGCCCTGCTCATCCAGCAGGCCCTGAACGGTCGCCATGTTCTTGCACGCGACGTTCTGATACATGATGACGATTTCAACATTCCAAGCTTCGCACTGTCTCCACAGCTCGTCGACGACGTTCTGGTAGCCACCGTTGGTGTGACGGCGCATAACCATGCGCTCGTACAGACGGGCGAGGTCACGCAGCGCCTCTTCCTTGTCTTCGGTCTCCAGCTCCTTGGTGAAGTTGAGGGACTCCATCTCGACGAGGACGTTGATGCCCCAGCAGTTTGCCAGCCAGTTGGAGAAGTTCGCGTAGTAGTGCGCCGGGCAGGACCACACGATTGCGCGGTGACGCATCTTGCCAACCCAAGGCTCATCCTTCGCTTCGTAAGCTTCCATGAGGATCTTGCTGACCTTCTCGAACGTCTTGACGACGCGCGGATCAGCGCCGCCGTCCATCTCGTAGTTCCACTTGCGGAACAGCTCGTAGGACGGGCCGAGGAGCTGCGGATAAGCGGTCTTGTTGACTTCCCACTTCTCCAGCTCGTACTTGGTCTCCACGTTGAAGCGCTTGATGACTTCAAAGTAGTGATCCCAGTTCCACTTGACGCCGACGGTGTCTTCGATGAACTTGATGCAGGCCTTGATGTCGTCCGCACCGCACTGCAGGGTCTCCTCGTCCTCGTAACGCACGGGGAAGCAGAGGTGGAACACCGGCATATCGGGGAAGCGGCGGCCGTAGTAGGTGGACGCCATCGTGGAACCGTCGCACGGCATGGAGCTGGAAATGAAGCACGCGCCCATGTGCGGCAGCGCGTCGATAACCAGAGCGCCGCACTCGGAAGACGGCACCGGGCAGGTGTCTGCCGGCAGGCCGAAGGACTCGACCGCGTCGATGTACGGGATGCAGGTGAGCTGGTCAAGCTCGGAGACGAGGAACATCGGCAGAAGCTGATGCGGCAGGTTCGGCACATCCGGGAAGCCTGCGAACAGCTGGCCCATGGTCATCTCGTCGAACAGAATGGTCTTCTTGCTGAGGGAGACGCAGTTGCCGTTCTTCTCGTCGCACTTGGCGAGGAGCACGAGGTTCTCAGCCACGTAGCGGAAGATATCATAGGTGAGGATGTGGGCCATCTTGAGCGCGCGGCCGCGCAGACCCATGATGTTCTTGTCCATGAAGCCATGGCAGCAGAAATAGGAAACCATCCAGCGGTAGTACAGCGCACTGTTCAGAGCGGGGATGAGGTCCTTGCTGAAGGTCATGAGCAGCATGCCCCACATGCGAGCCCATTCATAGAAATCGTAAGCGGTGTCGGCAATGCCGCGCCACTCGCGGCGGACGGTCGCCATGGCACCGTCCTTGTACAGGCGGCCCAGACGCTTCTCGCCGTGGAGAATCGCGTCGATCTTCTCGTCCTTGGAGCAGGCCATGAATGCCTGATATTCTTCCTTGGCACGCTCGATGGTGTCCTTGCCATCCTTTACGCGCGCCTGACCCCAGGCTTTCCAGTCGGTTGCCTTGAGCATATCCCAGAAGATACCACCAACAACCTTCAGGTTTTCGGCCTGCGCCTTGAGGTTCATCTGATCCTTCTCTTTAAAGAAGGCAGGATTCGGGTATTTCGGAGTCTTAGCCATTAGTGAACGCCTCCTTCTCTCTGAATGCGTTTGATTTCAAGCGATTCCACGAAGGCCTGGCAGCGGGTACGGAGCTGGCCGCTGACGCCGGTGACATACATTCTGTCGATCGACAGAACCGGCCAACCATACTCTTCGTTCATGATGTGGCTGACGAGCGCACGCTCGAAGCCCCAGTAATCGCAGTACTTCATCTGCTCGTAGATGATGCCGTCCGCCTTGTACTCCTTCGCCAGACGATCGACGAGGTTGCGGCGCTCCATGACCTTCTCTTCTTCCATGTAGCGCGCGCACTGAGAGTGCTTCAGATAGTGGCGGCAGACCTGAGTCAGAGCGTCTTCGTCGTCCGTCAGCTCAATGACCTCGCGGCCCGGCGTGGAGCCGAAGCAGAAGCGGTCGACAACGATGAGCGCGCCGGCGTCTTCGATCAGCTTGGTCAGCGTGGGATCGTCGATCTCGGAGCCAACCAGAGCAACACGAACGCGGAACGGACTCTTCTTGTCGGGCTTGCGCTTTTTGAGCTCTTCCAGAGTCTCACGCAGATAGGGCAGAATCAGCTGCTTCGGGCAGCAGTAGCTCACGAGGTTCAGGATGTGGAACTCGTAGCCAGTGATGACCGGATTTTCTTCCTTGCGCATCTCGCCGATCTCGGAGATGATCTTGCAGACCTCGTTGTGCTCCTCGACAGCCTTGCGGATGGCCGCATCAGACGTATCAACGCCAAAGACCTCGGTCAGGCGATCCAGCACGCGGACGCGCATCTGACGAATATAGGACTCCAGGCAGTAATCCGTCGTCTTGAAAGGAATGTCGCAATGCGTGACAAAGAACTTCTCCTTGTCGTTCACTTTCAGCACATCGAAGTGCTCCATTGCACGGTTCATCATGGAGCAAGCGTCAACGCCGAGCATTGCATCGAGGAACTGGTAGCCGCCTTCGACCGCGCGCTCGACGAGCGCTCTGGCGTACAGGCAGGTGTAGTTCGACATATAGTAGCTTGCAATGTCAGGTGCGCTGCAATGCGGTGCTCTCAGACGCACTGAGAAACAATTGTCCACGTTGAGAAGTACTTCCGGCATGTGAAAGCAGGTATAGCCGAGCGCGAGACCGCCGTCGGCCTGCGCCTGTCTGACCAGCTCGTTGTTCGCATCGTCAAGAAGGCTCTCAAAGTAGATCAGATGCTTTAAATCCTTCAAATGTTTACACCTCTTCTTCCCTTTTTTTGAATTTAAATGATTTCTATCTTATGGAGTGCATCCTTCACTCCAGAGATAACGAATGCATCCTCCGGAAGCGCAAACACGCTCTTGCCCTGAATGTCGTTGGCAGCATGCTGTGCGTCCGTCGGAACGAAGGCCAGAATTTCCACACCGTTGATCTGAATGTGTTCATTCATGGCAGGGTCAACCACGCGGTTGACAATGGCGCCGACACGTTCATATGTAATGAGTTCGTCCGCAACCTGCTTGATCTCCTCGCAGACGCGAACACCCTTGGCGCTCTGATCGGTGATGAGCAGCAGGTGCGTTACCTGATCCATCACGCGGCGGCTGATCTGCTCGATGCCGGCTTCTCCGTCAATCACGACATAGTCAAAATCGCCGGCCAGCATATTGATGACTTCTTTTAAATACGAATTGACCGAACAGTAGCACCCCGCCGCCTCCGGACGGCCGATGGCCAGAAATGCGAAGCCCTCGCATTCGACCATCGTGTCGAAAATACGAAAGCGCGCTTCATTGAGCACCTCGATCGCCTGACGGTACTCGCCGCGCTCGGAGGTTTCGATCACTTCGTTGCGGATATCGTCGATCGTGTGCTCGACCTTGATGCCCAGCGCCGTGGACAGGCCGATGGCCGGATCCGCGTCGATGGCGAGAATGCGCGCACCGGGGTGCGCCTCCACCAGAACCCGCACAATGGCGGAGCAGAGAGAAGTCTTGCCGACGCCGCCCTTTCCGGCGACTGCTATAATCTTCGCTTTGTGCGCCTGCTTTTCTTCCAACACGATCCCTTCCCTCTCCGGGCGCTATTATACACCCTGTCTTATAACGCGTTAATAGCTTAACATATCTGATTTCAATTTACAAGTGTTTTGTACGGAATTTCTATTGCCCAAATACAAATAATTGTTGATAATTGCGAAAAAATATGCTAAAATTCAGACAACCGAAAGATCGGCTTGGCCGCACTGCGCCGAGCCGCACCATCGCCGTATATTTGGGGCTGCCGCTCGGCAGCCCCAATCGCAAAATCGGCGGTATCCCCCCACGGGGGATCTGCGAAAGGAGTCTTAGCATGCACGAACACACCCACGATCACGATCACGCACACACCCATACGCACGCCCACGGCGAGGGCAAGCCCATGTCCCCGGAGGAGGTTCTCGCGCTCATGACCTACATGCTCGACCACAACCGGCACCACGCCGACGAGCTGCACGAGATCTGCCACGCGCTTGAGGATCAGGGCAAGGCCGGGGCCGCAGCCGCGCTGGCGGACGCGCTCCATTACTTTGACCACTGCAACGACAAGCTGGAGGAAGCCCTCAAGCTGACCAAAGGAGAATGATCTTATGTGCCTTTCTGATGCTTACGAACTCAAAAACGGCGAGCGCAATCTCGTCTGCTCGCGCGTATGCGGCGTCTCTGCCGACGGGGAGAACGTCACGCTCACAGACCTGATGGGCATCCGCACCGTGGTTTCCGGCACGCTCAAGAGCGTCGATCTGATGAGCAACGTCATCCTGATCGAAGCGAGTTGACGTCAGAACGGGCGCGCTGCGCGTCCTCACAAGCTCCATATCATTTGCTTCCTCGACAAGCGAGAAAGCGCACTCATTCCGCTGCTCGTCCTTCCAAAACCGAAACACATTTCGGTTTTGTTGAGGAGAAACGAAGGCGCGGACATGAAGTTTTCGGCTTTTGCCGGAAACGGAATGGAGCAAGTTCGTTTGGACGTTATCCGCTTCCCCGTTCTTCCTCTCAAATCCGAAACATCGTTTCGGATTTGGTTGTGATACGACAGCTCCCCCCCAGAGGGAGAAGCCTTGGGGATCGCCTTTTTTCACACGCTATAAGAACCGGCTCCGGATTTTTTCCGGGGCCGGTTCTTTTTCTCTTGCATTTTATGCGCTGTCCCGCTATGATAGCAATCACTTCTATCTCAGAAAAAGGGTCGTGACGCTTGTGGGCTTACGTTTGGGGGAACTGATCGTTCTGGCGATTGGCCTGTCGATGGACGCGTTGGCCGTGTCGATCTGCAAGGGGCTGGCGCTGCCGCGCGCCGGCTGGAAGGAGTGCTGCATCGCCGGACTGTGGTTCGGCGCCTTTCAGGCGCTGATGCCGCTGCTCGGCTATTTCCTCGGCACGCAGTTTGAAGCGCTGATTACCGCGGTGGACCACTGGATCGCGTTCGGGCTGCTGCTACTCATCGGCGGCAACATGATCCGGGAGGCGCTGTCCAGGGAGGACGCGGATCAAAGCCCCTCCATGGGCTTTCGGGCGATGCTGCCGCTCGCCGTCGCCACCAGCATCGACGCGCTGGCCGTCGGCGTCACGTTTGCCTTCCTCGTCGAGCGCATCGTCCCGGCCGTCTGCCTCATCGGCGTGATCACCTTTCTGTTTTCCGCCGCCGGGGTCAAGCTCGGCAACGTCTTCGGTCTGAAGTACAAAAGCAAGGCGGAATTCGCGGGCGGCGTCATTCTCATCCTGCTGGGAACCAAAATTCTGCTCGATCATCTCGGCGTGTTATCATGAAATTTTAAGAATTGTCGGGTAAGTTGTATGACACCCTGACGCCCGGTACGGCATTCCAGTTGCCAAACCGCTCCGGAATGTCACACAAACACCGCCGGTATAAGGCCCCTGAAATTCGAAACTTTAAAACTTGCACAACAATTGTCTTTTATTTTGTTGAAAAAAGACAATTTTTTGACATAAACAAAAGTTTTGTGCAATTTGTCTTGCGAAACGCGAAATTTTAATATATATTTTATAACAAGCGTTTAGTATTAGATCGCAAAATGCTTAGAGTGGAGGAACGAAATGAAAAAAGTACTACTCACCATCATCAGCATCTGCCTGATTGCGGCCAGTGTATTCGGTCTGTTCGCCGGTGTGAACGGAGTGAAGGATTCCTTGAACATCAAGGAATACAAGGAGCATGACGCAGAGGAAGGCCTTGAGCAGATCAACGATCAGCTGCTGCCCGGCATCGCAAAGCTCAAGGAAAACGAGGGCAAATACACCGACGGCGTCAGCACCTACGAAGCCGGCCTGATTACGTATCAGAACGGTCAGGCTGAGCTGGCCGCAGGCGGTGCGAAGCTGGCAGCCGCCAGACCGCAGCTGGCCGAAGGTCAGGCCAACTACGACGCGGGCGTAGCCAAACTGGAAGAGGGCAAGCGGAAGTACGCAGAAGGCAAGGCCATGATCGAAGCGAACACCGCCGCCTATAACGAAGGCAAGGCGATGCTTGAGAAGATCGACCCCCTGATGCCGTATGTGAATCAGTACGTTGCATGGCGTGACAGCGATAACGGCTCCAGCAACTGGCCTGGCTTTGGAACTGCACAGGCATGGTTCATGGCGATCGTTCGTCCGATCGCAGCCCAGATCGGCCTGTCGATTCCGAACGATGTGACGGACTTCCCGGGATACATTCAGAACATGGTCGCCGAAGGCCATGCGCAGATGGCGGTGTATGAAGCCGGCCTCGCACAGCTTGCAGCAGCTGAGCAAGAAATTGCCGCCGGCGAAGCCGCGCTGGCCGCAGGCAAAGCCACGCTCGACGCCGGCTATGCCGAGTATGCCAAGGGTCAGAATGACTACGCTGCCGGTCAGGCACGCCTCAGCCAGGGCGCGCAGGATCTGGCCGATGGCAAGGCGCAGCTCACCGAGTTTGAAGACGGCGCAGCGCAGGTTGCTGCTGGTCTGGAATCTCTGCTGAGCCAGCCGGAATACAGAAACAAAGAGGGCAATGGCGATAAGGTCGTCTGCCCCAGCGTAAGAGCCATTTGTGAAGAGCGCCTCGGCGAGGACTTCACCTACTGGAAGCTCGATGACAATGGCGAGGTTCTCGTCCTGAACGGCTGCCAGTTCCTCGACCTCGACACGGCGGAGCAGATCGCCATCGCCGGCCGCGACTACATTGAGCAGTATCAGACCGACGCGGTCACGTCTGAAGTCATTGGCAGAATTCTGGTCAGCGCCTGCATGCTGCTCGCATCCGTCGCCGGCATCCTTGCGGGTCTGTTCGGTCTGCTGTGCATCGGCAAGATCAGCAACGGCAAGATCGTCACCGCTACCGTGTTCGGCTACATCGCCGCTGTGCTGGCCATCGCCGGCAACATCGTGGGCTTCATCAAGGGCTTTACCGGCTATGCGTTCCCGACCAAGGTTGTCACCGGTGAGACGTTTGAGTATGTCTTCACCGGCAAGATGCAGGTGACTGCAATCATCATCCTCGCGGTTGTCGCCGTGATCTTCGTCGTGATTGCATCCATCGTGCGTCACGCTTACAAGGCCTCCAAGGCTACCGTCGCGGCGGAAGCCGCTGCTGCCGCAGCTGTTCCCGCAACGACGCCTGTCGTCGAAGCCGCTCCCACGACGGAGGAGTAATCCCCCCCCTCGCGCAATCAAAAATGCTCCGGAGAAATCCGGAGCATTTTTTGTTTGGTCAGGATGCGTTCCTTTCGCAGGGGGAAATCAGGCCGTTCCTTTCGCAGGAAAGGAACGGCCTTTTCCGATGTTATTCGATCGCTTCCGCTTTCGCATCGGACGGATGTACATGCGTTCGCAAAAGCTCCGCCGCGAGCAGGGCGGCGAGCGTCAGCAGCAGCGCGGCAGCGAACTGGAGCGTTCCGGCGCCGGAGCCATCGGCCAGGACGCGGGGATACGCGTGCTTCCCTGCCAGCGTGACGGCAAGCGCAAGGAGTGCGGAGGCCGCCGCAAACACGGTCGCCAGGCGCGGCGCCTTTCCGGCCAGCCCCAGCGCACCGGCACAGAGACCGAACAGCCCGGCAGCCAGCAGGATGGCATAGAGCGCCGTGCGCAGGGTGCACTCGCGCTGCGCGTCCGCCGCGTCCGCAGAGAAGAACGCCTGCGCGGCGGTGCAAACCTCGGCATAGGTCGCTCCGGTTCCGGCGCGCCCGGCAATCTCCGGCTCCTGCATGAGCAGACCCACGCCCGCTGCCAGACGCGTCTCTTCGTCGCTGTAGCCGCTGAGCGAGCGCAAGTCCGCCGCAAGCTGCGTGCGGTTCTGCGCCAGTGTCTCGCGTCCGGCGGCAAGCTGCCCGCCCGCATCGTCCAGCGCGGCATAGCCCACGTCCAGCTCCTGCCTGGCTGCGGCAAGCCGCTGTTCGCCGTCGGCAATCTGCACGGCGGCATCGTCCAGCTGCGCCTGCCCATCGGCCAGCTCCTGCTGCGCGGCGGCAAGCTGCGCCTCGGCCTCGACGAGCTGCGTCTGGCCGGCCTCGTACTCCTGAATCAGGCGCTCGATCGAGTAGCCCGTACCGGCAAGCTGCGCTTCAAACGCAAGCCGCTGCGCCTCCACGCGCGGCCGGAGCAGCAGCGCCTGCACGGTGTCGCCGTTCGTGACGGCGGCGTCATACTGCGATTTCAGATCCTGGTAATGGGCATACAGCGGATGCACCAAATCGTAGATGGGCTGGACGCGGTTGAGCTTTTCCTGCCCGGCGGCGTATTCCGCCTGCCCCGCGTCATACTGCTGCCGGCCGGCTTCGAGCCGCGCCTGGCCATCGGCATACGCCTGCTTCGCTGCAGCAAGCTGGGCGGCGGCAGCGTCATACTGCCGCTGTCCCGCCGCGAGCTTCGCGGCGCCCGCATCATATTCCGCCTGCCCGGCGGTGAGCCGTTCCTGACCGATGGAGTCCGTCACAGCATGTTCTGTGAACAGGAGCTTCGTTTCGTCATACACCGCCTGCTGCGCATCGAGCGCGACGGCAAGATCGGACAGCGCCGCCGTGTCGGACTGCATTTGCGCGGTGCGCGTCTCCTGCTCCGCGCGGAGGTCGGAAACCGTCCTGAGCCCCAGCGGCGCGGCAATGAGCGCGACCACAGCGGCTGCCGTCAAAACGCAGCAGCCGGTCCGGCGCAACGCCTGCCGCGAGAGATGCGGATGCCGCCGCGCTTTCAGCGTGGTGGCGTTCACAAAGCCCTCGCCGAAGAGCAGAATCTGCGGCAGGACGAACATGACCAGCACCAGTGTGATGAGCGTACCGGTGCCGACATAAAGGCCGATACCGGAAATGACCGGTTCCGATACCATGGATCCGATGAGCAGGCCCGCAATGGCCATCATCATTCCGGAGGTGATGATCGTCGGGAACGCGAGACTCATCGTCTCGATCATCGCCTCGCGCGCGGCCATGCGCCTGCGCAGCTCGGTATAGCGCGAGGAGATGACGATGGCATAGTCAATGTTCGCGCCCATCTGGATGGCGCTGACGATGAGGTAGCACATGAAAAACACATACGACCCGGTGAGCTTTGTCAGCGCAAAGTTGATCCAGATGCTGCCCTGAATGACGAGGATCAGCAGCAGCGGCATACCGAACGAGCGGAAGGTAACCAGCAGGATCACCATAACGAGCAGCAGCGACATGAGACTCACAATCAGGTTGTCGCGCTCGAAGCACTTGCTGAAATCATAAGCGTTCGTCAGTGTGCCGGTCGTGACGACCTTGCTGCCGTCATAATACTGCGCGGCAATAACATGGACGCGGTCAATGAACGAAAATGCCGTCTCCCCCTCTACCGGGAGATTCAGCGTCAGCACCAGACGGCTGTAGTTTGCGCCCTGAAGCTGCCTGCGCGCCATGGAGAGCTGGTCATACAGCCCGTTCACAAGCGCGAGCTGCTCCGGCGTGAGCGGCACGTCTCCCGTCGCCGCCTTGTCGTGCAGGAACAGGAAGAGATCCACAAGCGGCACCTGATAGGTTTTCAAATCGTCGGTCACAGCGTCATAGTCGCCGTGCTCCGCGCCATAGTAAGCAAAGAGCGCCTGCGCTGTGGTTTCATCCACACCGGCGAGCAACGCAAAGGCTTCGTAGCCCACCGGATCGCCCAGACGATAGCCGTCCACGGCTTCCATGCCCGCCAGACCGGTCGCGCGCTCCACCTCGTCACAGGCTGCCAGCTCCTCGAGCAGCTTGATCTCCGATTCATAATCACCAGCCGGGACCAGTACGGCAAGGATATTTTTTTTGCCGAACCGGTCAGCGACCGCCCGCTGCTCGATCTGCTGTTCATTTTGCTTCGCCACGTGCAGGTATTTCTCGCTGTACGCGAAATTGCACTGGCGGTAGAGCAAAAACGCGCCGCAGAACACGACCAGAAACACCAGCGGAACGACCCTGCGCGTTGCGTAGGCAAAGCGCCCGACGAACGGAATCTTCGGCACGAAGCTTTTGTGCTTCGTCTTGTCCATCCACTTGCCGAACAGCATCAGCAGCGCCGGCATCAGCACGAACACGGACAGCAGACTGCACACGATGGCCTTGATGAGCACCAGGCCGAGATCCGCGCCCAGCCGGAACTGCATAAACGTCATGGCCGTGAGTCCCGCGATGGTTGTGAGGCTGCTGGAGCAAATCTCCGGAATGGAGCAGGCCAGCGCCTTTACAACCGCCTCACGGATCGGAAGCTGCTCGTGCTCCTCCTTGTACCGGTTGCAGAAAATCACCGCATAATCGATCGAAAGCGCCAATTGCAGCACGATGGCCACAGAGTTGGATACGAATGAGATTTTGCCAAGCAAAAAGTTCGTGCCCTGGTTGAGCAGCGCCGCAGCAAGGAATGTCAGAATCAGAACCAGCACCTCGGCATACGTCTGCGACGTGAAGATCAGCACCGCCACCACCACGATCGCCACAACGATGATGATCACGCGCATCTCCGACATGACGACGCTTTGCAGGCTGGTGCCAATCTCGGACGAGACGAAGACCGGATAGCCCGCGAGCGCGTCCTTCACACGGTTCAGCGCAGCCTCACACGCCGGATCAGACTGCGCAGCGTCGAACATGATGCTGTAGAGCGCCGCGCCGTCCCGATTGTGCGCCTCGGTATCGTCGTAGTCCACCATCGCCACACCGTCGAGCGCGGAGAGCGTGTCAGCAAGCGATTGCGCCTGCTCCGGCGTCACGTCCTCGACCATGACCTCCGCCGAGCCATATGTCACAAACTCGTCGGCCATAATCTCCAGACCGCGCCGCGCCTCCGCCTCCTCCGAGAGGAAGGACGACAGCTCGTTGTCCACCTCGACCCAGCCGCTTGAAACCGCGCAGAACGCCAGCACCGCGACGATCAGAATCAGCAGCAGATGCCGCCGGTTCACAATCCATTCCGCCACGCCTGTCATGCCGGAATGCCCCTGATCCACACTCCTCATGGAATACGCCCCTTTGAAACTCCGTATAATATGCCGTTACGATATTCCATTTTCCGCAAAAAATCAACCGTTAATTTATGAACGGAACTTCAAAAAATGTCCGCATTCTAAACGAATGCGGACGATTGCTTTTTTCTATCGCCACAGCTCGGCGGTGATGAACTGGCGCCCCTTGCGGGAGAGGCCGCCCGCATCCGTGATTGCGCCCTTGCCGCAGCCGCGCAGCGAGAGGATGTCCCCCGCCTGCACGGGCGCATCCGTGCGCAGGCACTCCGAATAATTGAGACTCGCCAGCCCCGCGCGGATCTGCTCGGCGGCAGCCGTGCGCGAAAGGCCGAAAAGCCCGGCGACAGCGGCATCGAACCGCAGGGATTTCACCGTGAAGGTGACGGTTTTTGTCCTGCGCTCCGGCGCGGGCGCCTCGTCCAGCGCAACGGCAGCGGTTTTCACCCCGCAGCGCCCCACCTTCTCCAGCGTGCGCAGATGCGGCTCCACGCTCGGCAGGCAAAATACATACGCGGTATGGTCAAACACCAGCACATCGCCGATCCACTCGCGCCGGACGCCAAGGCCCAGCAGCGCGCCGAGATAATCCCGGTGACCGGGCGTGCCGAAGGCCGCCGTGATGCGCACGGCACGGAGATATTCCGATGGGTCAAAGTCCTCCGGCGCGAGGTAAAACGGCAGAAAAAACGCCGCCTTGCGCTCGCAGCCCGGGTGGCCGCCGTGAAACACAAGCGCGCAGTCCGCGCGATGCTTCGCCCACGCGGTGAGGGCGTATTGCTCCGCCGGGGTGAGAAAGGCCGTCGCCGTCACAGTCGCGGTGCGCTCGCAGCGAAGGCAGAGGTCTTCCGCGCGCTTTAAAAGTTCATCTTCCATGCGATCCTCCAATTTAGCTCTGAACGTTCGTCTTCCATGCGATTCTCCTTTACCTCCCGTTCAGGTCGCGGATGGCCGCGTCAATCTGCTCGCCGATCCACGCAACCTCGTTTCGAAATTCCATCGCCGAGGTGCGCAGCACGCCCGAACGCAGGGCGGAGAGGCGAATGAGATTGTCGGACGTGACAACGCGCACGGATTCGTTTTTGCCGATCTCGTCGGCGAGCTTTTCGATGTAGGCGTCGGCGGTCTCGTTCTCCTTCGTGTAGGCCACGTGGATGTTGTGATAGTCAAACCGCTCGCCGCGCCCGCCCTTGACCCGGTACCCGTCGAACACGAGCACCAGCTCGCACCTGGTAAAGCCCGCATAGTTGCTGAGCGTATCCATCAACCGCTGGCGTGCGGCGTCGAGATTTTCAGCGGCGAGGGGCTTCAGCTCGTCCCACGCGAAGATGACGTTGTACCCGTCCACGATCAGGCGCTCGCGCCGGGGATGAAACAGCTCTGCGCGCGCATCCGGCGCGCTGTTCACCACCGGGGCGCGGTATTCGCGGCGGCGGATGGGGCCGAACTCGCGCTCCATGATCGCCTCCAGCTCCCGATCGTCGAGATCGAAGTTGCGGCGGAACATCCGCGGCGCGGGCGCAGTCTCCTCCCGGCCAAAGCCGGTGTCGATGTGCATATAGTCGCGCACCTTGTCCCAGGGGATGACGGTGCCCGCGCCGTGGGCACAAAAAATGGAGTCCGCGGGATTTTCCGTGTCGCGCTCCGGGTCATAGCCAAGCTCCGCAAGCACCGCCGCGGCGTTGTGGCAGGGCGCGTAGCCCTCCACGCTGCACGTGAGCCGGCCGCGGCCGCGCGTATAGGACGCGACCTCGGCGGCGTAATCGCGCATACACGCGACCGGCGCGCTGCCGGTGAGGACGGACAGCTCCCCCGCCGTCTCCGGTGCGGAGAACGTGCCGGACATCGCGCGCACATCGCTGATGGCGCGGCCAATCTGCTCGCTGGGCACAGTGAGGCGGAAGGCATAGTACGGCTCCAGCAGCACGCTCTCGGCCTGCATCAGCCCCTGCCGCACAGCGCGGTAGGTCGCCTGCCGGAAGTCGCCGCCCTCGGTGTGCTTCGGGTGGGCGCGCCCGGCGAGCAGCGTAATCTTCATGTCCGTGAGCGGCGCGCCAGCGAGCACGCCCAGATGCTCCTTTTCCTCCAGATGCGTCAGAATCAGGCGCTGCCAGTTGCGGTCAAGCGCGTCGGCGCTGCACCGCGTATCGAACGTCAGACCCGTGCCGCGCCCGGCAGGCTCCAGCAGAAGATGCACCTCCGCGTAGTGGCGCAGCGGCTCAAAGTGTCCCACGCCCTCCACCGGGGCAGTGATCGTCTCTTTATATAAGATATGGCCGGAATCCATTTTCACATCCACATGGAAGCGCTCCTGAATGAGGCTTTCCAAGACCTCGATCTGCACCGCGCCCATGAGCTGAATCTGGATTTCGCGCAGCCGCTCGTTCCACGCGAGATGGAGCAGCGGATCCTCCTCCTCAAGCTGGCGCAGCCGGGGCAGCAGCGTGCGCGCGTCGCACTCCTGCGGCAGGGCGACGCGGTAGGTCATCACCGGCTCAAGCACCGGCGGCGCAGACGCGTACTCCGCTCCGATCCCCTGCCCCGGAACCGTCTCGGAAAGGCCCTGCACGGCGCAGACGCCGCCCGCCGGGACCTCCTCCGCCGCGTCGAACTTCGCGCCGGAGTACAGGCGGATGGCGCTGACCTTCTCCGTCACGGCGTCGTCCCCGTTTTGGGGGAAATACGTGACCGGCGCGCGCACCTTCAGGCTGCCGCCGGTGATTTTCATGCAGGTGAGGCGGTTGCCCTGCGCGTCGCGCATGATTTTGTACACCTTCGCGCCAAACTCCGGCGGGTACGCCGGACGCGGCGCGTACCGCTCGAGCGCAGCGAGGAAGGGATCTACCCCGTCGAGCTTCAAACCGGAGCCGAAAAAGCACGGAAAGAGCCTGCGCTGCCGGATCAGCGCGCGCAGCTCCGCGTCCGGGATGCTGCCCGTCTCCAGATAGCGCTCCAGCACGCGCTCGTCGCAGAGCGCGGCATTTTCCCACAGCTCTGCCTCCGGCGCGGTGAAGTCCGTGCACGCGGCATCGAGATGCCGCTTCAGATCGTCCAGCAGCGCCGCGTGATCCGCGCCGGGAAGGTCCATTTTCGTCACAAACAGAAACGTCGGGATGCGGTAGCGCCGCAAAAGCTGCCAGAGCGTCTCCGTGTGCGCCTGCACGCCGTCCGTGCCGCTGATGACGAGCACCGCCGCGTCCAGCACCTGCAGGGTGCGCTCCATCTCGGTGGAAAAGTCCACATGCCCCGGCGTGTCCAGCAGCGTGACCGCGCAATCGCCCAGCTGGAAGCGCGCCTGCTTGGAGAAGATCGTGATCCCGCGCGCACGCTCCAGCTCGTGCGTATCGAGATAGGCGTCCCTGTGATCGACCCGCCCCAGCGCGCGGATCGCGCCGGTGCGGTAGAGCAGCGCTTCGCACAGCGTTGTTTTGCCCGCGTCCACGTGCGCCAAAATGCCTAAAACCAGTTGCTTCATAAATGACTCGCCTTGCTTTTCAAATTCCGCATCAGTATAGCAGAGTTTTGCACAGATGAAAAGCCCCGCGGCGATTGCCGCGGGGCCATGCTTTGTGCAATTAAGGTTCCAGCTTGTGCGCTTCCAGGTAGTGGCGGAAAATGTTCTCAATATAGAGCGCTGCCTCGTGGCCCTTGCCCGCCTCCAGCAGATCGGTGATATGCCGCTCCTGTTCGATGACGGTTTCCACGCCCCAGAACTGAACGCACCGCTCCCACAGCAGGGTGCTCACATTGCCAAATGCATTCATCATCAGCGGAAACAGGCAGTTGCCGCTCAACTCCGTGATGGCCGTGTCAAACCGGCGCATCCGCTCGGAGAGCTGTTCGACGCTCTCTCCTTCGGCTGCGGCGGCGCGCAGCTCCTCCGTCAGCGCGCGCAGGGTCTGAATGTCCGCCGCGCACCTGCGGTCCGCAAGGCGGATCATTGCGCCGCCCTCGACGGCGTTGCGCATCTCCACCATGGAGATCTCCAGATTCCGGTCGAATTTGCCGCCGCCGTATCGGGCGATGGCGGAAAGGGTTTCAAAGTTGCCGTTGCGGGAATAGTCCGCAATGTAATTCCCGCGCCGTGGCTCGATGCGCACGAAGCCCATACGCTCCAGATCCTCCAGCCCGGTATGCACCATGGACCGGCTGATGTGCATCTGCTCAGAGAGCTCGCGCTCGCTGGGGAGCTTATCGCCAATGTGCAGCTCGCCGGAGAAGATCATCTCGATGATCTGGCTGACGAACAGCTCCCGTAGCGTCGGCGCTACGATTTCCCGAAACGCCATTACAGCTTCACATCCCGCTGCTGCCGGTCATAGAGCTTGTTCAGAATCGGACGGACACCATAGAAAATCAGCTTGTTGTCAAGATTGAACCAATACACGCCAAACAGCGCGGCAGCGCCGCCCACGCCCAGAACGGCCGCCTTTCCGAGGCACTTGAGTAATTTGCAGTTCATGGTATTCCCTCCTTACCAGCCCATGTCGTCGTCAAAGTCCAGCAGCGTTGCATCCAGCGGCTGCTCCTGCAAAACGGCGGTCATGAATTCGTTGACCTGATGGCGCATATCGTTGCGGCTGATGGTGCGGTGGTCGAACATGTCGTTCGAAACGGTCATCAGATGAACGTCCGGGTGCGCCTTGCTCTGCTCGTTCACCATGCCGGTCAGCCCCAGCGCGCCCTTGCAGGTGATGTCGTCGAACATCACGACGATGTCGCAGTTGAATTTCTCGGCTTCCTCCCAGAACTCGAACAGGTGCTGGTAGCCGCCGGTCAGATGGCGGCGCATGATGCCGTGCTCATAGCTCTTGGCCGCGCCGATGAGTGCATGGTCAAGCGTATCGGTGTCGATGAGGACGTTGCCCTCGAAATTGTCCATCTGCGCCACGGTGAGAATGCCCCAGCAGTTGTAGAGCCAGTTGGCGAAGTGGAAATTGTAGCACCCCGGGCCGCCCCACGTGATCGCGCGGTGGCGCGCCTTCGGGAAGCAGTTGACTTTGTTTTCATACGCCTTTGCCGCGATGGCAAGTCCCTTGCGCTCAGCCTTGATGACGTAAGGCAGGCGGCCGCCGGAGAAGGCGTACAGGAAGGTGTGGAACAGGTTGCCGACCGACAGGCCGTAGGGCGTGTAGGGCGTGCGCATATACTCCCACTTTTCCATTTCGGCGTTGACCTCGTCGTTGTGCTTTTCCATCATCGAGAGGAACGCCGCCGCGTCGAACGTCTCACCCGTGTGCTCCTCAATGAAGGCGATGATCTTCTTCATCTGGGAAAGGGCGTACTTGTCGGTCTTCTCGTCCTCCCAGCGCATGGGCAGCGCGCCGACCATGGCGGGCAGGTCAAACCGCCGCTCGATGAGCTGGCTGTTCATGGTGCTGGAATCGCACGGCATGTTGTTCACGATCAGGCAGGCGCCGTTTTTCGGAAAATCGTCGTTGATGGCGACGCCGGTGGCCGTCGCGCTCAGGCGGCAGGAGTCCGCCGGCAGGCCGTAGTGCTCCATGATGTCCAGATAAAACGGCGACAGCTGCTGATCCATATAGCAGCCGAGCAGCCCCTGAAACGCCTCCATGGACATGGGCGTCAGATTCGGGAACCCGGCGAGGATTTCCGGCGCCATGGTCTGCTCAAAGAGCACCTGCTTGTCCGCCTCCGGCGTGTCGCCAAAGCGGCGGTCGCCCTTCATGGCGTTGGCAATGTGCGTGGTGGAGCCTTTCATAATCGCATGCATGTGCGTATGCGCCACGCGCAGCGCCGGGCCCTGCAGCCCCTCCATGCACTTGTCAATCCAGTGCAGCGATCCGAGGTACGAGGCCATCCAGCGGTATTCCACCATGCCCTTCAGGATGCGCACCGGGCTTTTTGCAACGAAGCCGCCCATGATGCCGAGGTTGACGAGCCACTGGGTGAAGTCATAGGCCGTATCCTTCGCGCCGCGCCACTCGCGGTGCTTGGCGATGCCGGTCTTGTTATAAAACCGGTCGCGGGAGCCGGTCTCGTTCTTGTAGGGATTCCATTTGCGCCAATCCATCACTGCTTCCCTCCCTGAATGTTTTTGATCTCCAGACTTTCCACAAACGCCTGGAACCGGGTGCGGAGCTGGCCGGCAGAGGCCATGGTGTATTCCTTCTCGATGCCAAGGCACGGAATGCCCAGCTCCTCGTTGAAGATATGGACGCCGAGCACGCGCTCATAGCTCCAGAATTCGCAGAACTTCATCTGCTCGTAGAGCACGCCGTCGGCATGGTATTCGTGCACCAGATCGCGGATGTATTCCCGGCGCGCGCTGCTCTTTTCCCGGTTCATGAAGCGCGGGCACTGGCTGGTCATGAGATAATGGCGCGCCACGGCCTGCAGCGCCGTCTCGCCGGCTCTGATCTCGATTTCCTCCCGGCCGGGCAGCGAGCCGTAGCAATAGCGGTCGGCGCACACGAACGCGCCGCAGCTCTCCAGCAGCTTTGTGAATTCGGGGTCGTCGATCTCCGAGCCTGCAACCACAACGCGCACGCGGAACCACGGCTTCGGGTCGGGTTTGCGGCGCTTGAGCTCCTTCAGCGTCTCCTCCAGATACGGCAGGATCAGATCGTGCGGGCAGACCTGACTCACGAGCTGGAGCACATGGAACTCGTACCCCGTGACCGGCGGATTTTCCAGCTTGCGCAGGTCACCGATTTCGGTCATCACGCGGCAGAGCGCGTTGTGCGCGTCAATGGCGGCGCGAATGGCCGCGTCCGAAGTGTCCACGCCGTAAACCGTATTGAGCGGATCCAGCACATACGCCTGGAGCTGCTCGGTATAGTGCTCCAGCGCGTCCTGATCCGTGACGAACGGGACGTCCATCATGGACAGGAAAAACTTCGGGTTGTGCTCCTTGACCAAACCGAGCATTTCAAAATGCTCATGGCCGCGGTGCATCATCTGGCAGGTCTCGGCGGAAAACAGCGCCGCCAAAAAGTCGAAGCCGCCCTCAATGCCGCGCTCGAGAATGCTGCGGGTGTAACTGCAGATTTTGCTGGACATATAATATGTACCGACGTCGATGCTGCCGGTGCCGGGCGCGCGCAGACGCGCGGAGAAGCAGCCGGGGAGATTCAGCAGCACCTCCGGCAGGAAGTAGCAGGAGTAGCCCAGCGCGAGCCGGCCCTGCCCCGTCGCCTGCTGCACCAGCTCGTTGTTCGCCTCTTGGAGCAGCTTCTCAAAATAGATCAAATGCTTCAGGTCTTTCATAGTCGTTCCTCCACCTCTCGTTTCCCACGCCTTCTGGTTGGTTTTCTTCTGGTTCAACCAGTTTGGCTTTGATATATATAACAGATTTCGCTGTCCTTTTCAATGGGTATTTTTCAATTTCCCCACTTTTGTCGCTTCGTACATTTTTTCTGGTTGAACCAGACTTTTTGTCAAATCTGCTGCATTCCGGCTGATGCTTTTGTGCACAGCAACCAGACCGGAATCTGCGCGCGCTTTGGCGGAGTTGCCGCATTGACAAAAACCGACTTCTATTTATAATGGTGATAGTCTTACGGAAACGATGATTCCGCGTTTCCGCAAAAGGAGCCTTCTGTCTATGAATGAAATTTACGTCACCGGACACCGGAACCCGGATACGGACTCGATCGTGTCCGCCATGGCCTACGCCGCGCTGCGCAACGCGCTCGGCGACCGCGAATACGTCGCCGCGCATCTCGGCCACATCAGCGACGAAACGCAGCACATGCTCGACCGCTTCGGCTTTCCGCCGCCGGTGCGCATCCACAACGTCCGCACGCAGGTGCGCGACCTCGATTTCGACACGCCGCCCGCGCTGAACGCCTCCGTCACGATGGACCGCGCGTGGCGCATCATGCGCGAGGAGCGCATCTCCGCCATGCCCGTGACGAACGAGGACGGCACGCTCTACGGCATTCTCTCCGCCGGCGACATTGCCGCGTACGATATGCTGACGATCAGCGATCCGCACGTGGACGCGCTGCCGCTGTTCAACCTCCTGAGCGTGCTGGAGGGGCGCATTCTGGGCGAGGGCGGCGATCTGGTGGACTCCGTGTCCGGCAACGTCATCATTGCGCTGCCGCAGAGCTGCGAAAACCTGCTGTTCTCCGACCCGGACAGCATCATCCTCTGCGGCAACCAGCCGGACATGATCCGCCGCGCGCTCGACATTGGCGTGCAGTGCATCATCCTGTGCCAGACGGACGTGGACCCCGCGTGGCTGGAGGCCGCCGGATCCACGTGCATCCTCTCCACGCCGTTCGATGCGAGCCGCGTCGCCCGCCTGATCTATCAGGCCATCCCCATCTCCCGCCCGTGCCAGACGGAGCATCTGGTGAGCTTCCATCTCGACGATTACATCGACGACGTGCGCGAGGAGGTGCTCAAAAGCCGCTACCGCTGCTACCCCGTGCTGGACGAGAACGAGAAGGTCGTCGGCACGCTCTCGCGCTTCCACCTGCTGCGCCCGCGGCGCAAGCGTGTGGTGCTGGTCGATCACAACGAGGCCGCGCAGGCCGTGCCGGGGCTGGAGCAGGCGGAGATTCTGGAGATCATCGACCACCACCGGCTGGCCGACATCCAGACCACGCAGCCCATCCACGTGCGCAACGAGCCGGTCGGCAGCACGACGACGATCGTCACCGGCATGTATCAGGAGCACGGCGTGATGCCCTCGCCTGCCATGGCGGGGCTGATGGCGGCGGCCATTTTATCCGACACCGTCATGTTCAAGTCCCCGACCTGCACGAAGCGCGACGTCGCCATGGCCGAGCGCATGGCACGCATTGCGAGCGTCTCGCTCGACGAGCTGGGCACAGAGCTGTTTTCCGCCTCCGCCGGGGGCGACAAGCCCGCCAAGGAGCTGTTCACAACCGATTTCAAGGAATTCCACATTGCGGAGCAGAATCTCGGCGTGAGCCAGATCACGTGTCTTGACTCGGCGCGGATGCTCGAGCGCAAGGAGGAATTTCTCGACGTGATGCGCACGCTCCGCACGCAGAACGGGTATGATATGGTCATCCTCATGCTCACGGACGTGCTGCTGGAGGGCACGCAGCTGATCTATCTCGGCAGCGACGACACCATCCGCCGCGCCTTCTCCGTCGAGCCGAAGGACAGCGCCGTGTTTCTCCCCGGCGTCATGTCGCGGAAAAAGCAGATCATCCCGATGCTGACGGCCTTGTGGGGGTGACGGCGTCAGAAGACGCTCGCTCCATTACGCTTCCGCCTTCTTCCTATCCGCCCACAAACGCTTCTCTGGTTTGTTCGCGGTTGGATGCGGACTCGCTCCGTTCTGACGCGGGGCTCGCAGCGTGAAAAGGCATCGCCCCGCTAGAAAAACGCCCGGCTTGCCGAGTTGACAAACCGGGTGTGGCTGTGTATAATGAGAATAGAAAAGGGCGCTGCAACAAGCGGTTGGCCCTAGCTTCGGATTAAGATTTCAAGAAACCGTCACCTGCCGGGGTGGCGGTTTCTGCTTTTTACGATAAATTGAACCATTAGCTCTCGTAAGGTCAATGTAACCGTTATTCGCATAGACTCACCCCCTCTCAGGGATGTAGCCAACCGCCTGCCGTATGTACAGCGCCCTGCTTGCGCGACTGCGTCGCGCAAGCATATTGATTCTACACGATGCGCCATGATTTGTCAATCTGACACTGTCCCCACGTGCGTCCGGACGCACGTGGGGACATATCGTACCAATCTTCGTTCCTCCCTCCGTAGGGGGGCAGCTGCGAGTCGGAGCACGTCACCTCATCCGACCGCCCTGCGGGCGGCCACCTTCCCCTCAAGGGGAAGGCTTTGGGGTGCGTTACGCACTGGTTTTCTTTTTCCGGATGATCCATGGTGTTGGAGAATTTTCACTCTGGCTGCTCTGCATTTTTGTTTTGTCGGGGCACGGCTTTCAGTTCCGTCAAGCGGGCAGCTTTCCGACCGTCGGTCTGGAGAATGAGCTCCTCACATTCCTGCTGCACTTCGATCAGCAAATTGATCGCGCTTTCCGTCTTGCGAACCATTTTTAGATACAATTCTTTATAGTCTACCGCTGCATCATAAAGAATATCATCGTTGGGCATCTCGTTCTCCTCATTCAATACGTAACTGCAAGATTCGATTTCGTAAGGTACCTTTATTGTATCACATTTTCTTTATGAGGTCAACTGGCCTCACAAACCACATCACACCTTGGTAAACTTTTTGCAAGAGGTGATATTGTGGACGTCAACGCAAAACTGATTGGGCAGATCATTCAGGAATACAGGAAAAAGGCTAATCTTTCTCAAGAAGTGGTCAGCGGTCTGGCCGATCTTGACCGCACACATTACAGCAAAATTGAGCGGGGAGAACGGATGCCCACAATCACAACGCTTTTCAAAATTGCACGCGCATTGGAAATTCATCCGTCCGATATTGTAAAAACGATTGAAACCAGAACAAATTACAAATTGTAAAGGCAGCTCTGAACAGAGCTGCCTTTGCTATTTTTATGCGCAATGCGCATCGTGTAGAACGGCGCGCACCTTTTTAAAGCCTCCCCCTTGAGGGGAAGGTGCCACGCAAAGCGTGACGGATGAGGCGCCCCCAGTTTCACACCTCGGAGGAAAGCCCCTCATCAGTCGCCTACGGCGACAGCTTCCCCCGGAGGGGGAAGCCTTGGGAGTGCGCCCGTTCTGACGCCACGCGCAGCTCTAAGTGTCCGGTGAAGCCGTCGCAGATCACGCCCAGGTAATTGCTCCCGGCGGGGATGGCAAGGCTGCCGGAGTAGGAACCGTCCGTTTCCAGCAGCGTGACCGGATCCTCGCTGCCGGACTGATAAAACACGCGGGCGCTGCCCTCCTCGCACGTCAGCGTACAGGTCACGATCAGCTCCCGGCTGCCGCCGCGTGAAAGCCCCGTGCCGCCGAAAAGGTACTCCGTCGCCGTCGCGCGGTCATAATCGGCCGCATACGAGCCGGTGTAGTGCTCCGCGCCGAAGATGCGTTTCCCCGTCAGGCCGTCGCCGCGCGTCAGCACCGCATCCCCAATGCACTGGAGCGCACGGTCATAGTGGCGGAGCATCTCATCCTTCGAGCAGCCGGAGAGCAGCAGCACTGCCAGCGTCAGGAGCAGGAGCGGGAAAATGCGCTTTTTCATGCCGCACTCACCTCTCGTTGACAATGTTGTAGTACGCGCGCGCCGTCAGAGAATAGACGATCGTATAGAGCACGGCGAACACCGCGATGGTGCCGGCGGTGCACCAGATGAAGAGGGGCACATTCGTCAGACCGAAGGCAGAGATCATATACCGGATCATCGGGAACGCCCCCGCCACATGGACAGCCGCCGTGATAAGCGGGAGGAAAAACACCGTGAGCACTTGCGTGCGGATGGTGCTGCGCACCTCGTCGTGCGTCATACCGACCTGCTGCATGATGACGAAGCGGTCGTGGTCGTCGTAGCCCTCGGAAATCTGCTTGTAATAGATGATGAGCACCGTGGCAAGCGCGAAGGTCAGGCCGAGAAACAGGCCAAGGAAGAGGAACGCGCCATAAAATCCGCGGGCATCCGCGCGTGCGGTTTCGCGGCACTCCACCTCGGCAATCTGGACGTCATCGACCACGGTCGCTTCCAGCGCCGCATCGGCGCAGGCCAGCTTCTGCCCGGCGGCGCCGTCCAGATTCATCTGGTGGGTATAGTGGAGCGTGCTGGCGTTTTCGCCGTAGATCTCCCGCTCCGCCTGCTCGATGCTCTGTATCGTCTCCAGATTGTCCACCACGAGGTAGACGCTGTTCACACCCATGATCCGCGCGCCGCTGTCCACCGGGAAGCTGTCCAGCTTCGTGAGGGCAAAGGTCCGGTTGAGGAACGTGACCGTGTCGCCCAGCGTCACGCCGTCGGTGCAGCACAGGGCGCCGCCCGGCTCAATGTGCGTCTCGCGCCCGGTGAGCGACGCATAGCCCGCCGCGTCGGTGATCCAGAGCATCACGCCGGAAGCGCTCTGGTAAATGTAGCGCGTATCCGCATCGACGATGAGCGAATCCGAATCCGCTTCCTTCACGCTGACAAAGCTGAGCGTCGGGTACATCGCCTCGTCGCGCAGGGTGCAGCCCGCGTCCGCCGCGGCCTGCCGCGTCCGCTCCTGCGTGCGCGCAAGGGTATCCGCCTCCGGCACGGCAGCATATTCCACGACGATGTCCGCCGGGCAGCGCATGTTGACGATATCTTCCACACCGGCATAGAGGCTCACGGTGGTGGACACCGTGACGAGCACCATGGTGGAGAGGATGCAGATGCTCGCAAGGCCCGCCGCGTTGCGCTTCATGCGGTAGATCATGCCGGAGACGGTGGCGAAATGCTGGGTCTTATAGTAATAGCGCTTGTTTTTGCGCAGCGCCTTGAGGAAGACAATGCTACACGACGTAAACAGCAGGTAGGTACCGATGATGACGAGGATCACCGCGACAAAGAACAGCGTGAGCGCGTCCATGGCCGATTGCGTTTTGATCGACATGATGTAGCCCGAGACCAGGCACACCGCGCCGATCAGCGCCAGCATCCAGTTGGACTTCGGCTCGCGCTCGCCCTCGCTCGTGCTGCGCAGCAGCTCGGCGGGGTTCGAAAGGTGGATGACGCGCAGCGTGTTGAGATACAGCAGCAGGAACAAGCCGGCGAACACCGCCGCCGTCATGCCGATGACCTGCAGGCTGATATTCAGGGAAAAGCCGGTCTCGCCGCCGAGGATGCGCACAAACAGCAGCTGCAGGAGCTTGGAGAAAATGCCGGCCGTGAGCAGGCCGAAAAACAGCGCGATCAGCGCCGTGTAGAGCGTCTCCCAGAACAGGACGCGGCCGATGTGGCGCTTTTCCATGCCGAGGATGTTATACAGGCCGAACTCCCGCTTGCGCTGCTTGACGAGGACGCTGTTGGTATAAAACAGAATGATGGCGGCGAAAATGCCGACCACGACGCTGCCGAAGCCCAGCATCGACTGCATCGGCGCGCCGCCGGGCAGGGTACTGAGCGCCGGATCCACCATCAGCGTCATGATGATGCACAGCAGCATCACCGAAACGGTGCAGGCGAGAAGATACGGGAGATAGACCTTGTGGTTCTTCTTCAGGTTCGTCGCCGCGAGCCGGGGATAGAGCTTAAGCATCGCGCTCACCGCCCGTCGCCAGCATGGTCAGCGTGTCGGAGATGCGCTGGTACAGCTCCTCGTCGCTCGCGCGGCCGCGGTAGAGCTGGTGGAACACCTCGCCGTCCTTGATGAACAGCACGCGCGAGGCGTGGCTCGCCGCCTTGGTCGAGTGCGTGACCATAAGGATCGTCTGCCCGGCGCGGTTGATCTCGCCGAAGAGCCGCAGCAGCTCGTCCGTGCTCTTCGAGTCGAGCGCGCCGGTCGGCTCGTCGGCCAGCACCAGCTTCGGCCGCGTGATGAGCGCGCGGGCGACCGCCGTGCGCTGCTTCTGGCCGCCGGAAAGCTCGTAGGGGAACTTTTGCAGCAGCGGCACAAGGCCGAGCTGCTGGGCAAGCGGCTCAAGACGGCTGCGCATCTCCCGATATGGCGTGCCCGAGAGCACCAGCGGCAGGAAGATGTTATCCTGCACGGAGAAGGTATCGAGCAGGTTGAAGTCCTGAAACACGAAGCCGAGCTGGTCGCGGCGGAAGGCGGCGAGATCCCGCTCGCGGATGGACGAAAGGCTGTGCCCCTCCAGAACGACCTCTCCGGCGGTCGGCCGGTCGAGCGCGGCGAGGATGTTTAAGAGCGTCGTCTTGCCGCTGCCCGACTCGCCCATGATGGCCACATATTCGCCCCGCTCCACGGAGAAGCTCACGTCCGTGAGCGCCTGCACCTTGGTGCCGCCGAAGCGGGTGACGTAAACTTTTTTCAGATGTTGTACTTCCAGAATCGACATGATCGTTGGCCTCCTGTACCAGATTACAGGCATAGTATAAACCGCCGGGAAACCGCTTGCCTTAGCTTTGGCTTACAGTTTTCCGGCGGTTCCTTACAAATTTGAAAGATTGCAGCCGCAACCCAAAGCCTTCCCCTTGAGAGGGGAAAGTGGCACGGCGCAAGCCGTGACGGATGAGGTGTTCGGAATTCGCACCTCGGTCTATTCCACCCCATTTCTTTCTGCTCGTGCAGAAAGAA
>JABLYK010000028.1 GCA_018265835.1 Oscillospiraceae bacterium | reverse complement strand
CCTCCTGACTGTCAAACCGCGGCCAGAGGATGCCCGGCGTGTCCAGCAGCTCCAGACCGCTGTCCACTGTGATCCACTGCTTGCCGCGCGTCACGCCCGGCCGGTCGCCGGCAGCGGCCGCCTTGCGGCGCGCCACCTTATTAATAAAAGTAGACTTCCCCACGTTCGGGATGCCGAGCACCATCACGCGCATCGGCCGTCCCACCTGCCCCTTGGCAGCATAGGCCTCCATCTTTTCCTTCAGCGCGGCGCGCACGGCGGCGGCAAAACCGCTGACGCCCTTTCCGCTGCGGCAATCCGTCTCCAGCACGGTCATACCCTGCGCCTTGAACGCGGCGCGCCAGCGCGACGTCGCCTGCGGGTCGGCAAGGTCGATGCGGTTGAGCACCACAATGCGCGGCTTTTCGCCCGCCAGACGGTCAATGTCCGGATTGCGGCTCGCCATTGGAATGCGCGCGTCGAGGATCTCGCACACGGCGTCCACCTGCTTCATGTGCTCCTCGATCATGCGCTGCGCTTTCGTCATGTGGCCGGGAAACCACTGGATGTTCAGTTTTTCAAACGCCTGCTCCATCTCAGCGTGTCACCCCAAAATTTTTAAGCGGGAAGATGGTGAAATACACTTTGCCCATGATATACCGCGTATCGACACAGCCGAGATCGGAATAGCGGCTGTCCGTCGAGGCGTTGCGATTGTCGCCCATCACGAACACGCATCCCTCCGGCACCGTGATCGGGCCGTCAAAATTCTCGCGGTCATGCGTCGGCTGGTTGATATAGGGCTCGTTGAGCGCCTCGCCGTCCACGTACACGATGCCCGCGTCAAAGTCAATGTTCACGATCTGATTTTCCGTTGCAATCACGCGCTTGACGATCGGCTCATCCATAAACGACTCCTTGCGCAGCACGACAATGTCGCCCTGCTTCGGCGTAAAGAACAGATTGGAAATGATCATCTTGTCGTTCTCCTCCAGCGTCGGGTACATGGAGGAGCCGACGACGTTCACCATCCGCGCCACGAACACGAACAGCAGCACGCAGAAGATCAGCGCCGCAATGATGCACTGGATCCAGTCATACACTTCGCCGCGCGCGCCACCCTGCGTCTTTTTCGGCGCTGCCTTGCTTTCGTCCATACCAAAACCTCGGTTCCAAAATTGATAAAGTATATTATACACGAAAAAGATGCCACCGAGCAACAAAAAATCGCTCCCCAGCCAATATTTTTGGTCGCGCCGGATGCGACCGTCGCATACGATAAAGCGAGGTGAGATCATGCCGGAGATACACCCATACGACAGACAGCGCGCCTATGCCTACGCCATGCGCTGGGCGCTCGGCCAAAATCCGCTGTTCTACCATTTTGCAGGCATTGGCGGGGACTGTACCAATTTCGTCTCGCAATGTGTGCTGGCAGGCGCCGGCGTGATGAACGACACGAAAACATTCGGCTGGTATTATTACGCGCTCTCCAGCCGCACCCCGTCCTGGACGGGCGTGCAGTATTTTTACGATTTCATCACCACGAACCACGGCGCGGGGCCGTTTGCCGCCACCGTTGACCGGGACGCGCTGGAAATCGGCGATGTGGTTCAGCTTGGCCGCAGCGACGGTACGTTTTACCACACGCTGCTCGTCACCGGCCGCACGGCGCGGGAGCTTTTCGTCTCCGCGCACAGCTACGATGCGAAAAACCGCGCCCTGTCCTCTTACCAATATGACACCGCTCGGTTTTTGCACATCGAGGGCGTCCGGCGGGAGTCCTGGCAGAAGCCGTACCGGTTTGAGCCGCTGCTTGCCGGAACGGAGCTGACGGTCTGAGCCGTTTGCCTTCCAGTTGAAAAAATCCCGGAACTGCAGCAGTTCCGGGTTTTTTCTGGATCGAAGATACCGGGTGTCCGGTTTCTCAGATGCGCTCTTTGACCTTTGCCTTCTTGCCCACGCGGTCACGCAGGTAATACAGCTTGGCTCTGCGAACCTTGCCGCGGCGAACCGTCTCGACAGACACGATGGTGGGAGAATGCACGGGAAATACCTTCTCGCAGCCAACGCCGTAGGAGATGCGGCGCACGGTGATGGTCTCGTTGATGCCGCCATGCTTCTTGGCAATGATGGTACCCTCGAAAGCCTGGTTACGCTCACGGTTGCCCTCCTTGACGCGCACGGTCACACGCACCGTGTCGCCCACGCGCATCGCCGGCAGCTCGGGCTTCATGTACTGCTCGGTCAGGGTTTTGATGAGATCCATAAAAAATCCTTCCTTTATCAGACGTTCATACCGGAGGACTGAGCCGAATCGCGGCAGCGGACCGTCGTGTTATTGCGCATTTCGCGCAAGCCATGATAGGTTACCATAAATTTGTCCTATTTGCAAGTGTTTTCAGCGGAAAATTTTCATTTCCGCGTCGTAGACCTCTTTGCGCGTGAACACCGCAAAATCCGGCGCAAGCTCCGGCGCGCACTGACGCAGCGCGGCGACCAGATGGTCGGGATTCAGCGTCGGCTCCTGCGCAGAAACGACCGCTTCCAGCTCCACAAAGCCCTCCAGCGGGCGGACATGCAGCTCCGAAACGGCGGGTGCAATGTCCATCTCCCCTTCCCCGCGCTTGGTCTTGCGGGTGATGACAATGGACTCCTGCGCATAAAACGCCGCGAGTTTCCCCGCCAGCTCCGCCGGATCGGCGCGGTCATATTCATAGCGTCCGGTGACGCGCAGCCACTTTAGATATTTGGCCTTCGCCTCGGCGGGGTACGCCGCCTGCACCGTGATGCCCTCCGGCATGGCGGCGGTCAGCCGCGCCGGAAGCGCCTGCAGGTCGACGTCCTCCGTGAGCTGAAAATCCATCAGCTCGCATTCGCTCGCACAGCCAACCGACAGCGGCAGCAGAATGGAGATCTGCGCGTGGGGGTTGAAGCCCTCAGAATATTTTAAAGGATAATCCGCGCGCATGAATGCGCGCTGTATCGTGCGCATCAGGTCGAGGTGGGAGATATAGACCGCCCGCCCGGTCTTGGAAAAGCGCATTCTCAGCTTGTCAGGCATCGCACTTGCCTCCCTTCGTCATCAGCGACAGCGCGCCGCAGCCGGTACACTGCTTCCGGCAGTCGGGCGACAGCTCCGCCTTGTAGGCCTGCTCCCGCTCGTGCCAGAGATGGCGGCGCGTCACACCCATGTCGATCACGTTCCACGGCATGAACTCGTCCTTTCCCCGTTCGCGGCAGGCATAAAACGCCGGGTCCACGCCGCAGGCGGCGAACGCGCCCATCCACCGCTCAAAGGAAAAATAGTCGCTCCATGCCTCCAGCGCGCCGCCGCTGCGCCAGACAGTCTCGATCACGTCCGCAATGCGCCGGTCGCCGCGGGAGAGCACCGCTTCGATATAGCTGGTCTCCGGGTCGTGCCAGTTGTAGGTCACGTTCTTGGCCTTCATGTTGTCGCGCAGAAGCTGCACGCGGCGGCGGTATTCCTCCATTGTGACCTGCGCCTCCCACTGGAAGGGACTGTGCGGCTTCGGCACAAAACAGGACGTACTGACCGTGATGCGCACGCCGCGCGCCTTGTTTTTGGCGTACATCCGCCACGTGTGCAGCACCTGATTGGCCAGCTCTGCGATGCCGAGCACGTCCTCGTCCGTCTCCGTCGGCAGACCCAGCATGAAATACAGCTTCACGCCGTTCCACCCGCCCTCGAACGCGACGCGGCAGGAATGGAGCAGATCCTCCTCCCGCACGTTCTTGTTGATCGCGTCGCGCAGGCGCTGCGTACCGGCCTCGGGCGCGAAGGTCAGGCCGCCTTTGCGCACCTTTTGCAGGCGGCTCATGATTTCCATGGAAAAGTTGTCCGCGCGCAGCGACGGCAGCGACAGGCTGATGCTGCGCGGCTCACAATAATCCAGCAGCCCGTCACAGATTTCCGGCAGCGGCCGGTAGTCGCTGCTGGACAGAGACAGGAGCGTCGCCTCCTGATAGCCCGTGTTTTTGAGCGATTCGATGCCCTGCCGGACGATCGTCTCCGGCTTGCGCGGTCGCACCGGGCGGTAGACATACCCCGCCTGACAGAACCGGCAGCCGCGGATGCAGCCGCGAAACAGCTCCAGATTCACGCGGTCGTGCACGATCTCCGTGGACGGGACGATCGGGTCCGTCGGATAATCGCAGGCGTCCAGATCTTCGATGATGCGTTTCGTCACACGCTTTGGCGCGCCGTGCGACGGCGTGATGTCCGAAAGCGTGCCGTCTTCGTGATAATGCGGCTCGTACAGCGACGGCACATAAATGCCAGGAATCTGCGCCGCTGCGATCAGAAAGCGCTGCTTGTCCCATCCCGCGTCGCGCGCGGTGCGAAACAGCTCCAGCAGCTCGCAGTTGACTTCCTCCCCCTCCCCGATGACCATCAGGTCGAGAAACGGCGCCATCGGCTCCGGATTGCAGCAGCTCGTTCCGCCGGCAAACACGAGCGGAACCAGCTCCGGCCGGTCGGCGCTGCGCAGCGGGATGCCCGCAAGATCGAGCATGTTCAGCACCGCCGGATATGCCATCTCATAGCCGATGGAGAAGCCAAGCACGTCGAACTCCGAGACCGGGTCGCCACTTTCGAGCGCGTACAGCGGGATGCCCGCCGCGCGCATCTCCTGTTCCATGTCGCCCCACGGGGCGAACACACGCTCGCACCAGACGCCGGGCATCCGGTTCATGACATGGTACAGAATGCGCATGCCGATGTTCGACATACCGATCTCATAAATATCCGGGAAGCAGAAGGCCATCCGCAGATTGACCTCTGCCTTGTCTTTGATGATTTGATTGTACTCCCCGCCGGTGTAGCGCGCAGGCTTCTGCACGCGCGGCAGGATGCGTTCCAGTCGCTGATCCATAGCAAACTCCTGTCAATCGAGATAGCGACATTTTACATCATTTCCGCGGCGTTTACAAGAGCTTCCCGGCTGCAGCAGCAGAATCCAGGCGCCGAAAGCCAGCAGTGTCGCGCCGTACCCGGCGCGCAGCGCGGCCAGGCCCAGCGTCATCAGCGCCAGCGGCAGCAGGAAGCCCAGCACCTCCAGCACGCGGTAGGCCGGGTATGCGCCGAACGTGCGCTCCAAAGTCGCTTCCAGCGCGCGCCCGCCGTCGAGCGGCAATACCGGCAGCAGGTTGATGACGGAAAGCCACAGGCTGATCTCCGCTGCAAGCGTCCATCCGGCGCCGCGCAGGATGCAGAACAGTCCCACGCCGGCTGCCGGCCCTGCCAGCGCCGCAAGACACCGTGCAAACGTACCGTACAGCGCGCCGCATTGGATGTTCAGGCCGCACGCCTCCAGAGAAATCTTTTGAATTTCCACACCCAGCAGCGCCAGAGCCGCAAGGTGTCCCAGCTCGTGCACCGCCGCCGCAAGCAGCAGTGCGCCCAGCTCAGCGGGCTTCAGGACAAAATACAGCATGCCCAGCAGCAAGACCGCCCCCGCGCTGACTGAGATGGAAGCACGCCCGCTCCGTCTCATGCCGTAAGATAAAATTCCGGGTTCAGGTACACACCGTTGTGCAGCAGCTCCAGATGCAGATGCGGCCCGGTGGCCTGCCCGGTCGCCCCCACGAGCCCGATCCGCTCGCCGCGCTGCACCATCTGCCCCGCCTGCACAAGCAGCTTGCTGCAATGGCCATACAGCGTCACAAAGCCGCTGCCGTGGTCGATTTTAATGTAGTTGCCGTAGCCCGCGTCCTCCCCGGCGGCCAGCACCGTTCCGTCGGCAAAGGCACAGATATCCGTACCCGAATTGGCTGCGAAGTCGGTTCCATAGTGGAATTTGACCGTGTTCTGCAGCGGGTGAATCCGGTAGCCAAAGCCGGACGAGGTATAGCCCGCAACCGGCGAGCTGTGCGCAAACGGCAGCTCCGGAACGTCGTAGCTGACGTTGGCGGGGACGGCATAATCGGCATAGGCCGCCTGCGCCTCCAGAAACGAATCTCTGGCAGCAAAGGCGGCCTGCATCTCAGCGCTGAGCTCTGGTTCCGGCTCCGGCTCCGGCGTGGGTTCCGGTTCCGGCTCCGGTTCCGAAAGTTCCGTCTTCGGAAGGTCCGCAAAATGCTCCAAGCGCATCGCTTCCAGTTCCTGCTGCATCTGCTCCAGTGGCGGCGTGACCGTGTAAGGCGCCGCGTCCACGGCCGGTTGGCCGCCGTCCGACCGCAGCGACGTCTGCACGGAGGCAAGCATCGCCCGGTAATCGTCGTCCTCGCTGATGGTCGGAATCAGCACCTCCCGCACATCCGCCGCAGCCGCCGGAGAAATCATTTTCACCGCTGTCAGCGCCAAAAAAAGCAGCGCGCAGGCATAAATCTTTCCTCGCTTCATGCAATCCCCCCATGCAACAGGCTATGTCCAAGACTCGATTTTTATAACTTTAGGAAAGATTTGAAGATTTCTTCTTGACAACCGTGACATTTGTCATTATAATGAGAAAGCTGTTTCGGGGTGTAGCGCAGATGGTAGCGCGCATGGTTCGGGACCATGAGGCCGCGAGTTCAAGTCTCGCCACTCCGACCATCAGAAAGACCGTCGACAAAAGTCGACGGTCTTTCTCTTTGTCTGTATTTATGCGAATCTGAGGAACTTCGCATAGCACAAAATCCTATAATTACATTCGGATATAAAATTGAGTGACAAAAGCATTCAAAAAACCGTTGAAGAATCAGAGTCTCTGAGTCTTCAACGGTTTTCTTATCCTTGATATCTTTCTATTGAATTTGCTCCAGCAGCGCCGGAAGCTCGACAAGCGCGGCAATTTCGTAGTCAACCGGAATCTCCGCACAGCGAGGCTTGCGGTGCGGATTGAACCAGCAGGTACGGATGCCCGCGTTGCAGCCGCCGCGCATATCGGAGGTCAGGCTGTCGCCCACGATGATCGCTTCTTCGCGCACGAAATTTGGGATCTGGGCAAAGCAACGGTCGAAAAATTCCTTCTGCGGCTTGTCAAATCCGATTGCCTGGGAAATGAAAATATTCTTAAAATACGGCTCGATGCCAGCGCTCTCCAAGCGGCTTTCCTGCACGGTCGCCGTGCCATTCGACACCAAATACAGGTCATACTTCGGCGCCAGCGCCGCGAGCACCTCCGGCGCGCCAGGAATAAAATAGTGCCCGATGCCCAGCAAATGCTCATAAATCTTCTTGGCCTGGGCACTGGAGCGCTCCACGCCCAGCTCGTCAAACAAAATGGAAAACCGCCGCGTCAGCACCTGCTCGCGCGTGAGCTTCCCCTCCTCCAGCAGCCGCCACTGCGCCGCGTTGATCTCACTGTAGCGGGCAATGGTCGCTTCGCTCGGCTCCACCTCCAGCGCGATCAGTGTCTTGCGAAGCGCAATCGCTTCCGCCTTATGAAAATCCAGCAGGGTATCGTCCAAATCAAACAAAACCGTTTTTATCACAAAATCTTCCTTCCGGCCCATTCACCGCAGCTGCTTTTTGTGCTATACAATCCCAATGATGAAAATCGCCAACACAATGATCGGGAGCACAAACGTCATAAAGCCGCGCATCCAGTTGGCGACCTTCAGCCCGCGCCCTTCGTTTGCTTCCGCCATAAACTTTTTCCAGCCCCAGCCGTAGCGTGTGACACAAAACAGGATGAAAATAAGCGAACCCAGCGGCAGCAGGAGGTTACTGACCAGGAAATCCTCCAGATCCATCAGCGTGCTGCCGGAACCCAACGGCTGAATGCCGCCGAGCACGTTGAATCCGAGCACGCAGGGCAGAGACAGCACAAACATCACGATCGCGTTGATCAGGCAGGTTTTTTTGCGGCTCCAGCCAAACAGGTCAATGTTGCAGGAAATGATGTTCTCAAACACCGCCAGCACCGTGGACAGCGCAGCAAAAAACATGAACAGGAAGAACAGGCTGCCCCACAGCCGCCCCAGCGGAATGTGGTTAAAAATGTTCGGCAGCGTGATGAAAATCAGCTGCGGGCCGCTGTCCGGCTGCACGCCGTAGGCAAAGCAGGCCGGGAAAATGATCAGGCCGGAGGCGATGGCAACAACCGTATCGAGTACCGCCACATTCACAGCCTCGCCCATCAGGGCGCGCTCCTTGCCGATGTAACTCCCAAAGATCGCCATTGCTCCAATGCCAAGGCTCAGCGTGAAAAACGCCTGGTTCATCGCACCGACAATGACGTTTCCAACGCCGATCTCCCGCATTCTTTCAAAGTCCGGCAGCAGGTAAAACTTCAATCCCTCCGAGCCGCCGTCCATCAAAATGCTGTTTACCGCCAGCACCGCCATAATGGCCAGGAGTGCCAGCATCATCACCTTGGTAATGCGCTCCAGGCCGTTTTTCAGGCCAACCGAGCAAATACCAAAGCCGAGCAGCACCACAATGCCCATGTAAACCGTCATCGAGACCGGGTCTGCCAGCATACCGGAAAAAAGATCCGCCACCTGTGCAGTGTCCGCACCCACGAATTTGCCGCTCGCCGTGCTCACAAAATATTGCAGCATCCAGCCCGCAACCGTGGTATAAAACATCATCAGCAGATAGTTGCCGGCCATCGCCACGTAGCCGTGGATATGCCACTTGCTGCCCGCCGGTTCCAGCTGCTGATACAGCCGCACCGGGCTTTTCCGGCTCGCCCGGCCCATGGCAAATTCCATGGTCATCACCGGGATGCCCAAAACCGCAAGGAAAAACAGATAGATCAGCACAAACGCGCCGCCACCGTATTGCCCCGTCATATACGGGAATTTCCATACATTCCCAATCCCGATCGCACAGCCCGCGCTGAGCAGAATAAAACCCAACCGGCTCCCCAAGCGTTCTCGTTCCATATTCTCCTCCTAATGTAATTGATAAGGACGCTTGTCGTATTATAGCGTAAATGGCTGCTGTTGTAAAGCTTTCAGCCGCTCATAGGCTGAGACATTTCACAACTCTAAGCAGCAAAATCCCCAGCGCGAAAGAGCTGGGGATTTGTACGTGCTGGCGGCCGGTCACCCGTCGATCTCAACGACGCCGTTTTCACGGACGCGGACCGTCATGCCGGTTTTCACCGTGTCAAGAAATTCATCGCCCAGACAGTCCACCACAGGCATCTTCGCATCCGTCCAGACGGCGGTGAGGATTGCACCGGAGGCAGCCAGTGAGTCAATGTGCTTGGAAAAGAGCATACACGCAGGCTGCGCGCCGAGAACGCCGACATCATACAGCACCATTCCGCCCGTCGTGGAGCCAATGGTCTCCGGCAGGCAGAGCGCCTTGCCGATCATCGGCTTTTTGTAGAGATCCGGATTGTTCTGATCGCCGCACTTGACGTCTTTATCGTGGAACATGATCGCCATCTGATAGCTGGCCAGCGTATTGAAGCCGCCGTGCGACACAAGCGCCTCCGCCTCACACGTCCCCGGGCATACCACACGTCCCTGAAACTGTCTCATTGTTTCGCCCCCTTTGTAATTATGGTGATGATCTCGTCCTCCGTGTAATAGCGCGCGCTGGTGTAGGTGCGCAGCTTGTTGGAGGATGTAATAACCGGCATCATCTTGCTGAGCGGGTTGTTCATATACATGAGCGGGCAGATGTAGCTGAGCACCACGCCGGTGGCCTTCAGACGCGCGGCATACTCCGTCTTTTCAAATTCGCGGATGACGGACGGCGCTGCGGTGAACACCGTCGGGATGCAGACCTTGCGGTTGCCGGCGCGGCGCAGCCCCCGCTCCACGCGGATGGTATTGTCGATCAGCTGCCGGAGCGTCATGTGCGGGCAGCCCATGAAGCACAGCTTCGGCTTGGCGTCGGGGTTCTTCCAGATGCAGGGGTAGCTTTGGCGGACACGCTCCAGCTCCGCGTCGTCGATCACGTACACCGGCGCCCCCTCGCGGATGAGCGCTTCGCCCTGCTGGACAGCCTCCGGCGTGAGATGCTCGATATGATACAGCCCAACCGCGCCGTTCGAGGCAGAGGCCGCACCGAAGTCCTTGAGGTAGCCGGTCACGTCATTATCCAGCTCGGTGCCGAGGAATTTGTCCAGCCCCTTGACGTAAGGTACTTTGTCCATCACCTTCATTCCGATCGCAGAGCCGAGCAGCTGCGCCTCCGGCTTGCGCGAGGTGCGCACCTCCACGACCCAGTCCGCGCGGCGGCCATCGTCCGTGAGCAGGCCGAAATATGGCACGCAGCCGGCAATGGAGCCCATCAGCTCCAGAATGCCGGAGTTGCGGTTGCAGCGCGCACCGAGCACACTGTTGGCATACACGACGGCGGACGACTCCGCCCACGAGAGCACCTCGCCCATCTTCGGCTTGTTTCCGACCTCGTCCAGATAGCAGGTGCAGGTAAAGCCGTCCTTGTCGAGCAGGCCCATCTCGTCCAGCTGCTTTTCATAGCGCGCCTGCTGCTTGTACATGAGCTGGTGGAACACAAAATTCTGCAGGGGGTTGGATGGGACGTTCGGATCCAGCGGCAGCGGGTCTGCCGTGAATTTCTGCTGGGGAAGCGCGCCGCCCTGGATGAGTTCATCATACAGGTCATAGACCGGCTTCATGACGTTGATGCCGAAGCTGATGACCGTATGTCCATAGGTACTCGTAATGGGCACCATCTCTTCCGCGCCGAAGGCCTCGCCGTACATCACAAGAGTCTTCATGACCTTGGCCATGACCTCGCCCTTGCCGCCGTCGAGCACGGATTGCTGTTCCGGGGTTAGTTTCATACATGCAACCTCCTTTGGGATTTCTTACGACATGTGAATTTATTAACTATTTTGCATTATACGACCGTCCGCTCGGAATTTCAAGCACCCGGCGCATTTCGCGCAAATTGCCTACATCTTTTGGCTATTTTGACGAAAAGCAGAAAAACGCAGACCACAAACTATCTTTCGTGGTCTGCACTTTCTGCGCCGGGAAGGTCAGAATCTTTCCCGGTGTATTTTATGTGTCTCGGCCCCGTTCCATGCGCGCTCAGAATCCTTTTCCGGAATCCGACTCCGCACGGACCGATTTGCCGGCCGACGCGCACAGAATTTTTCCGTCTTCCGCCGCCACAACGCCATTGACGATGACGCACTCGATGCCCACAGGCGGGAGCAGCGGATCGCCGAAGGTCGCGCGGTCGTCAATCGTCTGCGGGTCAAAAATCACCACATCCGCGTCCGCCCCGACGCAAAGACGGCCTTTGCGCGAAAGCCCCAGCTGCTGCGCCGGAAGCGCCGTCATGCGCGTGACCGCGTCATAGAGCGAGAGCTTGCCGCTGCGGACGTAACGCCCCAGCAGCCGGGGGAACGTTCCCGCCGCGCGGGGGTGCCCCTGCCCCTCGCTCAGCGTGCCGTCGCTGCCAAGCATCACACCGGGATGCTGATAGGCCAGGTCCACATCCTCCTGCTGCATCACGTAGCAAATTGTCTTGCACGCCGGAAAATCCCGGCGCACTTCTTCAAAAATCTCCTTTGTGCACCGCTGTCCTTTATACGTTCCTTCCGCCAGCTCCACGACGTCATAGCCGCAGTCATAGCGCTCCAGCCAGCCGTCGTCATAGGTTGTCTCGCCGATTCCCGTGGAAAACGCCGCATAAGGGTAGCAGTCGCAGCCGACGTTCAGCCCCTGCGCGCGGTAGGAATCCACCAGCGTCAAAAAGCGCTCCATCTGGCCAAAGCCGGCCATGCTGCCGATGTGCGAAAGCTGCATCGGCACGCCCAGCTCCATTCCGGCGTTCAGAAACTCCCGCGCAGCGTCAAAGACCTCCTCCGCATCGCTGCGGATATGCGCCGCGACCAGCCGTCCGTCCCGTTTGCAGGGCGCCGCCGTCAGCTGCAGCTCCCGCGCATTCATGCCCGGCACATAGCGAATGCCGTAGGAAACGCCGAGGCACCCGCGCGCCAGACTCTCGTCGATCTCCCCTGCCATCTGCGCAATCTGCGCATCGGAGGCAGGCGCATATTTATCCGTGCAGCCCGCCTGCTGGCGGAAAAAGGTGTGTCCGGCCAGCATGGCCACATTGACCGCCGCGCCGTCCCGATCCACAATATCCAGATAGTCCGCAGGATGACAAACGTTATCGCCGCAGTTTCCGCCAACCGCAGTTGTCACGCCCATGCGCAGCATGCATTTGAAAATGGCTTTTTCCTCGTCGGCATAGAGCGTTCCGTCCGCTTCCACAGGATCCTCATGCATATGAATATCCAGAAAGCCCGGGCAGACAACCTTGCCGGCCGCGTCAATCACGCGGTCCGCTACAGGTTCCGCCTGCGTCACAGCAGCTACCCGGCCGTCCTCCAGCAGCAGGTTCAGCCTCGCCTGTACGCCGTTTGCCGGGTCTATCAGCAGTCCGTTTTGAATCAGTATTTTCATGGTGCGCCTCCGATCTTCAGAAAAATAGCAGTCTGAACAGTGCTCATGCTAGCACAGCCGTTTTTTGAAATCAATCCCCATTTTCATCGCGGCGCTGCACCGGAACGAAAGTCGCCGCGCAAAATCTGTGAAAATAGCTCCTTCTTTTGTGGATACCAAACAAAAGCAGGCGCCATTCCGGCACAAATCATGAGACGAATCCCTATTGCATTGTGCGCTTTTTTGTGATATCATGTCAACATTATAGTTTCCAAAAGTTTCTGGCGATCAAACGCAAGATCCTGATTTCGGCGTCCCCTTTTCTGGACACAGCATTTTTTGCGCGGTTATCCGCACTTTTTGCACTTAATAATCCGTAAAATATCAATATAATATGTACAATAGAGGCGCGCCTCACGATGAGTATCCGCTCCCGCAATGACTTGCTGGTCTGCGAGCGGCGAAAGGCGTAGGCGCCGAAGCGGTTCGTTGCAGCAACGGCGCTCCGCTGGGCTATAGGAGAACATCTTATAGACTGCCGCACCGATTCGTGCGGAGCGCTATTTGCACACAGTGACTCTGACGGATGTATCTCAGGAAGATAGATCGCTGAAGAATTTGCACATTTGTTTTGCAGGCGGTAGCTCCTCACACGGGAGCTGCCGTTTTTTACATTTTTGTGTTCGGATTCCGCAATGCGGATGACGTATAAAAAAGATTGGGAGGAAAATGGATATGAAAAGAACCATCTCGCTGCTCTTGGCCTGCGTTCTCTGCCTGTTCTGCTTTGCCGGGTGCGGCAAAAAGAACGACACGGACGGAAAGGGCGAGGGAACGTCTGCCGCATTGAACATTGCGCTCGACGGCGAGCCCAGCAATCTGGACATCGCCATGAGCACGGAAGACATCGCGTCTGTCGTCGCTTACGGCTCTGTCTATGAGCAGCTCGTCGCGCTGAACGCCGACAATGAGATCGTCTGCGAGCTGTGCGAGCGCTTTGACGTCAATGACGACAACACGGTCTATACCTATCATCTGCGCCATGGCGTTATGTTCCACAACGGCGAGGAAATGACTGCCGACGATGTGGTCGCTTCCATGAACCGCTGGATCGACAACGCTGAAAACGCAAACACGCTGGTAGGCGGCGCGCATTTCTATAAGGTGGACGACTACACGGTCGAGATCACCATGGAAAACGGCACCCTGTACCTGAACGAAATGATCGGCGGTCTGGGTCAGCACGCTGTCATTATGCCCGCCTCCGTGATCGAGGCTGTGGGCGAAGGCGAGCTGGTTACCGATTATATTGGCACCGGCCCCTACGCGTTCTCGGAGTGGCGCCCCGACCAGTACATCCTGCTGACGAAGAATGAAAGCTATCAGCCGTATGGCGAGGAAGGCGATTATTCCGGCTGGGCCGGTCATAAGACCGCTTATTATGACAATGTCTACTTCTACTACCCCGGCGATAACGCCACGGTCATGTCCGGCATCCAGACCGGCGAGTACGACCTTGCGGACAGAATCACCGGCGACAATTACACGCAGTTTGTGGACAATGCCGACTACTCGATCTTCAGCGACGAGTCTGAAATGCCCATGTTGATCTTCAACAAGGCGAAGGGCGTGTCCACCAATCCGCTGGTGCGGCAGGCTGTTCAGGCCGTTGTCAACTGCGACGACCTGCTCTACGCCTCCACCGGCAACCGTGATTTCTACAACCTGTATTCTTCGTACATGTTCGAAAGCTCCGCCAACTGGCATAGCGATGCCGGCTCGGAGTACTACAACCAGAACAACCCCGATCGCGCCAAGGCGTTGTTTGCAGAGGCCGGCTGGAAGGACAGCGATGTATTCCGCATTCTGGTCAACTCCAACGCCACCGACTTCTACGCACAGGCGCAGGTCATTCAGGAGCAGCTGCGCGGCATTGGCATCAACTGCGAGCTTGCCGCCTATGACGCCTCCACCTACAGCGATGTACGCAACAATCAGCCCGAGAATTGGGACGCTTTCATCACCAGCTTTGGCCCCAAGGTTCTGCCCAACATGAACCTGTTCCTGTCCGCTTCCTGGGCAGGCTGGTGCAGCGACGAGCGCATCCAGAACGATCTCGCGGCGATCTCTGCAGAGGCCAATCTGGAAGAAGCAGAGCAGATCTGGAGCGACCTGCAGGCCTACATGTATGAAGAGAGCGTACCCGTCGTGAAGTTCGGCACAACCCAGCTTTGCGGCATGTCCACCAGCGACATTACCGGCGCTTTCGTCAAGGAGCGTCTGGTTTGGGTCAACGCACACCCCGCCGTCTGATCTCATCACCTGATACGATCATGCCATATGCCGATGCGCAAGCCGCGTCGGCATATGGTGCATGAAACACTCGTTTCCAAAAGGAGCCATACCCATGCATAAGTATGTAATCAAGCGGCTGCTGAGCTTGATCCCCGTGCTGTTCATTGTCTCGATCGTGATCTTTATGCTGATTCACCTCGTGCCGGGCGATCCTGCTGCCATCATGCTCGGTGAGCAGGCGACACCGGCGCAGATTGAGGCGCTGCGCGAGACCCTTGGTCTGAACGAGCCGCTGGTGCTCCAGTATATTCACTGGGTCAGAGACATCTTCCGCGGCGATCTTGGCACGTCGCTGTTCATGGACGGCACGATGCTGGAGATTATCGGCACGCATATGGTCCCCACGCTTCAGCAGACGGTCGTCGCCATCCTGTTCGCCACGCTCGTCGGCGTACCGCTTGGCATGATCGCGGCCATCAAGCGCGGACGGGCAGCCGACCAGCTGATCTCCACATTTTCCATCATCGGTGTGTCCATGCCGAGCTTTCTGATGGGTCTGGGTCTGGTTTTGCTGTTTTCCGTCAAGCTGGGCTGGCTCCCCTCCTCCGGCTATAAGGAAATCGCCACCTACGGCTGGCTGACGCACATCCGCTATATGATCCTGCCGGGCATTGCACTGGGCTTTATTGAGCTGGGTCTCATTATCCGCATGACCCGATCCTCAATGCTGGAGATCATGGGCTCTGACTACATGCGCATGGCAAAGGCCAAGGGCGTGTCCCGCTTCCGGCTGTTCGCCAAGCACGCCATGAAAAACGCCCTCGTCGGCATCATTACGGTCGTGGGGCTGGCTTTCATCTCCTGTCTTGGCGGCGCGGCCGTCACCGAGACGATCTTCAACATCCCCGGCATCGGAAAGCTGACGCTCAACTCCGTCATGCGCCGGGATTATGAGGTCGTTCAGGCAGTCGTACTGGTTGTCTCGCTGCTCAATGTCCTGTGTACGCTGGTGCTCGATCTGATCTACGGACTCATCGACCCGCGCGTGCGGCTTGCCTGAGGAGGGTCGCAAATGGAAACAGATACAAAGATTTTTGAGTCGCAACAGCGCGAGCTGAACGCCGTGAAGCATCGGCTTCAGCACGAGCAGCGGCAGCTCAATCTCCGGCGGTTTTTCCAGAGCCGTCAGGCCGTTGTCGGCGCGTTTCTTGTGCTGCTCATGGCTGCGGTGGCAATTCTGGCGCCGGTCATCGCGCCCGCCGATCCGCTGGCGCAAACCGTATCCAACCGGTTGGCGAAGCCGGGAGCGGAATATCTGCTGGGCGCAGACAAGCTCGGCCGCGACCTGTTCAGCCGCATTATCTACGGTGCGCGGGTCTCCATGCTTGTCGGCGTGAGCGTCGGCCTGAGTTCGATGATCCTCGGCATGATCGTCGGCCTGTATGCCTGCTACTATAAAGTGCTGGACAATGTGCTCATGCGCATCTGCGACGGTCTGAGCGCCATTCCGTCCACGCTGCTTGCGATCGCGCTCATGGCGGTACTGGGTCAGAGCACGTTCAACGTCATTCTGGCGCTGAGCATCGTCTATGTCCCGCGCATGGCGCGGGTCGCCCGCTCTGCGGCGCTGGTCGTCATGGAGCAGACGTATATTGAGGCGCTGCGCTCGCAGGGGGCCTCCTCCTTCCGCATCATCTGGCGCCACATCGCGCCGAACATTCTCTCGGCCGTGGTGGTGCAGGCATCGTATAACTTTGCAAACTCCATCATCACCGAGGCCGCGCTGAGCTTCCTGTCTGTCGGCGTGCCTGCGCCGCAGCCGAGCTGGGGCAACATTCTCTCCGAAGGACGCGAGGTCATCAATACCGCCTGGTGGATGATCGTATACCCCGGTCTTGCCACGGCGCTGGCGGTCATGGGGACAAACATTTTTGGCGATGGTCTGCGGGATATTCTCGACCCGCACACGAACTGAAAGGCTGCACCGATGGGCGAAAAAATTCTTGAGGTCAAAAATCTGACCACCTCTTTCAAAACAGAGCGCGGCGTGATGAACGCGGTACAGGGCGTATCGTTCCACGTGGACAAGGGCGAGATTCTCGGTCTCGTGGGCGAATCCGGCTGCGGCAAATCCGTCACGAGCCAGTCGATCATGCGGCTGTATGACGAAAAGCGGCTTGCACGCTATCAGGGCGAAATCCTGTTTGACGGCGTGGATCTGCTCACCTTGCCGGAGAAAAAGATGCAGGCTGTCCGCGGCAAGGACATCGCCATGGTCTTTCAGGACAGCTTAAGCTCGCTGAATCCGGTGTTCACCTGCGGCAATCAGATCATGGAAGCGCTGATGATCCATCAGAAGCTGTCCAAGCGCGAGGCTCGGGAGCGCGCCATTGAGATGCTCCGTCTCGTCGGCATCCCCAGTCCGGAAACGCGGGTCGATCAATATCCGCACGAGATGTCCGGCGGTATGCGCCAGCGCGTGATGATCGCCTGTGCGCTGAGCTGCCACCCAAAGCTGCTGATCGCCGATGAGCCGACAACCGCGCTGGATGTGACGATTCAGGCTCAGATTATGGCGCTTATTGTGGAATTGAATCAAAAGCTGAACATGGGCGTGATCCTCATCACCCATGACCTGTCCGTCGTCGCGGAGACGTGCAGCCGTGTGGCGGTCATGTATCTGGGGCAGATCGTGGAAGAGGCGGATGTGTTCTCCCTGTTTCAAAATCCGCAGCACCCCTATACAAAAGGGCTTCTCCGGAGCATCCCCAAGATGGATGGAGCGCGGCGGGAACGGCTGTTCATCATTGAAGGCTCCGTTCCGCTTTTGAGCCAGATTCCACAGGGTTGCCGGTTTTGCCCGCGCTGTCCCTTCGCAGAGGAAGGGTGCAGCAAGGCGATGCCAGAGCTGCAGTCCGTCAGCAGTACGCAGAAGGTCCGCTGCTTCCGCGCGGGTCAGATCTAACGCAGCAGGATGGAAAATGCCATGGAAGATAAACGAGAAGTTGTATTAAAAGCGGAACATATCAAAACCTATTTCCCGGTCAAAGGCTTTGCCGGTCAGACCATCGGCAACGTCAAAGCGGTAGACGATATTTCCCTGGAGCTCTACCGGGGCGAAACCTATGGGCTTGTGGGGGAAACGGGCTGCGGCAAGTCCACGCTCGGGCGGACGCTGATCCGGCTGCTGGATCCGACCGCGGGTACGATCACCGTGGACGGAACGGATATCACAACGCTCAGCGCCCGCGAGCTGCGCAGCATGCGCAGCCGGATGCAGATGGTCTTTCAGGACCCGTACACGTCGCTGGACGGGCGCATGCACATCGGCGATATTCTCATGGAAACGCTCGCCATTCAGAAAATCGGAAGCAAACGGGAACGCATGGGCATGGTGCTCAAAATTCTGGATGAGGTTGGGCTGCGCGCCGAGCATTTCTACCGCTATCCCCACGAGCTGTCCGGCGGCCAGCGGCAGCGCGTCGGTCTTGCAAGAGCGATCCTGCTCCATCCGGACATTATCGTCTGCGACGAACCGGTCTCCGCACTGGACGTCTCCGTGCGCTCCCAGATCATCAACCTCCTGCTTGATCTGCAAAAGGAGGAAAACCTCACCTATCTCTTCATTTCCCACGATATGTCCGTGGTGCGCTATATTGCGGACCGGGTCGGCGTCATGTATCTGGGACATCTGGTGGAAGAGGCGCCGACGGACGCACTGTTCGAGCATCCGTGTCACCCGTATACGCAGGTGCTGCTGAGTGCCGTGCCCACGCCGGACCCGAACACGCACCGGGAGCGTGTCATTCTGGAAGGCGAGCTGCCCTCCCCCATCAACCCGCCGGCTGGCTGCGTGTTCCATACACGCTGCCCCTATGCAGCCGAGCAATGCAAGCAGCAATGTCCCTCGCTGTGCGAGGTTGCCCCGGAGCACCGCGTGGCATGCCTGCGCGCGGATGAGCTGTCTCTGTGAGCTTCGGTACTTGTATAACAAAACACACCCGCTGCAGTCCTGAAACAAGACCGCAGCGGGTGTGTTTTGTTATGCGGAACGGCGTGTCTGTCATGCCTGTCCGTTCCGGTATGCACGATAGATTTTTTGAAAGGCTTCCTTCTTCAAGCTGGAAATGCAGGAAGGCTGAAAGCGCTCCGGCGTGACAAGCGCTTCCCAGCGTTCGAGCAGCGCCTGATTCCGGTCGGCCGACCCCGGATCCGAAAAGGGCATGAACACCAGCGGCTCACACTCCCGCTCGTGCAGGACGCACGGATAAGCGCGCAGCTGTCCGAATCGGGCAAACTCCATCCAAAGGATGTAAACGCCATTGTCCTCCGTGTGCGCCTCGTAGTAAGTGCTCCCGCCCAGATTTCCGAAAAGGCGCTGGCGTAAGCTGCTTTTTTGCCCGTCCGCGCCGACCAACGGCGCAGTCGTATAGGGAATCTCTTTCATAAGCACCTCATGCGTAAAAACGATGTATCGTTTCCCGAAGCTGACAGAATTATTCCCACTCGATCGTGGCGGGCGGCTTACCGGTGATATCATACACAACGCGGCTGATGCCGTGAACTTCGTTCGGAATTCTGGAGGCGACACGACCCAGTAGCTTGTGTGACAGCGGCGCATACTCGCAGGTCATAAAGTCCGTGGTCTTGACTGCGCGGAGCGCAACCGTGTAGCCATAGGTGCGGAAATCGCCGATGACGCCAACGCTTCTCGTGTCGGTCAGGACAGCAAAATACTGATCCGCCTTGCAGCGGGACTTGGCCATCTCCTCGCGGAAAATGGCGTCCGCCTCGCGCAGCAAATCGAGCTTCTCCTTCGTGATCTCGCCGATCACGCGCACGGCAAGGCCAGGGCCGGGGAACGGCTGGCGCTCCACAAATGCCTTCGACAAATTGAGCTGCCGCCCCAGCGCACGCACCTCGTCCTTGAACAGGCCGCGCAACGGCTCGACCAGATCGGTGAAGCACATATCCTTCGGCAGGCCGCCGACGTTGTGATGACTCTTGATCGTGGCAGAATTATACGCGCCGCTTTCGATCACGTCCGGATAAATCGTGCCCTGTGCAAGAAACCGGATCTCCCCGAGCTTCTTGGCTTCCGCTTCGAACACCCGGATGAACTCCTCGCCGATGATCTTGCGCTTGCGCTCCGGGTCGGTGACGCCGGCGAGCTTTTTGAGAAACCGCTCCTCCGCGTTGACGCGGATGAAATCCAGATCTCTGTCCGCGAACGCGGCCTCGACCTCGTCGCCCTCATTTTTGCGCATCAGGCCGTGATCGACGAAAATGCAGTGAAGCTGACCGGGGATGGCCTTGGCGAGCAGCGCGGCGCAGACGGAGGAATCCACACCGCCGGAGAGCGCCAGAATGACATGCTCGTCGCCCACCTGACGGCGGATCTGCTCGATCATAACGGTCTCATAGTCGCGCATGTCGTAATCGCCGGCAGCGCCGCAGACCTCATAGAGGAAGTTGCGGATCATCTCCGTACCGTGCGGGGTATTCTCCACCTCCGGATGGAGCTGCAGGCCGTAGAGCCTGCGTGCATCGTTTCGGATGGCGGCGTTCGGGCAGGTCTTCGTATGCGCGCAGCACTGAAAGCCTGCCGGCAGCGCGCTGACCTGATCGGTATGACTCATCAGGCCAATCTGCTCCGGCGCAAGGCCACGGAACAGCACACAGTCGGGATCGACCGCAACCTTCGTGCGGCCATATTCGCTCACATCACAGGGAGAAACCGTGCCGCCGGTGGAGTACACCATGAGCTGCAGCCCGTAGCAGATGCCCAGGATGGGGATGCCAAGGTCAAACAGCTTCGGGTCGCAGCGGGGCGCGCCGTCCCGATAGACGCTGTCCGGTCCACCGGTCAGGATGATGCCGATCGGCTCCATTGCCTGGATGCGCTCCAGCGGCGCATCGCCGGGAATGATAACGGAATACACGCCGCACTCACGCACGCGGCGCGCGATCAGTTCTTTATATTGTCCTCCGAAGTCGAGGACGATCACAGTCTGATAGGCCATGGGTTCTCCTTATTCTACAGTCACAGATTTTGCAAGATTTTTCGGTTTGTCGATCGAGCAGCCGTTGGCCTTCGCCACATAGTAGGCAAAGAGCTGCAGCGGCACGATTTCCGCCGGAACGTTGAAAAGCGGGTTGGTGCGCGGAACGACAATCACATCGTCCGCCTCGGTATAGATGGCGCGGTTGCCCTCCAGCGCCACGCCGAGCACGCGCGCGCCGCGCGCCTTGACTTCCTTGACGTTGCTCATGGTCTTATCAAAGAGCGGCTCATAGCACGCAAGGCAGATGACCAGACGCCCCTCGTCGATGAGGGCGATGGTACCGTGCTTCAGCTCGCCCGCAGCATACGCCTCGGAGTGGAGGTAGGAAATCTCCTTCAGCTTCAGCGAGCCTTCCAGACACACGGCATAGTCCACATTGCGGCCGATGAAGAACAGCGACGGGTTCTTTTTATACCGCTCCGCAAGCTGCGCGATCTGGGGATTGAGATCAATGGCGCGCTGAATCTGCTGCGGAAGCATCGTGATATCGTCCGTCAGCTTTGCTGCCTCTTCCCTGCTGAGTCTGCCGAGTTTTTCCGCAACGTACACGGCCAGCAGATACAGCACCGAAACCTGCGTGGTGTAGCCCTTCGTGGTGGCCACGGCGATCTCCGGCCCGGCCCACGTATAAATCACGTCGTCCGCGAGCTTTGCGATCGTGCTGCCGACCACATTCACGATGGCCAGCACATGCGCGCCCTTGCCCTTGGCCTCCTTCATCGCGGCGATGGTATCTGCCGTTTCGCCGGACTGGGAGATGATAATCATGAGCGTGTGTTCGTCCACAATCGGGTCACGGTAGCGAAATTCGCTGGCAAGATCGGTTTCGACCGGGATTTTTGTAAGCTTTTCCAGCACATATTTCCCGGCCTGACCGGCATAATACGCCGAGCCGCAGGCCGTAATCATGATCTTATTGGTCTTGCGCAATTGTTCATCCGTGAGCTTCAGCTCGTCAAAAACGATCTGGTCGTTCTTCACGCGCGGCTCAATGGTTGCTTTGAGGGCGCGCGGCTGCTCCATGATCTCCTTGAGCATGAAGTGGTCGTAGCCGCCCTTCTCCGCCGCCTCGATGTCCCAGATCACCCGGGAAATCTTCTTCTGGATCGGCTGACCGGTGCAGTCATAGACCGCGATATGGTCAGCCGCCAGCTCCGCAAATTCGCCGTCGTCGATGTAAATCACGTTTTTCGTATGCGAAACGAGCGCCGTAACGTCGGAGGCAAAGAAATTCTCGCCTGCGCCGACGCCGAGGATCATCGGTCCGCCGTTTTTGGCGACGAACAGGCGGTCCGGCTCGTCCGCACACAGGATGCCGAGCACATAGCTGCCCTCCAGCCGGGCGGTGGCGCGCATCACGGTCTCCTTCAGATTGCCGTCATAGTACATGTCGATCAGATGCACCACGACTTCCGTATCCGTCTCGCTGTGGAACACATAGCCCTTGGCCAGCAGCATTTCGCGCAGCTCCAGATAGTTTTCGATGATGCCGTTATGTACGATGGCAAACTTGCCGTCATTGCTGACATGCGGGTGAGCATTCACATCCGTCGGCGCGCCGTGCGTAGCCCATCTGGTATGGCCGATGCCGATGCAGCCGCGCAGGTCTGCGCCGTCATGCGTTTTTTCGCAGAGGTTGCGAATCATGCCGCTCGCTTTGACCATATGGATGGCCCCATCCTTCTGCACCGCGACGCCGGCGGAGTCATAGCCGCGATATTCGAGCGTTTTCAGCCCTTCCAGCAAAATCGGCGCAGCTTCCTGCCGGCCGACATAGCCAACGATTCCACACATATTTTTTCTCCTTATTCATATGATAACCGAGAGTTTGCGCGGCCGCGCCGCGCCTGTAAACCTGTTGCAAAACCATAATGTTTAAATTTTACCGCCGCTGTATAGGGATGTCAAGAAGTATTTCCCGGCGCCCTGTGCGGTACTGATGATTCTGACGGTTTTATCCGCCGGTTGGTTCCCATGAAACTGCGGATTGCAATTTGCAGAATTTCATTTATAATAGTACACATTCTGAAACCGGCAGGTGGAATCTATGAAACTGAACCAAGAAATTCAGTCGCACATGGAAGAGGAAATTGCGGCGCTGCAGGCGCTGCTGCGCATTCGGAGTGTGGAAAACCGCGGCGAAAACGGCACGGTTTTCGGGCAGGGCGCGCAGGACTGTCTGGACGAATGTCTGGCGCTGAGCGAGCGGCTCGGCTTCTTCGCGCGGGATGTGGACCGCTACTGCGGCTACGCCGAATACGGCAGCGGCGAAGAGATGATCGTCGTTCTGGGGCATCTGGACGTGGTGCCGGAGGGCGACGGCTGGACGCATCCGCCGTACGGCGCGGAGATCGCGGACGGCAAACTGTACGGTCGCGGCGCAATCGACGATAAAGGGCCGATGATCGCCGCGCTCTATGCGCTGCGCGCCATCCGCGCGTGCGGCATCCCGCTCAGGCGGCGCATCCGCATTCTGTTCGGCATCAACGAGGAAACCGGAAGCGAGTGCGTTAAGCATTATGTGCAGTCCGGGCAGGAGCTGCCGGTGATGGGCTTTACGCCGGACGGGAATTTCCCGATCATCAACGGCGAAAAGGGCATCGCCATCGCGGAATACACCGCTGTTCTGCCGCAGACCGCGCGCAGCATCCGCAGCTTCGAGGGTGGCGCCGCATTCAATATGGTGCCCGCAAACGCCTGTGCCATTCTGAATTGGCCGGAACCCGAGCGCGCTGCCGTATGCACCATGGCAGAGCCGGGAATCCGGATCACGGCGGTTGACGGCGGACTGCAAATCGAAGCCGACGGCGTGAGCGCGCACGGCAGCACACCGGAAAAGGGCGTGAACGCAATTGTGAAGCTGGCGGCGTTTCTCTGCAGCCTTCCTTTGGATGACGCTTCCATGCGCTTTGCGGACTTCCTCCGGCGGCACTTTGCGCATGGCGCACACGGCGAGGCGCTCGGCATTGCGCTGGAGGACGCGGTATCCGGCAGCATGGTCGTAAATCTCGGCACGGCGCGCACCGAAAACGGCGCCGTGACGCTCTGCATCAACCTCCGCTGTCCGGTGACGTTCGGCGAAGCAGACTTCCACCCCGCCCTGTCCGCCGCGATGGTCTCGGGCGGCTTTGCGGAAACGGCGTTCCGCTTTGAGGACGCGCTCTACCTGCCGCCGGACGCGCCGCTGATCCAAGCGCTCCAGAAAGTTTACGAGCAGCAGACCGGTCAGCCGGCGGAGCTGCTGTGCATCGGCGGCGGAACGTACGCCAAGTCCATGCCGAACACCGTGGCGTTCGGGCCGGTCTTCCCCGGCGAGCCGTGCGCGGAGCACGAGCCGGATGAATTTATCTCGCTGGAAAACCTGCGGCGCTGCACAGAGATTTTTGCGGCGGCGATGGTAGCGCTCGCCAGTTGAATTCGACACCAGAATTTCAAAAAATTGCTTTTCCATCTCCTGAATATCTCAAACCACCGTGCAAAGAATAGTATCGGGACAACCCCGAAAACGAAAAAGGAGATGTAATTCAAAATGGCAAAGTCCAGTAACAATCTCGTGAACCCCAACGCTCGTGACGCGATGAACCGTTTCAAGATGGAAGCCGCTTCTGAAGTCGGCGTCAATCTGAAGCAGGGTTACAACGGCGACCTCACCTCTCGCCAGGCCGGCAGCGTCGGCGGCCAGATGGTCAAAAAGATGATCGCTGCTTACGAAAACGGCATGCAGTAACCAAGCAAATAGAACCGCAGAGAAATCTGCGGTTCTATTTGTATATTCAAACTTCAAAGTGTTCAAAAAACGCTTCGATCACCGCGCGCGGCGCGGTGCAGGCGCCCTGGATCATCGTGGGCTTCCCGCCGCCTTTGCCGGAGAGCGCGGTATTGATCTCCTTTGCACAGGTGCGCAGATCGACATGCAGGCTGCCGATGATGTAACGGTAGCCCGTTTCATCCGTGCCGGAAAAGGCGGCGCAGACGCCGCCCGCGCGCTCCATACCGGCATTCACCAGCTCGCGCATGGCGACCGGCTCGTCAAACACATCGACGATGCAGAGGTTCCCTTCCGTTTCCGGCAGCGTTCGCAGCCGCTGCTCGTTGCACTTCCGATTCAGATCGGTGACGGCTTGCTTGAGCGCCGAAATTTCGTCCTGCAGCCGCTCCACCGCCGGAACGACGTCACTCTGCCGCGCCGAAAGCATGGCGGAAATCGCCGCAATCTGATCGTGCTTGCGCCGGTAGTCCACCTGGGCGTCCGATCCGCACAAAATCGTCAGGCGCACGCCGCCGCGGTGCCGCATACTGTCCACGATCTTGATGGCGCCGATCTCGCCGGTGAACGACACGTGCGGCGCGCAGCAGGCGCACACATCGTAGCCCTCCACCGTAACGATGCGGACGTTTTCCTTCAAATCCAGCTTGCTGCGGTATTCCATCGCCGCAAGCGACTCCGGCGCTGGGTATTCCGCCCGGATGGGCACGTTGCGCCAGACAGCCTCGTTCGCCAGCCGCTCGATCTCCATGAGCTGCTCCCAGGTCAGTTCGCCGTTATAATCCATCGTGATCTCGTGATCGCCTAGGTGGAAGCCCACGTTGTCATAGCCATAGTCCCGATGAACGATGCCGGAGATGATATGCTCGCCGGAATGCCCCTGCATGCGCCGGAAGCGCTGCGGCCAGTCGATTTCGCCGCACACATGCGTGCCGGGTTCCAGCGCGCGGTCTGTGTAGTGCGCGATCTCTCCCGCCTCTTCCTGTACATCCCAAACAGCCGCATTGCCGAGCGTTCCGGTGTCCGCCGGTTGACCGCCGCCCTCCGGAAAAAACGCCGTCCGATCCAAAAACACGCGAAATCCCCGCTCTGCCGCTTCGCAGCGCTGAACCGTGGCCGTGAACGTGCGCAGATGGCTGTCTCTATCATAAAGCTTTTCCGTCATCGTCAATCCTCCAGATTTTCTATTCAGTATAACACGCAATTTCAGCGAATACAACCTTGACGGAACAAGCGTAATGCGTGTATATTGAACTTGTAATTCTATTGCAAAAGAGGGAAATCTCATGAATCCAAAGCTCAGAATCCTGGTCTATACCGCCCTGCTGACGGCACTGTGCTGCGTGGCCACCATGGTCATTCCAATCCCGACCCCGACGGGCGGCTATCTGAATGCGGGCGACATCGTCGTGGTATTCAGCGCGCTGCTGGCAGGTCCGCTCTATGGCGGAATTGCCGCAGGACTTGGCTCCGGCCTTGCCGATCTGTTTGCCGGTTACGCTCTGTATGCCCCCGGCACGCTCCTCATCAAGGCGGGCGCCGCTGTGATCGCAGGACTGATCTTCCGCGCTACCAAGCGGAAATTTGGCTCCGCTCTGGGCGGTGCAATCTGCGGTGAGCTGTTCATGGTGCTGGGCTACTTCGTGTTCGAAGCCGTATTTCTCGGCTATGGCATGGCCGCGGCGGCGGAAATCATCGGCAACGTCATGCAGGGTACGGCGGGCGTTGCGGGCGGCGTTGCGCTATACTATGCGCTGCACACGATCCCGGAGGTCCGGCGTTTTTCCGATCTGGTCGTTCAGAAATAAATTTCAATCAAAACCACGCGTGAAACGCGTGGTTTGAAAAAGCCCTAGAAGGGCTTAA
>JABLYK010000075.1 GCA_018265835.1 Oscillospiraceae bacterium | reverse complement strand
TGCTTGAACAATTTTTGCTCTTAATTATTGTCTAACTTTTTGGGGTCACTTCAGTTTCCGGCGGGGTTGTTTTTGGTTACTCAATGGAGATCATATAATAATACACCGGCTGGCCGCCGTTGACGACGCTGACGTCAGCCTCGGGGAAGGCATTCTCCAACGCGACGCCGACCTCCTCGGCGTCGTTCTCCCGAACGTCCTCGCCGTAGTAGACGGAGATGATTTCCGGATCCAGCTCCTCCGCCGTGTCGGAAACGGTCTGCAGCAGCTCGGCAAAATCGGAAAAGCTGCCGATGAGCGCGCCGTCGAGCAGCGCGAGATATTCGCCGGCGTGGATATCATGCCCGTCAAAGTCCGAATCGCGCGCGGCGTAGGTCACAAGCACGGTATGCACGCCTTCGGCTGCACCGGTGAGTTCCTGCACGATCTGCGCCTGCTCGCCGGACGGGTCAAACGAGAGCATTGCGGACACACCCTGCGGCACGGTCTTGGTCGGAATGACGATGACCTGCTTCTCCGTCAGAGAGACGCACTGCTCTGCCGCCATGATGATGTTTTTGTTGTTGGGCAGGACGAACACCGTTTCCGCCGGGGTCTTATTGACCTCGGTGAGGATGTCCTCCGTGGAGGGGTTCATGGTCTGGCCGCCGGTGACGATGCGGTCGGCGCCCAGCTCCTGAAAGATCTCGCTCATGCCGGCGCCGGCGCACACGGTCACAACGCCGTACGGCTTCTCCGCCGGGGCAATGGCGGGTTCCTCCGGCTCGTCCGGCTGCGCTTCGCCGGAGAGCACGGTGTGCTGGTTGCGCATGTTTTCAATCTTCACGGTCTGCAGTGGGCCGTAGGTCAGGGCCTCGGTGAGCACATCGCCGGGGACGTTCGTGTGCACGTGTACCTTGACGATCTCGTCGTCGCTGACGACCACGACGCAGTCGCCCAGATTTTCGAGGAACGAGCGCAGCAGCTCGGGAGACTTCTGGTTCTCGCGCGCAACGATGAATTCCGTGCAGTAGGCAAAGGTAATCTCACCGGTGTCAAACTCGGAAAAGTTCGCGCCGGAGACCGGGGCAGCTGCGGGAACGGTGGCGGTCACGGGGGCGGTCGCGCGGCCCTGCATCCAGGCGAGCATGGCGTCCATGATGACGACGAAGCCTTCACCGCCGGCGTCCACGACGCCCGCGCGCTGCAAAACGGGGTTCTGGTTGACCGTGTCGGCCAGCGCGCTCTTTGCGGCCTGCAGCAGGCAGTCGAACATCAGCTCCATGTCGTCATTGTCCTTCGCAAACTCCACGGCGGCAACCGCAGCCATGCGGCTGACGGTGAGGATGGTGCCCTCAGCGGGCTTCATGACGGCCTTATACGCCGCATCCACACCGGCGGTAAGGGCAGCGGAAAAGTCCGACGCGGTTGCGCATTCCTTGCCCTTGAGGGATTTTGCAATCCCGCGGAAGAGCAGGGAAAGAATGACGCCGGAATTGCCTCTGGCGCCGCGCAGCAGCGCAGAGGCCACGCAGTCCGCCGCCGCGCCGATCTCGCTGTGGCTCTTCTTGGACAGCTCGATGGCAGCGGCGTTCATGGTCAGGCTCATATTGGTTCCGGTATCACCGTCCGGTACGGGGAAGACATTCAGCTCGTTGATGGTCTGCTTATTTTCTTCCAAGGCCGCGTTCGCACACAGGAACATTTCCCGGAATGCCGCGGCATCCATGATTTCTCTCAAGTAAATGCACCTCCGGAGCGGGGGAAATTCGATCAATACAGAGCAGCAAGAAAAGCGCCGCCCTGCCGCGCCCGACAGCGGGCGCCGGACCGGGGATCAGCCGATCAGCATGGTGTCCACATAAACGTCCACGCGCGAAACGGGCACGCCGGTGGCCTGATTGACTTTGTAGCTGACTTCACCCATAATGCTGTGGGCGAGGGCGGAGATATTCACACCGTGGTCAACCGCAATGTGCAGCTCCAGCGAAACGCTCCCGTCGTCGTGAAAACTGGCGGACACGCCTTTGGACATGGACTCGCGCCGCAGGAGCTGGAGCGGACCGCCGTCCTTGCTGCGGCCGGCCATGCCCTTCACGCCGAAGCAGCTCGTCGCCGCATCGCCCGCGAGGTTCGTGAAGACGTCACTGGTGATGGTAATGGTGCCGTTCGGGTTTTCGATTTTGACCATTTTAGCAGCTCCTTTCCTAGCAATAGCATCTCATTATATAACAATGTTTCCAAAATCACAAGGGGGAATTTGCAAACCTGAACAAATGTGCAAAAAAATACACTGCGACCCAACGGATAGTCGTGACGCAAAAGAGGAAGAAAGCGGGAGCGGATAAGGAGATTCCGGCGCTCGCCGGAAGCGGAATGGAGCGAGCGATTTCTGACGTTATCACCGAAAATGATAAAAACATTTACAATTTTGCATGAAAAATCGGAAAATTGGAGGTTTACTCTTATTGGGAACTGTGTTACCATATTAACGCAAACAGGCGCTTTGCGGTTTTCGCGGGCGCTGAACATACATAAAAATAGGAGATGAATCCAAATGGCCAGAAAACTGAAAACAATGGACGGCAACACTGCGGCCGCCCATGTGTCCTATGCGTTTACGGAAGTTGCCGCCATTTATCCGATCACCCCGTCCAGCCCGATGGCTGACCTGGTTGACCAGTGGTCCGCAGCCGGCCGTAAGAACATTTTTGGCTCCACTGTCAAGGTGCAGGAGATGCAGGCAGAGTCCGGTGCGGCAGGCGCCGTGCACGGCTCGCTGAACGCCGGCGCGCTCACCACCACCTACACGGCGTCCCAGGGCCTGCTGCTGATGATCCCGAACATGTATAAGATCGCGGGCGAGCTGCTGCCGGGCGTGTTCCACGTCACCGCGCGCGCCATCGCGTCCCACACCCTATCCATCTTCGGCGACCACTCCGACGTCATGGCCTGCCGCCAGACCGGCTTTGCCATGCTGGCTGAGGGCAACGTGCAGGAGGTCATGGACCTGTCCCCCGTGGCGCATCTCGCTGCCATCAAGGGCCGCGTTCCGTTCGTGAACTTCTTCGACGGCTTCCGCACCTCCCACGAGCTCCAGAAGATCGAAGTCTGGGATTACGACGATCTGGCCGATATGTGCGACATGGAGGCGGTCGAGGCCTTCCGCGCCCGCGCGCTGAACCCGGAGCATCCGACCATGCGCGGCAGCCACGAGAACGGCGATATCTTCTTCCAGAACCGCGAGGCTTCCAACAGCTATTACGAAGCTGTTCCGGAGCTGGTCGAGGCGTACATGGGCAAGATCAACGCCAAACTCGGCACGAACTATCAGCTCTTCAACTACTACGGCGCGCCGGATGCGGACCGCGTCATCGTTGCCATGGGCTCCATCTGCGACGTTGCGGAGGAAGTGATCGACAATCTGACCGCCAAGGGCGAGAAGGTCGGCCTTGTGAAGGTTCGCCTGTACCGTCCGTTCCGCGCGGATAAGCTCCTCGCGGCCATCCCCGCCACCTGCAAGAAGATCGCGGTGCTCGACCGCACCAAGGAACCCGGCGCGCAGGGCGAGCCGCTCTATCTCGACGTTGTCACCGCGCTGGCCAACGCCGGCCGCGAAGCCACCGTCATCGGCGGCCGCTATGGCCTCGGCTCCAAGGATACCCCGCCGTCCTCCGTGTTCGCCGTTTATGACGAGCTGAAGAAGGACGCGCCGAAGCGTCAGTTCACCATCGGCATCGTGGACGACGTGACGGGTCTCTCCCTTGAGGAGCACGACGCGCCCGACACCTCCGCAGAGGGCACCATCGCCTGCAAGTTCTGGGGTCTCGGCGGCGACGGCACCGTCGGCG
>JABLYK010000027.1 GCA_018265835.1 Oscillospiraceae bacterium | reverse complement strand
TTTGTTATACTCTCCTTTTTTTATTTATTCTCTATTGCGGTACCAGCAAAAGAAAGCTCCAATACTCCCATTATGATTAAAATGAATACATGTATTGATTTTAGTTTATCAGTCTGCCTATTCGTTGTGAAATTGAAAATTGAACGCCAATTTATAGATGCTTTCTATCATCAGCGCCGCATGTCAAAGCGCCGATTTCAATACTCGGAACAATCACATACACCGATAAAGAGATGGCCAGCGCCAGTTCCGGCAGCCGAATTTGGGCATATCGTTGGCCCTTTTTGCAAAAAAGACAGATATGCAACAAGGATTCATGGATCTTTCCTTGTTGCATATCTGTCTTTTGCTGGTTTATACTGTCGCGTTTTTGTAAAAAGGTTGTTAAGTGGTTGAACCGCTAAATTCTGCGCCCGGCTGCTTTTTGCAGCTGCACGACCGTCTCAATATGTTCGGTGTGGGGAAACATGTCCACGGGCTGAATCTTTGTCACGCGGTAGCCGTGGGCAGTCAGGTCATCAAGATCGCGCGCGAGCGTCTCCGGGTTGCAGGAGACGTACACGATGCGCTGCGGCGCGAGACGGCACAGCGACGAGAGAAACCGCTTGTCGCTGCCCGCGCGCGGCGGGTCGAGGATGACCACGTCGGCGCGCTCGCCCGAGAGCGCCATGCCCTGCAGGAACTCCCCGGCGTCGGCGGTATAAAACCGCACGTTGCCGGCGTGATTCTGCTTTGCGTTTCGAATCGCGTCGCGCACGGCGTCGCGGTTATTCTCTACGCCGATGACTTCCTTGGCGCTGCGGCTGGCGAAAATGCCGATGGTGCCGGTGCCGCAGTAAGCGTCGATCACCGTCTCCGTTCCGGTCAGCCCGGCAAACTCCAGCGCCTTGCCGTAGAGCACCTCCGTCTGCACGGGATTGATCTGGTAAAACGCGCGCGGCGAGATGCGGAACGTGAATTCACCGAGCTGCTCGTCGATCGTGCCGGGGCCGTAGAGCACCTCGCTGTGCGCGCCGAGCACGAGACTCGTCTGCCCGCCGTTGACGTTGTGGACAATGGTGGTGATCTCCGGGTGGCGCTCCAGCAGGGCTTTGACGAAGTTGCGCTTGCCGGGAAGCATACTCCGCCCCGTCACGAGCACGACCATGACCTGCCCGCTGCGAAATCCGCGCTTGACGAGCACGTGCCGCAGCGTGCCGCGCCCGGTGTCCTCGTCATAGGGCTGAATCTTGAAGCTGCGCATCAGGTCGCGAATGGTGCCAATGATGCGGTCGGCCACCGGGTCCTCGATCATGCAGTCGCTGACCGGGACGATCCGGTGCGAAGCGGACTGGTATACGCCGGAGATGATCTGTCCCTGCCGGTTGCGGCCAAACGCGGCCTGCACCTTGTTCCGGTAGTGGTAGGGGTGCTCCATGCCGAGAATTTCCTCCACATGGCAGAAGCGGCCGAGCAGGCGGATCTCCTTCGCCTGCTTGAAGTGCAGCTGCTCTTCATAGCGCAGATTTTGCAGCTGGCAGCCGCCGCATTTTTTCGCAAGCGGGCAGACGGGGTGGCCTGCCGCGGTCTGGTTCGGTTTTGGCATGGATTTCAATCCCCGATTCTTTTTGGAATGTCCTTAGAATATCATAAAATCACTCCGATTTCCACACCGACTGTGCGCGCGGGAGGTTCCATTCGAAACGCGCGGCGGCGCAGCGGATGGCCATGACGGCGGCAATGCCGGTGAGCGCGGCGACGGACTCGGGCAAAACGAGGCGGCCGAGCAGGTAGATGCCCGCACCGGCGAGCGATGCGCTTGCGTAAATGTGCTTGCGGAAGATATAGGGCATGTCGCCCGCGAGAATGTCGCGCAGCACGCCGCCGCCCGTGCCGGTGAGCAGACCGACGAAGAACAACAGCAGCACGCTGCGGCAGCCCGCCTGCCCGATGGCGGTGGTGATGCCGGTGATTGTGAACATGCCAAGCCCCGCCGCGTCCATCAGCAGCAGGACGGAATCAAACAGCTTTTGGCTGCGCGCCAGCGGCCGGCGGACGGTGGGGAAGAACAGGATCACCGACACGACCAGCGCCACGATCAGGTAGATCGGATCCTGAAACGCCTTCGGCGGCGTGATGCCGATGACCAGGTCACGCAGCACGCCGCCGCCCACGGCGGTGACGACGCCCAGAATCACAACGCCGAAAATGTCCATTCGCTTTTCGACGCCGGTCATGGCGCCGCTGGCCGCGAACGCCACCGTGCCCAGCAGCTCAATGAGGAAGAGAAACGTGTCCATAGGGTACCTCCCAATAAAAAAGCCTCGCAGAGTTTCGCCGCCGCAGCGGCGGTGTCAGAAGACGCTCACTCCATTCCATTTTCTCAAATGAGAAAATTCCATATCCGCTCCCGCCTTCTTCCTTCCAAATCCGAAACCTTGTTTCGGATTTGCTGAGGAAAAACGGGGAAATGAATGTGGAGCTTCTGCCAACGGCGGAAGCGCAACGGAATGCGCCTGTTTTGACGACATGTGCGGTGGAAAAAACACTTCTCACGGAGCGAACGTGCGCGCAACGCGCGTGCGCTGAGCGGAGTGTAAGCCTTCTCAAAAAAGGCCTGCCTTTTTTGAAAATAAAAAGAGTACACCCCTGCCTATGCGGCAAGTGTGTACTCTGTCCTTTTACCTGAAAGATTTTCCGTAATTTTTGGCGGATTACTTCTTCGGTGCATACGTCTCTCCAGAGCTCCGTCTGCACCCGGTCCGTTTGCCTGAGCGTTTCACGCCTTCGGCGGCCAGCGGCTCTCTCCCGGGGGCTTCATTCGGAATCATTTCCTGACCAGTATAACAGAACGCCGGAAATTTGCAAGCTTGCATTTCACCAGCCCGTCTGGTAAGCTGGGGAACACCATGATGACCGGTTTCGTCGAAAGAACCATGCGGCTTTCGCCGCAGAGATCCAATGTGCAAAGGAGACGTTCTATGAAACGAATGTTATATTTGGCGCTGGCATTGTGCCTGCTGTTGGGGGCTTCCGCATGCGGCAGACAAGCGCAAACGCCGCCCGCGCAGACGCAGGCGTCACCCACGCCGGAGCAAGCGTCGCCCACACCGGTGCAGGTATCACCCACGCCGGAGCAAACGCCGCCCGCACAGGCGCAGGCGCCGCTCGCGCTCGCGCGCACGTATCAGGAGACCATCACCGAAATCAGCCGCAACGGAACCATCGGCGTGAATCTCTCGCAGGCGGAGCTGGAGCAGATCGTTTCCGCCCTTGCTGCCGGGGGCGTCACCGTCTCCGGCGTGGACGGGCAAACGCCGATGCGAAATCCGCAGGCGGTGGACGCGTTCTTTGCCGACCGCGACGCGGGCAAAGCCGCGCGGCTCACGCTGTATGAGGTCTGTCTCGACGGCGGCCTGATCTGCCACGACCTTGCCTTTGCGGACGGGAAGACGACGCTGGCGCTCACGCGCATCGCGTGGAGCGCGGCGGAGCCGACGGTGGGCTACAGCCGGGAGTACGCCGTCATGGAGCTGACGTATTCCGGCGGCACGCTGCACTATGTGTATGACATGCCGGACAACCCGCCCGGCACCTGGCACGACGGCCACATCGACACGCAAAAGACGTTTCAGATTGGATGAATCCGCTGTGCAAAAAACATTTTGCGGCCGAAAAACGGGCGTGTAAAATCAATTTGGTGGCGCAATCCGGCCGCTTGCGATAGCATACCGTCAGGAGGGACAGCCAACGTGGAAGTTCAGAACCAGATCAAAAAATACCGGCTCGCGTCCAACCTGTCGCAGGAGGATTTGGCCGAGAAGGTCTTTGTAACGAGGCAGACGATTTCCAATTGGGAAACAGGGAAAAACTACCCGGATCTCAACAGTCTGGTGCGGCTCAGTACGCTCTTTGGCGTTTCTCTCGATATTCTGGTCAAGGGGGATTTGCAGGAAATGAAAGCGCAGATTCAAACAGAGGACATCCGGAAATTCAACCGGGACGGCGCGATTTTTACAGGATTGATGCTCGCGATGCTCCTCTCTGCCGCGCCGCTGCTTGTTTATCTCGGCTACATTGGAATCGCCATCTGGGTCGTGCTGACTTCTATGACGCTGTACTATGCCATTCGGGTCGAGCGGCAGAAGAAACGGTATGACATTCAGACATACAAAGAAATCGTGGCCTTTACCGAGGGCAAGCGGCTCGACGAGATCGAAAAAGCCCGGGAATTCGGCAAGCGGCCGTATCAGAAGCTGCTGCTGTCGATTGCGTCTGCCCTGATTGCGCTGATTGTCATGGTTGCCATGATGCATCTGCTTACCTGACTTGCATCGCGCAATATATTATGTAAACTATTTAGAGCGCGTAAATAACAGCCCTTGGACATTGATCCAAGGGCTGTTTCTGTTAAGACCATTTCGTTTTTTGCGCGATGTTATGGAAACAAACGCGTGGAATACGGCAAGCGGGTTGATTACCCCTTCAGCACCCTGAGCCGGATATCGCCGCTTGTTGTGGTCACTTCGCAGCGACCTGCAGTGGGATCGGACGGGGGCACGCGCACGTCGCCGCTCGTGGTGCGCGTCATGAAGTTTTTGCCGGACAGCAGCGTACCTTCCACCTCGCCGCTCACGGTCTGGATGCGGAGGGAAGCGGCGTCCGCATTGTCCAGCTCAATATCGCCGCTGGTGGTTTTCAGCGCTGCCTCGCCGCTGACCTGAACGGCGGACAGCTCGATCTCGCCGCTGGTCGATTGGATGGTCAATTCGTCCGCCGTCAGGTTGGAAAGACCAATGTCGCCGCTGGTCGTCGTGAGGTTCATGGCGCTGCCGCCCGCGCTTCTGAGTTCGATCTCGCCGCTGGTGCTCTTCACCAGCAGCGTTTCACTTGCCGTTCCGGAAAAGGCGACATCACCGCTTGTGGTCAGCAGCTCCGCTTCCGCAAACGTGAAGCTGTCCGGAACGGAAATGTTGCCGCTGGTCGTTTGCAGCACCAGCGATTCATACGCCTGCTCAGGCAGGTAGACCGTCAGCGTGATGTCTTCCCAGTTGCCCCAGAAGATGCCGATGTGGCCCTGCCATGTGCGGTGGTCTGTGCTCTGGATGGTCAGGGTGTCGTTTTCCACGCCGACGGCGTGCGTCAGCCCCGCGCTGTCGTAGCAAATGACCTTGCACTGCCCGTCCGTTGCGGGGAGAATCCGGACGTCCGCGTAGATCTCATGGATGTCGATGCGCTGAAAGGGCACCTCTATGGTGTGCGTTTTGGCTTCAAATTTCGTTTCCGGCGCTTCCAGCTGCCGGAACCCGCCTTTTGGCCGGCCAATCACGATCAGGAGCGCGCCGAGCAGGATGCACCCGGCGGCCACAATCAGTGCAATCTTTTTGGATGTTTTCATGCTGCATCCCCCTTCCGGATGAACTGAGACTTCAAAAGCCGCAGGAACCAGCCGCTGAAGCGGATGACGCCCAGCGCGATTTGGTTGCATGCGAAGAACAGCAAAATGGTAAGCCCTGCGCAAATGAGTCCTGCGCCGAAGCAGACCAGCAGGATCTGAATTCCATTGTGTGCGGCGGCGAGTACCGCACCGCCGATGATGCCCGCAAGGCAGCTGGCTGCAAGGGACAGATCAAGCGAATAGAACACGACGACGATCGCCCACACTACCACATAGACAGACAGCAGCACAGCCACTGCGGCCAGCAGCAGCGGCAGCCAGACGGGAGCGCCGAGGATGAGCAGAACTACCTCCCATGCGTGCAGGGTGTGGGATGGGCGCATTTTTGCCTTTACGAGCCGGGGCAGCGGCTGCTCCAGCAGAATCTGCTCTGCAATTTCATCAACCGGGCCAAGCTCCAGAACTGCCTGCTCTTCCGTCAGACCGTCTTCCACGCGGTCGTCGATCATTTCTGCGTAAAAATCCAGAGATTTTTCAATATCGGCTTGCGGCAGCCCGTACAGCCGATCCCGGAGCGCTGCAAGGAATTGCTGCTTATTCATACGGTTCCTCCCTGATGATGAATTGATAAATCGACATGATTTCCTTCCACTCCTCCGAAAACGCGGCGATCCGGTCCAGCCCGGCCTGCGTGATGTGATAGTATTTCCGCAGGCGGCCATTGTGCTCGACAGACCGGACGGTGAGGCATTCTGCGGCCTCCAGCCTGCGCAGGATGGGGTACAGCGTGGATTCGGAAATCGTGACGTAGGGTTTCATGTCCTTGATGATCTGATACCCATAGGAATCTCGATTTTTGATGGCGGCCAGCACGCAGACGTCCAACAGGCCGCGTTTCAATTGCATATCCATGGCATGCCTCCTGTTGCATAATACTATACAACGCATAGTATTGGCTGTCAAGTGTTTGAACGGGAAAATTCGGGCAAAAAAATCCCCCGCACGAGCGGGGGATTCAGCCTGTCAAAAATACCTCGTAGAGTTTCGCCGCTCGGAAGCGGCGAAAGAGAGTTCAATCATTTTCTCCGGCGACATGCGCGGTGGAGAAAATACTTCTCGCGGAGAGAACGTACGCGCCTCTGGCGCGTGCGCTGAACGAAGCGCAATCCCCCTTTTGGCAAAAAAGCTTGCTTTTTTGCCAGGTGTTACGCGAAGCACGGCAGCGTCAGCGCGAGCTGGACCAGCAGGTAGCACAGCGGGAACGACAGCAGGCACAAAAACGTGGACAGCAGGCACACGCGCGAGCCGAGCTGCGCCTCGCGGTCGTACTGGATGGCGAACAGGCTCACCGTCGCGCTCGACGGTGCGGCAAAGCCGATGACCATGGCGGTCAGCGCGGCGGCGTTGAAGTGGATTGCGCCCAGCGCCTGCAGCGCGCAGAGCGCCGCCAGCACGCAAACCGGCACGGCGATGGTGCGCAGCGCGGCGGCCAGCCATGCGAGCCGGTCGTGCAGCGCTTCGTCCAGGCGCGCCTCGCCGAGGGAGATGCCGATCAGGAACATGGCGAGCGGCCCGACCATACGCTCCAGCGCCTGAATGGGCGTGTACAGCGCGGGCAGCGTTTTGTCCAGCCGCAGCGCGCCGTAGGACGTGTCGCCGACCGCCACCTGCGGCATGAGGTTCTGCGTCAGCCAGATGAAAATGCCGAGCAGCATGGCGATGATGATGGGGTTGAGAAAGACGTCCCGGCACGTGATGCGCAGGTTTTTCCGGTCGAGCTTCAGACCGGACAGCACGAAAAACGACACGATGTACACCATAAACCGGAACGGCAGCGTCATGATGCTTACGTCGAAAATGACCTCGCTGCCAGGATCGGGATAAATCGACTGCAAAATCGGCGTGGAAAACAGTGTGAGCTGCCCGATGGCGATAAACAGCGCCAGCGCGGTTGCGCGGCCGGTGCCGTGCCGGCGGAAGGCCAGCCGGGAAAGCAGCGCCGCCGCGATGTAAAACACCAGCGACAGCAGCAAAATTTCCCCGCCGGTGACCAGCTCCTGCGCGCTGAAATCCGTCATAAACGCGTCAAACGCCAGACACGGCACACAGAGCTTCCATTCCAGCGCGGTCAGCGCCTGCTTGCCGGAAGGCGCAAGGATCCCGCGCCGCCGGAACAAAAACCCGAAAAAGATAATGACAATGGTCTGAAAAAACGCGCCGAGAAACCCGGCGTCCGTCAACATCCCTGTGATGATGGAAAGCATTTGCCCGCCTCCTGCCGTGGAGTTTGAAACCCGTAAACCATGTATTTTATCCGTTTTCTGAAAAAAATCAAGCGTTTTTCTGAAAAAAGTGAAAATACTTCTTACGAAATGCTGAAAAATGTGTTAAACTAATCATAGTTTGCGGCGAAGGGCCGCAGAAAGGGGCTCAAATACGGTGTATCAGATCGGGGATCTTATTGTCTACGGAGGAGAAGGCGTGTGCCGCGTGGAGGAAATCGGTGTGCCGAAAATTTCCGGCATCAACAAGCAACGGCAATACTATACGCTTGCGCCGCTCTACCGGGAGGGCAAAATCTTTACGCCGGTGGACGCCAAGGTGTTCATGCGCCCGGTCATCACCCGCGCGGAGGCGCTGGAGCTGCTTTGCGCCCTGCCGGATATGGAGGCCGAGGTCTGTGAAAACAGCAATCTCCGGTTCCTGACCGAGCACTACCAGTCCTGCATCCAGAGCTATAGCTGCGCAGATCTGCTGCGGATGATTAAGAGCATCTACACGAAGCGCTGCGTGCTCAGCGCGCGCGGCAAAAAAATGGGGCTTGTGGATGAACGGTATATGAAGCGCGCCGAGGAGATGCTGCACGGCGAGCTGGCCGTGGCGCTCGGTATCGAGCGCAGCCTGGTGCCGGCGTTCATCGAGCAGTCCATGGAGAAGCTCTCCCACGGGGAGAAGCTGGCGTAGTGTAAAAACAGAAAAGTTTATAAGCCTGCCGTAGAAAGAAAATTCTACGGCAGGCTTTTTTCGGAGAAAATCAGCTCATAAGATTTGCAATCCAGTTACAACACAGACCGGAGACAATAGCGGTTATCACAAGTCCAATAGCAGCTGTGATCAACAACTGTACGAAAGCCTTGCTCTGCTCCGCTTCGCTGAGGTCTGTCTTTGTCGTGGCAAGCGCCGCCAGCGCGAGCGCGCCGCCAGTGGACATGGGCGATATGCCGGCCAGAGAGCCGCCTGCGCCGACAGCAGCCATCAGAGCAACCGGATTTACGCCGCCAATTTGTTCAGCGATTTCAATACACATGGGCATCATCGTGGGATATACCACACTGGTTGCATTGCTGACCAGACTGAGTAGCCCAGAGGACAAGCCCATTAGGGGAACAGCGGTTTTGCTGGTCATAATGCTGGACAGAGCGTCGCTCATCAGTCTGATGCCGCCCACAGAGTCCACCACGTCCAACAGCGCCCCGACACCCAGAATCATCAGAATTGTACTCCAGGGCATAGATTTGATACTGGAACCCTCATCTGCAACTCCAAGAAGCAACAGAATGGCCGCTGCGATAAAGGCGGCAAGCCCGACATTGACCTTGACGAAGATGATCAACGCCATCATCAGGAGAATGGAGCACAGCGCAATAACTTGCTTTTTATTGAAATGCTCCTTCGCGGCGGAGGCGCTGGATTGGGTGGGTTGCTTGACGCGGTATCCCCTGTAGATGAGGAAAATGATGCAGGAGAAAATGACAGTGATCAGCGTCTGGCAGACCAGAATGGTGGGCATGACATTTGCCAGTCCGGAGCCAGCTACAGCATTGTTGATGATAGCTGCCTCTGGGGTGATCGGAGTCATACGCCCGCCCATCAACCCGCAGATGCCAATGAGGCACAGCATGACCGGATTGTAGCCCACCTGCAATGCGATACTGACGGCGAGACCGGGAATGATTGCAAGTCCCGCAGAAGCGCCAAGACCGATGCCCGCGACCACGAAACCGGCAGCATACACGGTGATTGGGATGACCCAGATGCGCTTGCCTGCAAGGGACACGACCTTTCTGGCCAGCAACTGGAGCGCGCCAGTGTTGTTGATGATGGAAAACAGGAGCGTGAGACCGGCCATGATGCAGAACATGGAGCTGCTGATGCCAGAAATCAAATCCTTATCGGTCAGTCCAAACAGCTTTACTGCGATTGTGCCGATCGCCAGTGCAAGAATGCCGACATTCGTCTTTCTGAGGAACGCAAGAACGATCACAACCAGAAAGAGAATCAAAGCAATGACGTCCATACCATTTCTCACTTTCTCAATCCTGTGCGATTTCTTCGAGGATTCTTGCAGCTCGCTCGGTGTTGAAGATATGGCAATGGCACTGAGGAGAAATTTTTTCTGCTGCCTGTGCAGGTGTGAGGAGCCCCTTTTTCACTTTCTCAACCATGCTTTCCACCAGCGTGAATGGGATCATGCCGTGACCACACATGGTCGTTACATCGGCGATGCGGGAATCCTCCGGCATTTTTTCTTCTACATTGCCCCAGACACCCAGCGAGCAATTAACGGTGTGCGGTTCCAGTCCTGCCTCGTGGCAACATTCGTGTACGGTGTCGAACAGGCCCGAAACGATGATGGAAACACCCAAGTCGGCCTCTTGCAGTTCTTTCAGGCACGCAACGAGATCGGCTTCGCTGGAGAACACCGCGTGGGTCACTGCGCCGTCTGTGATGGTTTGCCGGGCTTCGTTAGCCCGGTCAGCCGTGAAAGCTCCGTCCAGCCCCAGAATGCCAGAGTTGACAGGATTGTGTTTCAAAAAGATTTCTCCGATTTTAACAAGCGAATCCGCGCAGCCGTCTCGGTTGAAGCCTCTCGCGCCAATGGCGAGGACGGGAAAATCGGAACGCAGGCTCTCCGAAGAGCCGCTTCTGTGTAAGCTGTGAGACATGGTCAATTCCCCTTTCTGGCCTTACCAAGGCCAACGCAGGTTTTTCCGTTGGGACGCCGCTGAACGCCTGCCTGCGAAAGCAGCGAATCTGTCGGAATCATTCCGTGATCCATGCGTGTGATGACATCTACGCTGAATACAGTGTCTACCTGCTTCTGCGCTTCTTTCAGGTCTGACAGAATGGCGGGCAGTTTATCCGCGTCAATCAGTGCCTCAATGATGAAGGACATGGCGCGTTCATTTTTGAATTCGGCTTTCACAGAGCCGGTATTGCCTGGTTCGAAGACAATTGCAGAAGGATTTTCCTGCTCGAGCTGTGCACCGTGCGCGCAGAGTGTACGTGCGATTGTTTCCACATCGTGGAACGAGGTGCTGGTGGCAGGGCGACCCATTTCGCAGGCAATGCCCACTTTACCGAGAGGGTAACGGTTGGTGATGTCGTTGGTCTTCATCTCCTCTGTGCCACGCCCCGGAATACCAGTGTTGGGTGATTTCTCTCTGGCATTGCTAAAAATGGCGCGGATCATGCGGGGCATGATCAGCGTTTGCTGGACAATTGCATCCACCGGACATACGTTTCCAAATTTGCAGTTGCCGCACTCTACGCACAGGTCGAGATCGATGTATGCCTGCCGGTTTTCAATGCGGATGGCTTTGGGGCCGCAGTAGGGAATGCATTGTCCGCAGCCAATGCACTTTTCTTTGTTGATTACCATAAGCTTCGCCTCCATAATGTTCTTTTCTGGGGAGCGGAGCGGCGCCTACTCTGCTCGGTCTCTTGCTGATTTTAATATACGCTTGCATTTTCCGGCTGTCCAATTTATAATATGAGAGGCGGTATAACAAAACATTATAGCGACGGCGCCAGTGTGGCAGGAGGTGCTGCTTATGGTGGAAAAACTGCGATATTTCCTCTGCGTTGCGCAGACGGAAAACATGGCTGTTGCAGCACAGACGCTGCATGTGACGCAGCCGGCACTGAGCGCATCCATAGCCCGGCTGGAGCGGCAGGTGGGTGTGCGTCTGTTTGACCGCAGCGGTCGCGGCTCGACGCTCAACGAAGCGGGGCGGGCAATTCTGCCCTATGCAGAGCGGGTTTGCGCGGCGTATGACGAGTTTTTGGCGGCTGCGCAGGACTATGCGGCGGCACCACAGCGGCCGGTTCGCGTGGGATATGGGATGAGCCATGTGCTGCCAATCCTTTCTGCATACCAGCAGGAACATCCGAAACTGATGCTGAATGCCCGGCAGTATCTTAGTTTCCGGGAGTTGAAAGCAGCGCTCGGAAACCGGGAGATTGACCTTGCTATCTGTGCACCGCCGGTAACTGGAGCGGGGATTGAATGCAAAATCCTCTATGCAGAGCCTTTTTATGCGCTGGTACATGGCACACATCCGTTGGCAAAGGCACAGAGTATTCCCGTGGCGGCGTTACTGGACTATGCGCTGGTGGGCTTCCCGGGGGACTATCCCATCAGCATAGCAATCTGCAATCTGTTTTCGGACGAAGGATTGTCGCCGCAATATGTGGCGGAAACAGAGAGCAGCCTGATGCCGGAACTGTTGCTGTCCGATCCGAAACGGGCGTATATCGCCGTTTTGCCGAAGAGAAAGGCAGAGGCGGTGAGCCGGGAGTATCCCGCGCTCTGCACTGTACCGCTTCGGAGCGAACATGGGGATACGGTGCGGCAGTTCGGTATTTCCCGACTGCGGGCAAATGTGCTTCCAGCGCAGGCAAAAGGACTGGAAGCCTATGTCGCAGATCATTACAAAAAAGCTTATAATATATAAAGCATTATTCGCAGAGACAGCGTCTCTGCGAATTTTTCTTTGGCTTTGTAGCATCTTTCCCGCGAAAAAACCTTGACAACACGGAAGTTCGGGCGTATCTTATCCATGCGAATCCGGGATTGAATCTCGTTTTGGAGGCAAACATTATGCGAGGGACGTATCAGACGCGGCAGCGCCGGGCGGTGCTGGAATTTCTGGCGCAGCACGCGGAGCGGCAGTTCACGGTGGACGAGCTGCTCGCCGCCATGGGGGCGGCCGCCCCGGGGCGCAGCACGGCCTATCGCCTGCTCGACCGGCTGGCGGAGGAGGGCGCGGTGCGCCGGTTTCTGCCGGAGGGCACGCACACCGCCGCCTATCAGGCGACGGCGACGGGGCATTGCGACGCGCATCTGCATCTCAAATGCGTTAATTGCGGCAAGCTGATCCATCTGGACGAAACGATTTCCGACGCGGTGCAGGGCGACCTGCTGCGCTGCGCGGGCTTTGCGGTGGACGACAGCCGCACGACCATCTTCGGCACGTGCGCGGACTGCCAGACCGGGAAAGGGGACCGCCATGCGTAAGGGAATCAGCCTGCTGCTTTGCGCGCTGCTGCTGTTCGGCGCACTCTCCGGCTGCGCGCAGCAGCAGAGAATTGACCCGGACGACGGCAAGCTGCATGTTGTGACGACCATCTTCGCGCCCTATGATTTTGCGCGCGAAATCGGCGGGGAGGACGTTTCCGTCACGATGCTCTTAAAGCCCGGCAGCGAGGTGCACTCCTACGAGCCGTCGCCCAAGGACATCATCGCCATCCGCAACGCGGACGTGTTCATCTACGTCGGCGGCGAGTCCGATGTATGGGTGCGCGACGTGCTCGCGGGCGTGGACAACCCCGATCTGCGCGTCGTCACGCTCATGGATTGCGTGCAGGCGCTGGAGGAGGAAACGGTCGAGGGGATGCAGGCCGGGCACGAGGAACACGACCACGGCCATGACCACGAGCACGAGGAGGAGACGGAGTATGACGAGCACGTCTGGACCTCGCCGGAAAACGCGGAGCGCATCTGCGAAAAGCTGGCGGAGACCTTTGCCGCCGCCGACCCCGCGCACGCGGCGGACTATGCGCAGCGGTGTGGGGACTATGTGGAGCGATTGGACGATTTGGACGCGGAATTTCGGGATATTGTGGAGAGCTCGGGCAGAAAAACGGTCGTTTTTGCGGACCGGTTCCCATTGCGCTACTTTGCTGACGCCTATGACCTGACGTATTTTGCGGCCTATCCCGGCTGCGCGGACGCGGCGGAGCCGTCGGCCGCGACGGTTGCGTTTTTGATCGACAAGGTGCGCACGGAGCGCATCCCGGTCGTGTTCTGCATCGAGCTGTCGAACCAGAAGCTCGCGGACACGGTCTGCGAGGCGACGGGCGCGAAGAAGCTGCAATTTTCAAGCTGCCACAATGTGACGGCAGCGGAATTCGAGGACGGCGCGACGTATCTGAGCATCATGCGGCAGAACGCCGCCGCCCTGCGGGAGGCATTGAACTGAATGGCGCTGATCACATGCAAAAACGTCTGCCTCGGCTACGACGGGCAGGCCGTATTACAGGACGTGAATTTTGAAGTCTGCCGCGGCGACTTGCTCTGCATCGTCGGGGAAAACGGCAGCGGCAAATCCACGCTCATCAAGGGGCTGCTGGGGCTGAAAGCGCCGCTGAGCGGCTCAATCACGCTCGGCGACGGGCTGAAGCATACGGAGATCGGCTACCTGCCGCAGCAGACGGAGCTGCAGCGCGATTTTCCCGCGAGCGTGATGGAGGTCGTGCTCTCCGGGCGGCTGAACGGGATGCACGGCCGGCCGTTTTATTCCAAAGCCGACCGCGCCGCCGCGCTGGAGAATCTGGAGCGCATGGGAATCGACGATCTGAAAAACCAGAGCTATCAGGCGCTCTCCGGCGGCCAGCAGCAGCGCGTGCTGCTCGCGCGCGCCCTGTGCGCCACGAAGAAGCTGCTGCTGCTCGACGAGCCGGTCACCGGGCTGGACCCCGTGGCGACGGGGGAGCTGTACAATCTCATCAAGCTCATCAACCTCTGCAACAATATCACCGTCATCATGGTCACGCACGACATCGAGGCCGCGCTGCGCTATTCCACGAAGGTGCTGCATCTCGGCAAAACGCAGCTCTTTTTCGGCGCGACAGAGGCTTATAAGAAGAGCGACCCCGCGCGGCGGTTTCTGGGAGGGCGGAAGCTATGATCTCGATCTTAAAAGAAATGCTGTCCTACCCGTTTCTGGTGCGCGCGCTGGTGGTGGGCGTGCTGGTGTCGCTGTGTGCGGCGCTGCTGGGCGTGTCGCTTGTGCTCAAGCGCTATTCCATGATCGGCGACGGGCTGTCGCACGTGGGCTTCGGCGCGCTGGCCATCGCCACGGCGCTGAATCTCGCGCCGCTGGCCGTGGCGATCCCGGTGGTGGTGCTCGCGGCGTTTTTGCTGCTGCGCCTGTCGCAAAGCGGCAAGCTCAAGGGCGACGCGGCAATTGCGCTGCTCTCCAGCAGCGCGCTCGCCATCGGTGTGATGACCGTCTCGCTCACGAGCGGCATGAACACGGACGTGAACAATTATATGTTCGGCAGCATCCTTTCGCTGAGCGAGGCGGATATGCGCCTGAGCATCGTGGTGTCCGTCGCGGTGCTGGCGCTGTTCGTGCTGTGCTACCCGCGCATCTTCGCGGTTACATTTGACGAGACGTTTTCCAAGGCCACCGGCGTCAAGACCGAGGCGTATAATATGCTCATCGCCCTGCTCACGGCGCTTACCATCGTGCTCGGTATGCGCATGATGGGCGCGCTGCTCATTTCCAGCCTCGTCATTTTCCCGGCGCTCACGGCCATGCGCGTGTGCCGCACGTTCCGGTCCGTCACCGTGTGCGCGGCAGTGGTGTCGGTCGTGTGCTTCCTGCTCGGCATGGTGCTGTCGTATGCGTTTGAAACGCCGTCGGGCGCGAGCGTCGTGGTGGTCGATCTGCTGGTGTTCCTCGTGTTCTGTGCCGTCGGGCGCGTCAGACAGAAAATATAATTATTCTTTAGAGCATCAAGGAGTGTTTTTCTGCGGCTTGCATTCAAAATTTTTCTGTCGGAATTTCCAGAATGGGAATTGAGATTTTGTGCGGGTAGTGTTACAATTTGTTTGCTGGACAGTATGCGCACTTGAGAGAAGCTGCCTCAGTAAAGGCTGGCGTTTGTTTTTGAGGATGGGGAAGGAGAAATTCTGTGAAATTGTCAGATTGCATTCCTTCAAATGTGTTGGAAAAGTTTGAGTTTTATAACTATAATCATGCACTGGAGATATTGACACAAGCATTTCCAAACGAATGGAATGAAGTAATGGATTGTTTGGCTCAACTTGATATCAGTGTTGATGATCTGACCGCTGCTGGAGGGAACGAAACGAATATTCCCAAGAAGTTTGATGATGTCCTGTACCCATATGGATGGCGTGAAATAAAAATTACAGGGGATTTAATCATAAAAAAGTATCCGCGTCAAGCAAACCAGAGAGGTCGGTTTGCAAGTGAACCCTATGAAGAAAAGACTATAATGGGGTATATTGATGGCCATAACATTGACTTTGTGAAAAATCGGGTTGCCTTTGATTTGGAATGGAATTCAAAGGATCAGACATTTGATCGCGATTTGCTTGCGATGCGCACATATTATGATTGTGATATTATTAGTGCTGGCATCATTGTTACACGCTCTGAAGAACTGAACGAGATTTTCAGATCAACGATTGGCAATGACGGAAAAGCGCTTATAAAAAAATATGGAGCATCGACAACTTGGATGGGAAAGCTGTTGCCGAGACTGGATTCCCGACGCAATGGCGGATGCCCGATTTTAGCGGTGGGAATTAAGAAACAATGTGTCTCAGATTGGGAGTAATCATATGAATGAGGCTACAAACAATAGCTTGTTGCAATTCAGCGGGCAGAATAAATTTTTTACGATTTATGCAGATCCACCATGGCGTTTCCAAAATCGCACGGGGAAGGTTGCACCGGAGCATAAGCGCTTGAATCGCTATGAGACGATGCCTTTGGAAGATATCAAATCTATACCAGTAAATCAAATCACAGAGGAAAAAGCACATCTGTATTTATGGGTTCCAAACGCATTGCTGCCCGATGGGCTTGAAGTTATGAAAGCGTGGGGATTTGAGTATAAAGGCAATATTATCTGGGAAAAAGTTCGAAAAGATGGCGAACCAGATGGCCGGGGAGTGGGATTTTACTTTCGAAATGTTACCGAGATGCTGCTGTTTGGGGTAAAGGGAGGAAACAATCGAACACTTGCACCAGCTCGATCTCAGGTGAATTTAATCCGGACGCAGAAACGAGAACATAGCCGAAAACCGGATGAGATTGTCTCCATCATTGAAGCATGTTCACCGGGACCTTATATTGAGCTGTTCGCACGAGGCGTTCGAGATGGCTGGTCAATGTGGGGAAATCAAGCAAATGAAGACTATGAACCCACATGGAACACATATGCGAACCATACGGTAGCGAGAGCAGAGAATCAACATGCAAATATCGCAGAAATTAACGAATAAGCAATACGAATAGATGCAAAAAACTGCCTGCAGCTCCCTGCAGGTAGTTTTTTGCTCTGCTTTACACTTCCAGCGCGCGGATGAGCGGCTTCAGCTCTGCGGCCAGCGCCTCCAGCGCGCCCGGCTCGAACGGGGAGCGGAAGCCCGCCTCCTGAAGCAGCTCGGTCCACACCTTCTCGCCGCCCTGCTTCGACAGACGCAGGTACCGCGCGAACGCGCCGTCATAGTCCGCGCGCGAGGCGAGCAGGAACTGGAACGCCGCCGTCTGCGCCAGGCAGTAGTCGATGTAGTAAAACGGAGTCTCGTAAATGTGCATCTGATACTGCCAGCGCGTGCCCTGCTCCAGATAGGGAATGCCGTCCAGATGGATGTGCGGGCGGAACTGCCGCTCCAGCGAGAGCCAGAGCGCGTTGCGCTCTGCCGGCGTCATGTCCGGCTGCTCGTAGACCCGGTGCTGGAACGCGTCCACCATCGTGCCGTAGGGCAGGAAAGACAGCGCGTCCAGCGCGTGCTGGAAGCGGTATTTGTCCGCGTCGTTCCCGTTGGGGAAGAAGTTCTCCAGATACGGCCACGCGAAAAACTCCATGCTCATGGAGTGCGTCTCGGCGGTCTCCATGCCGCCGCAGCCCAGCTCCAGCGCGAAGCGGTTGTCCGCGATGAGGTAGCTGTTGAGCGCGTGCCCCGCCTCGTGCGTCACCACGTCCACGTCGCCGGAGGTGCCGTTGAAGTTCGCGAGGATGAACGGCTGCCGGTACTTCACAAACTCCGTGCAGTAGCCGCCGCCCCACTTGTTCTTGCGCGCGTCCACGTCGAACGCCTCATTTTCGAGCATCATGTCGATGAACGCGCCGGTTTCCCTGCCCATGGCGTGGTACATTTCGCGCGCCGCGGCGAAGATTTCGTCCTTGCCGCACGGCACGGGCGCGCCGCCGGGCGTGAAATACTCGTTGTCGTAGAGCATGAACGTGTCGATGCCGAGACGCCTGGCGTTTTCCAGCCGCAGCTCGGACACGACCGGGACGATGTCGCGCAGGATGTTTTCCCGGAACGTGCGCACGTCGGCTTCGCCATAGCAGAGCCGCCCCATGCGGTAGTAGCCCAGCTCCACGAAATTGCGGCAGCCCAGCTTCTTCGCCATCCGGTCGCGCACGTGCACGAGCCGGTCGAAGATCGTGTCGAGCGGCTCTGCGTGCTGCGCCAGCGTGCTTCCGAGCGCCTCGTAGCATTCGCGGCGCGTGGCGCGGTTTTCGGACTTCGCGTATTTCATCAGCATGGGACGCGGCAGCTTCTCGCCCCGGAATTCAAATTCCATCCCGGCCATGAGCTGCGAGTATTCGCTCACAAGCTTGTTTTCCTCCACCATGTCGTCGATGATCTCCGGCGACATGCTCTTGCGCTGCAGCTCCATACTCTGGAACAGCAGCGGCGAGAGCGCCTGCTCCAGCTCCGCGCGGAAGGGGGAGTCCAGCATTGCGTTTGCGTATTGCAGGTCATAGTTCTGCATCACGGGGCCGATCTCGTCGTAGTAGTCCTTCTCCGCGAGATAGAAGGGATCGGCGGTGTTGATCGTGTAGCGCATGTAGGCGAGACTGTTCGCCGTGGAAAACTCCGTCATCAGCTTCAGATAGTCGATGCGCGCGGCGAGTACGTCATCTATGCTCTGCGCGTTTTCCACCCGCGCAATGATCTCCTTTGCCGCCGCGCCGGCCTCTTCAAGCGTCACACGGCGGTATTCCAGTTCCGATACTTTCATGGCGTCTCCTTTCAGACCCGGTGAGATATTCTGATTATAGCACCGGCAGCCGCGTTTTGGCAAACTCCAGAAACCGCTTTGCGGCGGGGGAGATGTCGTCGCTGTTCGGCGCGGCAATGCCGATGTCCACATACTGCGGCGGCTCGACCGGCAGCACCGCGATACCGCGGGTGTCCCAGGCGTAGGCGACGAGGGCGTTGCTGAGACTTACGCCCAGCCCGGCCTCCACCAGCGCATAGGTGGCGTGGGTGTCGATGGTGGTGTGGCGGATGTTCGGCGTGATGCCGTTTCGGGCAAAGGCACGTTCATTGTCGGTGTCCTGCGTCGGGAAGGTCTCGATGTACGGCTCCGTTTCGAACGCGCGCAGCGGGAACGTCGGTTCGTTCGCGCGCGGATGGCTTCGGGGCAGCCACGCGACCAGCGGGTCGTGCCACAGCGGCAGCCATTCAAAGTTCCCCTCCCGGTGGCTGGCGATGCAGAAATCCGCCCGGTGCTCTGCGAGCGCGGTGTACAGAACCGTGCTGCTGCCCTGCAGCACGCGCACCTCAATGCCCGGGTGCGCCGCGCTGAACTGCGCAATCGTCTGCGAGAGCCAGTCGTAACAGGCGCTGTATGCGCTGCCGACGGTGATGACGCCGGTCTCCAGCCCGCGCAGCGCCGCCGCGCGCTGGCCGTACAGCGCGCCCCAGTGCGCCAGCTCCCGGATGACGGGCAGCATCTGCTCGCACTCCGCCGTCGGCTCCACGCCGGAGCGGCTGCGTACCAGCAGCGGAAAGCCCGTCTCCAGCTCCAGCGCCGCCATCATGCGGCTGACGCCGGACGGCGTGTAGCCAAGCTGCTCCGCCGCCGCGGACAGGCTCCCCGTCTCGATCGTGCACAGCAGCGCCCTGCATTTTTCGCTGTCCATGGTGCGGCTCCTTTCTTTGCGATTTCCGCAAAGCAGATTTGAAAAATCGTCGCTTTACTCAAAGATACACCAGCAGTATACTCCAGTCAAGAGCAAAGACTGGAGGGAACACCATGAAATCCGGAACGTTGACGCGCAGAAATGCGGAGATCCTGCTGGCGGCGGTCATCATTGCGCGCAGCACATCCTTTGTGCTTACCAAGCTTGCGCTGCAGGATATGGGCAAGTTTACGCTGCTGGGGCTGCGCTTCCTGTTTGCGTTTGTGTTTCTGGCGCTGATGTTCCCCGGGCGGCTGCTGCACATGAGCCGCCGCACGTTCTTCGGCGGGCTTGCGCTGGGGGCGGCGTTTTTCCTGGTCATGACGGCGGAGCTGTCCGGACTGAAAACGACGGCGTCATCCACTGTGTCGTTTCTGGAGAGTACGGCCGTTGTGCTGGTGCCGCTGCTGGACGCGGCGCTCCGCCGGCGGATGCCGGAGAAAAAAGCGCTGCTGAGCGCAGTCGTGTCGCTGGCGGGTGTCGGCCTGCTGACGCTGCACAGCGGGTTTGCCGTGGCGGCCGGCGAGCTGTACTGCATCGCGGCGGGGGTGCTGTATGCCGCGGCCATCCTCCTTACGGACCGCCTGACGCACGGCGGCTCCGATCCGCTGGCTGCCGGGATCCTGCAGGTCGGGTTCATCGGACTGTTCTCCCTTGCAGCGTCGTTCCTGTTTGAAACGCCGCGTCTGCCGGAAAGCGGCATGGAGTGGATTGTAGTGCTCATGCTGGCGATTGTGTGCAGCGGCTTTGGCTTCACGCTGCAGCCGGTCGCGCAGAGCGGCACCACGGCGGAGCGCGCCGGGATGTTCTGTGCGCTCAGCCCGCTGAGCGCTGCGGTGCTGGGTGCGGCAGTACTGGGCGAGAAGTTCGGCCTGCAGAGCCTGTTCGGCGCGGCGCTGATCGTCGGCGGCATCGTCATTTCCCACCTGCAAAGGCCTGCGGCGCCGGGGCTGCGGCGGCAGCCGGCGGCGGGCGACGCCGCGGGAAAGCAGCTCTGTTCCAAATAAGTTTGCGCATCCCATCCGAAGTGGTGTTACGATTTTTTGAAGGAGGTCATTCTGATGAAACGCATTTGGCTGAACATTCTGGTGCTCCTCGCATTCCTCGGAGCCGAATTTGCCGCGCTCCATTTCATGGGGATCTGCAATCCACGGTCAGAATACGGCGTGATCCTCGGCATGACGGCGCTGATCGTCGGCGCGCTGTATTCCGCACTGCTGGTTTCTGAGCTCCGGCGCGCGGAAACCTGACGGACGCAGCTTCTTCGGCTTCCGCTTTTCCTCCAAGGTCCATGGCGGCCTTCCACCCGCCATGGATCACGAAAAACAGCGGCCATCGCACACCGTGCGATGGCCGCTGAGACTGTCAAAAAAGCTTTGCTTTTTTGACAGAGGGGAAAGCGGCCTGACTGCAGCGCACTCGCCGTCCGCCAAAGGCGGACAGCTCGCACGTTTGCAGGCCGAGCAGTATTTTCTCCGCCGCACATGTCGCCGGAGAAAATGATTGGATTTTCTTTCGCCGCTCCGGCGGCGAAACTCTACGAGGTTTTTTGACAAGCTGAGCGGCCATCGCACACCGTGCGATGGCCGCTGCCATTTTAATAGTGGTATTTTTTTCGCTTTGTGGCGAGGAATGCGACGGAAACCGCAGCGCACAGCGTTTCGGCCACGGTGACGGCGAGCCAGACGCCGTCCAGCGCAAACAGCGCGGGAAGCAGCAGCACCATGCCGCCGCGCAGCACCAGTGTGCGGAGAAACGAGATGAACGCGGAAACCGGCCCGTCGCACAGGGCGGTGAAAAACGCGGAGGCGTAAATATTCAGCCCGTTGCAGAAATAGCACAGCGCGAACAGCCGAAACCCGTGTACCGTCAATTCCATCAGCTCCGGGTTGAAACCGACGAAGGCCGACGCCAGCGGCCGGCTGAGCCCCTCCGAGAGCGCCACCATTGCAAGCGACGCGACGCCGATGACCGTCATGCTCTTGCGGTAAACGCTGCGCAGCTCGCCGTGGTTTTCCGCGCCGTAATGGAAGCTCACGATGGGCGCGCTGCCCATGGAGAAGCCCAAAAACGTTGCAGCGAACGCAAAATCCACGTACATCATCACGGAAAATGCCGCCACGCCCTGTTCGCCGATCAGGCGCATGAGCTGGTGGTTGTAGAGAATGCTGACCACGGAGGCGGACAGATTGCTCATCAGCTCGGACGAGCCGTTGACGCAGGCGTTCCAAAGCTGCCTGCCGTAAAACTGCGTCCTGGTCAGGCGCAGGCCGCTGCGCTTCGGGCTGCAGAAATAGAACAGCGGAAGAATGCCGCCGATGCAGCAGCCCAGATCGGTGGCCCACGCTGCTCCGGCAATGCCCATATCCAGCACGCCGATGAACACATAGTCCAGCGCCATGTTCGTAACGCCTGCCGCGAGGGAGAGCGCCAGACCCAGATGCGGCTTTTCTGCCACGACGAAGAAGCTCTGGAACGAGGTTTGCAGCATGAACACGGCGATGCCGCCGAACAGAACCCGGCCATACGCCATGCAGTCGTCCATCAGCAGGTCGCTCGCCCCGGCGAAGCGTGCGATTGGCTCGACCCAGAGCACGCCGGCAACGGAAAAGGCCACGCCGGCTGCCAGAATGGTATACAGGAACATGGAAAAATAGCGGCTTGCCAATTCCGGCTTGCCCTCGCCAAGCGTTTTGGCGACGATGGCGCTGCCGCCGGTGCCCAGCATAAAGCCGAAGGAGCCGAAGATCATGTTGACCGGGAACATGATGTTCACGGCAGACAGCGCCAGATCACCGATGAGATTTGCCACGAACAGCCCGTCCACCACGCTGTAGATCGAGGAGAAGATCATCATCACGATCGACGGCAGGGTGAACCGCAGCAGCTTCGGGTAGGTGAAATGGTCGGACAGGCGGATGGGCTTCACGTTGGGCGTCTCCTTTGCACATGGCGAAAATCGGTTCCTGCATCCAATAAAATATGCAGAACCGCACCAGCATAATCGGAAAATGCCCGGTTGTCAAGAGCAGAGATATTCAGTGGGAAAAAACGGAGCAAAAAAGGAGCCGCATCCAAACCAAACGGTTGGATGCGGCTCCTGATTTGCGTAATCGGTTGTTTCAGTAAAACGTTGCGACGGCTTCTTCGGGCTTTTCCGTCTCCTCTACGGACAGAACCGTGAGCACCGGACCCTTGCGGCCGTAGGCGCGGTGGAACTTGTTTTCCAGCTTCGCCGTCAGGATGACCCATTCGTCGTCGCGGATGGAGTCAGCCTTGTCCCAATTGCAGATGATGCCGGCGAACTGAATGTCCTCCACGCAGCAGGTCATGATATGGCGGCCGATGATGAAGCTGCCCTTCGGCACATTTTTGCGCACGAGGCAACGCCCCTTGAAGCGCACGGTCTTGCCGTTGTATTTCTTCGTCTCCTCGGACATGTCGCGGTACCAGATGGCGTAGTCGCGGTCCTCAATGTTGACGACGGGCGCTTCGATGTCGAACGGCAGGGGGTCTTCGATGTCGTCATACTCCACCTTGCCGTCGGCGTACTCATACGCGATGTCGCACCGGCGGGAGACGCCGCGGATCACCTTGTGCATCGCCATGCGGTCCATGTCCGCCCGGTAGCGGTTGAGCACCACAAGCTCCGCGCTCTTGATCTTGTCCACCATGAGCTGGCGCATGTTGGCGTTGTAAGTCAGAAACGTTGTCGCGTCGCAGAACAGAAACTCCTGCGCCACGATCCAGCCCTCCGGAATGTTGGAATAGAGCGTGTCCAGCATCCACATGCCGTTGTACTCGATCAGGATGCGTTCCGGGTTGACCTCCCGCTGCATGGCGGAGAGGTTCTCGGCGGTGAAATCCGCCTCGTCCTCCACCGTGCGGAGGAAGACGTTCGGCGCGCAGAACTGATCCGGCGCGTACTCCTCCACGCCCTCCTCGCAGAGGATGAGCAGCGTGCGTTCGCCCTTGTGGAAGCGCTTGTCCTCCAGCGTCTCCTGAATGAACTTCGTTTTGCCGGCTTCCAGAAAGCCGGTGAACAGATAAACCGGCAGCTCAACCATTTCAGCCAATGTGGAACAGCTCCTTCAGCGCGTCTTCATTCAGCTTCGAGCCGATCACGCAGATGCGGCCCGTGACCTGCGCGCTGCCGCGGCGCACGTCGCTCTCGCCCGGCACATAGTCAAAGTGGATCCAGCCGCCGTCCGTGGCCGGGACGATGCCCTTGGAGCGCAGCACGACGCCGTACTTGTGCTCGTCGAGCAGCGCGTCGAGCGCGGCGGTGATCTCCGCGTCGGTGAACTTGTGCGGCGTTTCGACGCCCCAGCTCGTGAACACCTCGTCCGCGTGATGATGGTGGTGCTCGTGCTCGTGGTCATGGCCGCAGCCACAGCTCTCGCCGTGTTCGTGGTCATGGTCGTGGTGATGCTCGTGCTCATGCTCGTGGTGATGTTCATGCTCGTCGTCATCGTCGTCGTGATGGTGTCCGCAGCAGCATTCGCCGTTTTCATCGTAATGGTGGTGATGGTGCTCGTGCTCCTCCTCGTGCAGGTGGTGCAGCTCGGCCTCCAGCGTGGAGCGGCGCTCCATGGTTTCGAGAATCTGCGCGCCGCTCAGCTCGTCCCACGGGGTGGTGACGATGGTGGCGGCGGGGTTCTTCTCGCGCAGCAGCGCGACGCAGGCCGCGAGCTTGTCCTCGCGCATACCGCCGGTGCGGGAGAGAATGATGGAGCTGGCGTGCTCCACCTGATTGTTGAAGAATTCGCCGAAGTTCTTCATATACATCTTGCACTTCGTCGCGTCCACAACCGTGGTGAAGCCGTTGAGCGCCAGCGCGTCGGAGTCCACGCCCTGCACGGCGCGGATTACGTCGGACAGCTTGCCGACGCCGGACGGCTCGATCAAAATGCGGTCGGGCTGGAACTGGTCGAGCACCTGCTGGAGCGCCTTGGCGAAGTCGCCCACCAGGCTGCAGCAGATGCAGCCGGAGTTCATCTCGTTGATCTCTACGCCGGAGTCCTGCAAAAAGCCGCCGTCAATGGCGATCTCGCCGAACTCGTTTTCGATCAGCACAATCTTTTCACCCTGATAGGCCTCCGCGATCAGCTTTTTGATGAGCGTGGTCTTGCCGGCGCCGAGAAAGCCTGAAAAGATATCAATTTTTGTCATACTTGAAAGCACTTCCTATTCTGGGGAACGGTTTGAAGCTGCGTTCCGAAATTCGTAACTTTTAGTTTACCACATATTTTCTGTCAGAGCAAGGCCAAATCCCAACAGGAAACCATTGAGTTTTTCCCCGAAACGCGGTAATATGAAGCCATGGAACATAGAAAACTGGAAACATACAAACAATATGGAAAGCGGTACGGAAAGTACGCCGCGTTTGCGCTGCTTGCAGTTGCGCTGATCGTGCTCTGCTGCGTGCGCGGCAGGCTCGTGCGGCAGGCGGAAGCGCCGCAGCCCACGCAGGAGGAGCTGCAGGCTGCGCGCGCGCAGGCGCTGCTGGATGGCATGACCGAGCGGGAAAAGATCTGCCAGCTTCTGATCGTGAGTCCGGAGGCGCTCAGCGCGGACGGCGCGGCCGTCACGGAGCCGACGCCGGAACTGACCGCCGCGCTGCAGGAATACCCCGTGGGCGGCTTTCTGCTCACGACCGGCAACCTCAAAACGCGCGAGCAGACGGTGCAGCTCGTCTCCGGCCTGCAGGGCGCGAGCAGGACGCGGCTGTTCATCTGCGCGGACGAGGAGGGCGGCCAGGTCGGGCGGCTGATGTACACCATCGGTACCACGAAGCTCGACAGTATGTTCAGCTACCGCGCGCTCGGCACACAGACGGCGTATGACAACGCGGTGACGCTTGCGACCGATCTGCAGTCCTGCGGCTTCAACGTGGACTTTGCGCCGGTGGCCGACGTGTGGAGCAACCCGAAAAATACCGTCATCGGCGACCGCGCGTACAGCGACGATTATGACGAGGCGGCCGAGCTGGTCGCTGCCGCCGTGCAGGGCTTCCGGGACAGCAACACCATCTGCTGCCTGAAGCACTTTCCCGGCCATGGCAGCACGGAGACGGACTCGCACCAGCAGGCCGCGATCGTGAACAAAACGCTGCACGAGCTGCTGCAGGAGGATCTGAAGCCCTTCCTCAGCGGCATGGAGGCGGGCGCGGACATGGTCATGGTGGGACACCTGACGGTCCCGTCCATGGACGAGCAGCCGGCGTCCATGTCGTATAAGCTCGTCACGAGCCTGCTGCGGCGGCAGTTGACCTTCCGCGGCGTGATCGTTACGGACGGCTTGCAGATGCAGGCGCTGGGGGATGATACGGACGCGGAAAAGGCGGTGCGCTGCCTGCAGGCGGGCGTGGATGTGCTGCTTGGCATTGCGGATGTGCCCGGCGCGGTAGCCGCCGTGGAGCAGGCGCTCGCGGACGGTACGCTCTCGCAGGAGCAGCTTGACGGGAGCGTGCTGCGCGTGCTGAATCTGAAGCTTTCGCACGGCATTTTGCCGCTCCGTGACGAAACGGACTGAAAAACGGCGCCTGTCCATGAAATGTTTAAAGATTCTTAATTGACTTTTAAGAAAGAACTTATATAATAACCTAATGTGTCCCCGAACGTTCTGGTTTGCGACACAACTTGAAAAAATTGTTGATTTTCTCAACCAGAAATTCTCTGGTTTGAACCTGTCTGTGGACAAGGAGGTGCCATATGCACTTTGCCATCATCACCGATACATCCACGAATCTGCCGATGCGCTATCTGCGTGCCAGCGATGTGACGGCGATCCCGTTTTCCTATTTCGTGGGGGAAGAGGAGTACCTTTGCCCGGCTGCGGACGAGTTTGACGGCAGGGCGTTTTACGATCAGCTCCGTCAGGGCACCGAGGTGAAAACGGCGCTCATCAACGAGCAGCGGTATACGGACTATTTCGAGCCGGTGCTGCAGGCCGGGCAGGATATTTTGTTCATCGGCATGTCGTCCGGCATCAGCGGCTCCATGCAGGTGGCGAAGCTCGCCGCGCGCGAGCTGTACGAGCGGTATCCCGACCGGAAGATCGTCGTGATGGACACGATGGCAGCGTCGCTGGGCGAGGGCATCTTCGTCCGGACGGCGGTTCGGCTGCGCGACGCGGGGAAGACGCTGGCGGAGACGGCGGCGGAGCTGCTGCAGCTGCGTGGGCACGTCTGTCAGTTTTTCACCGTGGATGATCTGATGTTCCTGCGCCGCGGCGGCCGCATTTCCAATATCACCGCCGTGCTCGGCACGGTGCTCGGCATCAAGCCGCTGCTCAAGGGCAACGAAGAAGGGCAGATCATCGTTTACGGCAAGACGCGCGGCCGCAAAAAGGCGCTGCGCGCGCTGGCAGAGGAGCTGGAGGCACGGTTTTTGCCCGATCACCCATACCAGCATGTCGCGCTTGCGCATGGCGACTGTGAGGAGGACGCCCAGACCGTCGCGGCGCTCATCCGTGAGAAGCACCCGGAGGTCGAAGTTGAGATCGAGTGCTACGAACCGGTCACCGGCTCGCACGTCGGCCCCGGTACGGTGGCGCTGTTCTTCGTCGGCAGAGAGCGGTAAAATCAGATACGAAAACGCCGGCGGCTCCGAAGCTTCGGAGCCGCCGGCGTTTTTGCGCCTGAGCGCTTCGTAGGGGACGATGCGCTCCCAGAGCACTTTGTTCCCCTCATCAGTCACCTTCGGTGACAGCTTCCCCCAAAGGGGGAAGCCTTGAAAGCCTTCCCCTTGAGGGGAAGGTGGCATGGCGTCAGCCGTGACGGATGCGGTGGCATGCGATGCGCAATGCAGTGCAAGTCTTGTTACCCCATTTCTTTCCCTCGTGGGAAAGAAACGCGGTAACACCGCAAAGAAAGCACGCCAAAGGGGGATGTGGGCCCCCCTTTGGAAACCCCCAGCGACTGACGCTGGCGGTGAAATCGCCTTGGTGTTATAGGGTCGGCACGCATCCCTGCGACCAACGATGGCAAGCATCTGGCGCGAACGCAAGCGGTTCGCGCGCCGAGGCTGTTGTCCGGCCTTTTGGCTCGGCGCATCATTCGCACCCCGCATCCCCCAGACGCAGGCTTGACCTGCGGCTGGGTAAGGAAGAATGACAGTGCCGGTCAATTCCGTGCCGCTTGCGGTGCGGGATGACCTTGCGCTGTCATTCTGACGCAGGGAAGGTGGCCGCCCGAAGGGCGGTCGGATGAGGTGCTCCGGATGCGTCCCCTCATCAGTCAGCGTCAGAACGGGCGCGCTCGCGTCCTCGCAAGCTCCGCA
>JABLYK010000074.1 GCA_018265835.1 Oscillospiraceae bacterium | reverse complement strand
CTCTCTCATCAGATTTCTGTAAAAAGGCAGACTGCCCTTCCCTTGGTTCAAACGCCTAGATATAATACCACAGGATGCGCCAGAATGCAAGGATAATTTTCAATTTTTCTTCTGGAACGCAAAAAACAGCCTGCAGCCGTCGGGCTGCAGGCCGGCTGTGCCGCTTACTGGAGGTTCCGGCGTTTGCGGAGCATGAAGTAGGTGAGAAAATAGAGGATCGCGCCGAGGACAAGATCTGCGAGCAGGGACAGGAGCATGGCACCGTGGAAAAACTGGGCGACGGCGTGCGGAGCCTCACTGACGACGACCATACGGCCGCCTGAAAAGACATTTTGCAGCAGGTGATTCAGGAGGGAGCTGTCATCTGCAAGGCCTGCAAGCGTAAAGACGCCGAAGATCTGCTGCACGGCCTGAATGACAAAATAGAACACGACGGAAAGAAGCCCCTTATGGTTGGCAAAGCTGTAGCCGATGGACATGGGCGCGTAGAACAGCAGGCAGGTGACAAGCAGGCTGACGAACAGCATCGCAAAGGTCTCCAGCGCAATGGCGATGCCGTTACCGGTGTAATAGCTGCCCAGCTCGCGCAGTCCGGATATAAAGTTGTTATATAGCTCTGTTGACACGCCGCCCTGCCAGATCACGATGGCGAGGGCAAGCAGCTCCGCCGCAAACGTGAAGAGGAAAAAGAGCGCGGCGGTAATCAGCTTCGACCAGAGCAGGCTGTGGACACTGACGGGAAGCGTGAACATGAGATAGCCCTCGTCAGTGAGGAAGTTCTGGTGGAAGCGCTTGATCATCAGAACGGTGGAGAAGACCATCACGCCAAGACCCGCCAGCACATAGACAATGGCGAGCAGGACGCTGACAATATAGAGGACGCGCGTGGGATTCGGCACCTGCTGCAGGATCTGATTTGTGACGCGGGAAAAGACAGCCAGCAGCAAGAGCGCGCCGAACAGCGGCGCCATCAGACGGCCTGTGGCGCGGAACTCGTGTTTGATCAGTTTTCTCAGCATTTGAATACCTCCCGGAACAGGGCGTCGACCGACTGGCCGCGCGTCTCGCGGATCTCCTCGCAGCTCTCGTGCAGCGCGACGTGTCCATGATCGAGGAAAATGACATCATCAAGCACCGGCTCGACATCGGCGATCAGGTGTGTGCTGATGATGACGGCAGCCTCGGGGTTATAGTTTGAAATAATGGTATGCAGGATATAATCGCGCGTGGCGGGATCGACGCCGCCGATCGGCTCGTCGAGCAGATAGAGCTTCGCTCTGCGGCTCATGGTAAGCACGAGCTGGACCTTTTCCTTCATGCCCTTGGACATCTGACGGACGGACTGGTTGAGATCCAGACCGAGCTGCGAGAGCATCCGTTCGGCGGCTGCGCGGTCAAAATCGGCAAAGAAGTCGCCATAGAAATCAAGCAGCTGGCGCGTCTTCATCCAGGGGCTGAGCGTGATGCGGTCCGGCAGATAGGACACGACGGCGTTGGTCTGCGGTGACGGTGCCTGGCCGCCGATCAGCACTTCTCCGCTGGTGGGCTGCAGCAGCCCCATGGCAAGCTTGATCAGGGTGGATTTTCCGCTGCCGTTTGGCCCAAGCAGGCCAACGATACGGCCGGGTTCGAGCGCGAGATCGATATGGTCGAGCGCCATGGCCGCGCCATAGCGCTTTTCCAGCGCGCGGCATTCAAAGATCGGCATGTTCCTGTTCCTCCATTTGATCGAATAGATTGTGAATTTCCTGCTTTCCGCAGCCAAGCGCACGCATGGCCGCGAGATACTGCCGGGTCTGCGCCTCGGCGAGCGAGCGGCGTGCAGCGGCGACGGCGGCTGCATCCTCGGTGACGAACTTGCCGGCGGTGCGCTGCGTGTAGATCAGTCCCGCGCGCTCCAGCTCGGAAAAGGCGCGCTGCACGGTATTCGGGTTGACACCGGCATCGGCTGCAAGCTCGCGCACCGATGGAAGCTTGCTCCCGGGCGGATAGACGCCGGAAACGAGCTGCTGCTGCAAGCGCGCGACGAGCTGCGTATAGATGGGTTGATCGGCCTGAAATTGCCAGGACATCATGAAGTCACCTCCTGTACTGCTGTATTAAGTGATTAACACAGTAGCACAAGAGGCGTGATTTGTCAAGAGGGGTTCGGAAAATACCGCAAAATTTAAGGTTTCCGTTGATAGATCCGGGTGCCGCGTTCTGTCCCGGCGCTGCATGGGGCGCCCGGGCGGGAAAAGAGCGTATACAGATCCGCGGCGCGGCGCTCCAGCTCATAATACGCCGCGTCCGGCGGCGTCTGCCCGGCATTCACAAGCATACAGCCGCCGCTCTTTTTTGCCTGCCGCAAAACGGTCTGTCCCCGCTCATCAAAGGCCAGCACGCGCACGTAGGGCGGCGTCTGCCGGAGCGTTTCCTCGCTGATGCCGAGATACGCGCACAGCAGCAGCCGCTGCAGCCGCGTGCGCGGGTAGCGCTTCGATTTGGCCGCGGCGAGGATGCTCTCATAGTCCGGCTGCGACAAGACGGCCTTCCACACCTTGGACCACAGGCCCTCGGAGCCATGCGCGGTGCGCGCCCAGTCCGCCTGCTCCATGCCGCGCAGGCGCGCGAGCATCGCGCGCTCGCCCCAGCAAAGCGCGTGCGGCACGGCCCCTTCGCAGGCACATTCCGCCGGGACATACGGCCGCCAGTCTCCGCCGGTCAGGATCAGCCGCCGCACGGCGGTCGCCGACGGGTGTTCCGCATCCGGCTCGTCCGCGTGATAGTCGCCGGGGCGCGGGACGGCGAGCGGGCGCAGAGCGCTTTCCTGCCGGATGATCGCGCGGCAGTATTCAAAGGCCAGGATGTCGTTGGGTCTTGTCAGTAATTCGCCGTTCGCGCCGAGAGCGGCCAGCGCCCGCTGCCGCGCGGCGGCGTAGCTCAAACCCTCCTGCATGGCTTCGTGCAGGAAAGCTTCAAATTCCGCCGCGCACGACGCTTCCGCCGCGCGGAAAAGCGCCTCGCCGCTGCCCGATTCACACCCGAAGCTCAGATACCCGCAGCCAAGCGCGGATAAGATCTGCACGCCCCCGGCGGCGAAGCCCTCGGCCGACTGCAGCGCCGCCGTGACCGGCAGCTCCAGCACAAGATCCGCCCCCGCGTCCACCGCCGCGCGGGCGCGCACGCGCTTGTCAAAGACTGCGGGCTCGCCCCGCTGGACGTAATTGCCGCTCATGAGGCAGACGACGGCCGCATCCCTGCCCAGCTGCTGCCGGATCATGGCCAGCTGCCGCGCGTGGCCGAGATGGAAGGGGTTATATTCACAGATCACGCCGACCGTCTGCATAAGCGGCCCTCCGATAAAAAAATCTTGGGAAACTCTTGTTTCCCTTTTGCTTTTGTTGTATGATGAACAATAGCTATGAATATAGTACCACGAATGACTGAAAAAAGAAACACAGGAGTGAATGGAACAATGAATGTACTGGTCATCAACGCTGGCAGCTCCAGCCTCAAGTATCAGCTCATGGATCCGGCGACCGGCAATGTCACGGCCAAGGGTCTGTGCGAGCGCATCGGTCTCGACGGCCGTCTGACCCACAAGGTCCCGGCGACCGGCAAGAAGGTGGAGAAGGACATCCCCATGCCCACCCACAAGGAAGCCATCGAGGCGGTCATGGCCATCCTGGTCGACCCGGCTGACGGCGTCATCAAGTCCGTCGACGAGATCGATGCTGTGGGCCACCGCGTCCTGCACGGCGGCGACAAGTTTGTCGAAAGCTGCATCATCGACGAAGCCTGCAAGCAGGCCATCCGTGACTGCATCCCCCTCGGCCCGCTGCACAACCCCGCCAACCTCATGGGCATCGAGGCCTGTGAAAAGGCCATGCCTGGCAAGCCCCAGGTCGCTGTGTTCGACACCGCGTTCCATATGACCATGCCCCCGAAGGCCTACCGCTATGCCATCCCCACCAAGTATTACACCGAGGACCATCTGCGCCGCTACGGCTTCCACGGCACCTCCCACCGCTTCGTCTCCAAGCGCTGCATCGAGCTGATGGGCGGCGTGGAGAACGCGCACCGCGTCATCGTCTGCCACCT
>JABLYK010000073.1 GCA_018265835.1 Oscillospiraceae bacterium | reverse complement strand
GATGAGGTGTCCTAGTGTTCGTACCTCGGCGTCGTAGGGGACGATGCCCACATCGTCCCGTTGACCTGCGATATGCAACATGCTGCGATGTTCCCCTCATCAGTCGGCTCCGCCGACAGCTTCCCCCGGAGGGGGAAGCCTTGGCCGGTGCGTATCGCACCCCCGCGTCCCCCAGACGCAGGCTTGGCCTGCGGCTGGGTAAGGAAGAACGGGGAAATGGATGTGAAGCTTTCCGGCTTGCCCGGGAAGCGGAACGCAATGCGCCCGTTCTGACGCGCGCCCGTTCTGACGCTCTGACGCTTTCGCAATCTTGCACAAATTGTCCCGATTTTCACAATCTGTTTTTGTAACATGTGAAAAATGTAACATTTACTGTTGACATTGTTAATTGTTTGGCGTATGGTGGTCATAGAAACAGACAGGAAGACGCCGTGAATACTGAATTAAAAAGGAGTTGTTCAGGATGAAGCTCATTTCTGAAAAAACCATGAATATTCTTGTGTCCCTGTTCCTCATTCTTCTGTGCGGTACTGTCGCCGCATTTGCCTGCGCTTCCAATGTGCTTGGCTTTGTGCTGCTCGCGCTCGACATTTTCCTGCTCGGCGCGATGAGCCTGCTCAAGGTCGAGGAACTGGAAGAGGGCGACACAAAGTAACGCCTTTGCATCGTACATTTCATCACACTGCGGTTTGATGCTTCCTGCCTGTTTCCGGAATTCCGGTTTTTGATATGGACTGTAGCCGCGTCAGAACGTCCTCGCAAGCTCCGCATCGCTCGTCCCTGTGTAAACACGCGGTCTCGTTCGCTCCGCTGCTCGTCCTTTCAAAACCGAAACGATGTTTCGGTTTTGTGAGGAGAAACGGAGGAGCGAATGTGAAGCTTTCCGGGCAAGCCGGGAAGCGGAATGGAGCGAGTCCGTTTGGACGTTATCCGCTTCCCCGTTCTTCCTTTCAAATTCGAAACTCGGTTTCGAATTTGGTTATGGAGAGACAGCTTCCCCCAGTGGGGGAAGCCTTGGCTCGGTGCGTATCGCAGCCCCGCGTCCCCCAGACGCAGGCTTGACCTGCGGCTGGGTAAGGAAGAATGACAGTGCCGGTCAATCCCGTACCGCTTGCGGTACGGGATGACCTTGCGCTGTCATTCTGACGTCACTCGCTCAGCCCCCGATGGCGGTGGAGGTCGAACAGCAGATCGACGAAGCTCGGCCAGTACGGGGCAAATTCGTGGCGAGCGATCATCGCCCGGATCTCCTCCCTGCCCGCCCAGCGCGCAGCCTGCACCTCCTCCGCCTGCAGCGTGAGCGCAGAGAGCGGCACGTCGCAGTCGGCGAGGAAATAATCGTCGAACCCGCCGTCGAACGAGAGCGTCACCGCCGCGACCGTCTGCGACAGGTCGAGCGTCAGCCCCAGCTCCTCGCGCAGCTCGCGCATGGCGGCCGCGCGCGGCGTCTCCCCCGCGATGACCCCGCCGCCAACCGACACGTCCCAATAATCGGGGTAACTCGCCTTCGTGTGCTGGCGCTGCTGGATGAGCATCTCCCCGCGCGCGTTGAACAGGCACACGTGCACCACGAGCTGGCAGTCCCCCGCCCGGCGCGCGCCGCCGCGCACCGCCGTCCGGTGCGTCGGCAGCCGGTCTTCATCATAGACATCCCATCGTTCCATGTATCCGCTCCCTTTTCCGAGTCCGATTTCCCTGCATCACACGCCCGCCAAATAGCCCACGACCGCCGTGAGTCCGCCGAGCAGGATGTTCAGATCCGCGACATTCCAGACCAGCCGGCGCAGCACGGGCAGCTTCGCGTCCTTTAGGTAGACATAATCCGTTACTTCATGTTTTATGTAGCGCTCCAGCAGATTCGCCAGCGCGCCGCCCAGCAGCAGACCGACACCGACGCGCGCGACCGGCCCGGCGGCAGCCGGGAGGTTGACAGCCACGGCGACGCCGGTCGTGACCACGGACGCGCCGGTCTGGAGCGCCAGCGCAAGACGAGGACGCCGCTCCAGCCGGCTGCCGGCCAGGCCGCGGTTGTGCATCCGCCGGAGCTGGACATGCGCCGTCAGCTCACACGGGAAAAACGATTCCGGCAGCGCGTTGACGCGCCGGCGGATGACCGCCTCCGCGCCCAGCACAGCCGCCGCCGGGACAAGGGTACTCCACATAGCCGCTCCTCCTGAGGAATATTGATAGAACAGTATAGCACACAAAACGGGCGTGTGAAAAGGTTCACAGGACAAATTTCGCGTTTGCTCTTTACAGAGTCACGTCAAAAGGTGTAACTTAGGGGGAGAGATTGGAACGGTTATGAGAACAATTGCACAAATACAAACCAGCAAGGTAAAAGGAGAACCGCAATGGAACTGACGCAAAACAAATTGGTGCTGGAGCGCGTGCGCAAGACCGCCGAGCTTGCCCAGCCCGACGAAATCGTGTGGATCGACGGCTCGGAGGAGCAGCTGGAAGCCCTGCGCCGGATCGCGGTGGAGTCCGGAGAGCTGATTAAGCTCAACGAGGAGAAGCTGCCCGGCTGCTATCTCAACCGCAGCGACGTGAACGACGTGGCGCGCGTGGAGGGCAGAACGTTCATCTGCTCCAAGCGCAAGGAGGACGCCGGCCCCACGAACAACTGGATGGACCCCGACGAGATGAAGGCGAAAATCCACGAGATTCTGCGCGGCGCAATGGTCGGGCGCACCATGTACGTGATCCCCTACTCCATGGGCGCAATCGGCTCGGAATTCGCCAAGTACGGCATTGAGCTGACCGATTCGATCTACGTCGTGCTGAACATGGCGATCATGACCCGCGTGGGCAAGGCCGTGTTCGACGCGCTGGGCGACAGCGCGGATTTCATCACGGGCGTGCACTCCAAGGCGCAGCTCGACCCCGAAAACCGCTACATCGTCCACTTCCCGGAGGAGAACAAGATCGTCTCCCTGAACTCCAACTACGGCGGCAACGTCCTGCAGGGCAAGAAGTGCTTCTCGCTGCGCATCGCGTCCGTGCTGGGCCGGCAGGAGGGCTGGCTCGCCGAGCACATGCTCATCCTCGGCATCCAGAACCCGAAGGGCGAGATCCGCTACGTGACCGGCGCGTTCCCGTCCGCCTGCGGCAAGACGAATCTTGCCATGCTCATCCCGCCGGAGGGCTACCGCAAGGACGGCTGGAAGTGCTGGACCGTCGGCGACGATATCGCGTGGCTGCGCCCCGGCAAGGACGGGCGGCTCTGGGCCGTGAACCCGGAAAACGGCTTCTTCGGCGTCGCACCCGGCACGAGCGCAAAGTCCAATCCGAACGCCCTCGCCTCCACCAGCAGGAACACTATCTTTACAAACGTCGTACTCAATGAGGACGATTTGACCGTCTGGTGGGAGGGCATGAGCAAGACCATCCCGTCCGGCCACCTCGTCAACTGGAAGGGCGAGCCGTGGGACGGCTCCGACGGCTCGAAGGGCGCGCACCCGAACTCCCGCTTCACCGCCCCCGCCGCGAACTGCCCGTGCATCAGCCCCGAATTTGAAACCGGCACGGCCGTGCCGATCAGCGCGATCATCTTCGGCGGCCGCCGCGCCAAGACCGCCCCGCTGGTGTACCAGTCGCGCGACTGGCAGCACGGCGTGTTCGTCGGCGCAACGATGGCGTCCGAGACGACGGCCGCCGCGACCGGCGCCGTGGGCGTCGTGCGCCGCGACCCGATGGCGATGCGCCCGTTCTGCGGCTACAACATGGCCGACTACTGGCAGCACTGGCTCGACATGGGCGACGTTCTGCCGAACGCGCCGAAAATCTTCAACGTCAACTGGTTCCGTACCGACGACGACGGCAAGTTCCTCTGGCCGGGCTTTGGCGACAATCTGCGCGTGCTGGAGTGGATTCTCAAGCGCTGCTTCGACGAGGCGGACGCGGAGGAGACCGTCATCGGCTACGAGCCGAAGCCGGAGGACATCAATCTCGAAGGCACGGACGTGACCATCGAGACGCTCCGGGAGCTGCTGACCATCGACCCGGAGAGCTGGCGCGAAAACTGCGCGGGCATCCGCGAATACTTCGAGCAGTTCGGCGACCGTCTGCCGCACGAGCTGCGCGAGGATCTGGAAGAGCTGGAGGCTGCGTTCGCCGCGTCAGAATGACAGCGCAAGGTCATGCGGCGGCGCAAGCGCCGCTGCATTGACC
>JABLYK010000004.1 GCA_018265835.1 Oscillospiraceae bacterium | reverse complement strand
GCATCCTCTGGCCGCGGTTTGACAGTCAGGAGGTCGGTGAGCTGCTGGCCATCACGGGCGCGATCAAGGCCGAGGTGCTCGACCGCGAAACGCTCGCGGCGAACTTTATGCTGCGTCTGGTGCGGTATTACCCGGACGCGGTGGAAAAACGATATAAATTCCGCCCGGAGGACGGAGAAAACGGCTTTGAGCTGCTGGAGACGGCGGCAAAAAAGCGCGGCTTTCTGATCTCCGGCGGCGAATATGACATCGAGCGGATGGCGGCGGTACTGCTGGACGAATACCGCAGCGGTCTGCTGGGGCGCATCACGCTCGAACTGCCGGAGGAAACGACGTGAACACGACAGACCTTTGGGAATTGGAAAACGAGCTGCTGGATCGCGGCGTCGCCCCGCTGTGCGGCGTGGACGAAGCCGGGCGTGGTCCGCTGGCCGGACCGGTTTGTGCTGCTGCGGTGATGCTGCCGCGCAATCTGGTGATTCCGGGGCTGAACGACTCCAAAAAGCTCTCGCCAAAAAAACGGGACGCGCTGTATGATGCGATCCTTGCGCAGGCCGTGTCTTATGGGATCGCATTCGCCACGGTGGAGGAGATCGAGGAATTGAACATCCTCGGCGCGACGTTTCTGGCGATGAACCGGGCGATTGCACAGCTCTCCGAGCCGCCGGCGCTCGCGCTGATTGACGGCAACCGGAATTCCGGCATCCATGGGAACAGCCAGTGCGTCATCGGCGGCGACGGAAAATGCGCCGGGATCGCGGCGGCGTCCATTCTGGCGAAGGTCACGCGTGACCGGTACATGCTGCAAATGGCGGAGCAGTACCCTCAGTACGGCTTTGCGCAGCACAAGGGCTATGGCACGGCGGCGCACTATGCAGCGCTGCGGGAATACGGCCCGTGTCCGATCCACCGGCCGTCGTTTTTGAAGAAAATGCATTGACGGGATATGAAACTTTCGGAATCGAAAAAACTGAGAGGCCTGTGGGGCGAGCAGCAGGCGGCGGCGTATCTCAAGCGCCGCGGCTACCGCATCGTCGGTCAGAACTACACCTGCCGCTTCGGCGAGATCGACGTGATCGCCGCCGACCGGAGGTATGTCGTCTTCGTCGAGGTGAAGCTGCGCAGCACCGACCGGTTTGCGCAGGCGCGCGAATATGTGGGCGCAGCGAAGCAGGAGCGCATCCGCACGGCGGCGGCACTCTGGCTTTCGGAAAACGAGACTGCGCTGCAGCCGCGGTTCGACGTTATTGAAATCTATGGGAACGAGACGATGAATCCAAAGCAGCTGGATATTCGTCACATCGAAAACGCTTTTGAGTGAGGAGCAGCCATGAACTATTTCAGCACACGAAACAAAGACCTGCACGCCATGGCGTCGCAGGCCATCTCCGGCGGCCTTGCCCCGGACGGCGGACTGTATGTCCCCGATACGCTTCCGCAGGTCAGCATGCAGACGCTCTCAGAGCTGTGCGCCATGCGGTATCAGGAGCGGGCCGTGGCCATCATGCGTCTGTTTTTGCCCGAATTTTCCGAGGCGGAGCTGCGCGCGTTTGCCGCTGCGGCTTACGGAACGAATTTCGACGATGCCGCGATCGCACCGGTGCGCGCGCTCGACGGGAATACGTCGTTTCTGGAGCTGTGGCACGGCCCAACCTGCGCGTTCAAGGATATGGCGCTGCAGATGCTGCCGCATCTGCTGACGGCGTCGCTGAAAAAGTGCGGCGAGCAACGAAGGGTCTGCATTCTGGTCGCCACCTCCGGCGATACGGGGAAGGCGGCGCTGGAGGGCTTCGCCGATGTCCCGGACACGAAGATCATGGTGTTCTATCCGCAGGGCGGCGTGTCCGATGTGCAGCGCCTGCAAATGGTCACGCAGACAGGCGGCAATGTCGCCGTCAGCGCCGTTCATGGGAACTTTGACGATGCACAGACCGGCGTCAAGCAGATCTTTGGTGACCGGGCGCTGGCTGCGCGACTGACGGAGAAGGGGTGGTTCCTCTCCTCGGCGAACTCCATCAACTGGGGGCGCCTGCTGCCGCAGATCGTGTACTATTTCTCCGCGTACTGCGAGGAGGTCAACGCCGGCCGCATCCGGATGGGCGACGAAATCCACTTCGTCGTGCCGACTGGCAATTTCGGAAACATCCTCGCCGGGTGGTATGCCAAACATATGGGCCTGCCCGTGGCGCGTTTGATCTGCGCTTCGAATGAAAACAATGTTTTGACGGATTTTATCCGCACCGGTACGTATAATAAGAACCGTCCGTTCCATATCACGGCGTCGCCGTCAATGGACATTCTCGTATCCAGCAATCTGGAGCGGCTGCTCTGCGCGCTCAGCGGCAGCGATGCGGAGACCGCCCGCTACATGCAGCAGCTGAAGGAGACCGGCAGCTACACGGTGTCCGCTGCGCTTCTTGGAAAGATCCAGAGCGAGTTCTCCTGCGGCTTCTGCGACGACGGGCAGACCCGCGCCGCGATCGGTACCGTCTATCGGGAGCACAATTACCTGATGGATACGCACACCGCAGTCGCCTACAAGGTGCTGTGCAGCTACCGCGCCGAGACCGGCGACGAGATGCCTGCCGTGGTTGTTTCTACGGCAAGCCCGTTCAAGTTCTGCGATCATGTGCTGCGCGCCATCGGCGGCAATGCCGACGCACCCGGCGTAAAGCTCATCGACCGGCTCTCTGTCCAGACTGGAATGCCCGTGCCCGCGCCGCTCGCGGGGCTGGCCGGACGGGAGACGCGCTTCGGCGGCTGCGTGGAAAAAACCGAAATGCCGCAGGCGGTCGAGCAGTTTCTTATGTAACGGACGGAAAATCCGTCCGTTGCTTTAGAACGTGGCGTTGTTTCTCTGCGTAAAGGTGCCGCAGAAGGTTTCGTTCTTGTTGCGCGCCTGGTCGTTCTGCACCTGAATGTGGTCGGCGTGGCAGCGCTTGCCGTCGCTGTTGTACACGCAGGTTTCGACGTTGCAGCCAACGCCGTCAATCGTATTGCAGCATTTTCCGTGTTCGCTCATGGTTCTGCCTCCAGACATGTTTTCCGGCATTGCCGGTCAGCGATAGTTTCTGCAGGCGCAGCCCGGATTATTCGGAGGAATCCCAAATGGCGCTGTATGCAATCGGCGATCTCCATCTGTCGCTCAGCGGCGACAAATCCATGGAAGTCTTTGGAGGACGCTGGGAAAATTATATTGAAAAAATCAAAACCGGCTTTTCTGCCCTGCGGGAGGACGATGTCTGCGTTCTCTGCGGCGACATTGCCTGGGGGCTGTCTCTGGAAGAAGCGCGGGAAGACTTTTTGCTTCTCTCGCGCCTGCCGGGGCGGAAGATCATCCTGAAGGGCAACCACGATTACTGGTGGAGCACCGCATCGAAGGCATATCAGTTTTTTGCGGCCAACGGGATTGCGAACATCGACATTCTCAATAACAACAGCTACGTCTACGGCGACTATGCCATCTGCGGCACGCGCGGCTGGTTTTACGAGGAAGAGCGCGGCGATACGCACGATAAAAAAATCATGCTGCGGGAGATCGGACGGCTGGAAACCTCGCTGAAATCGGCGGGGACGCGCACGAAGCTGGTATTTTTGCACTACCCGCCGAAGTATCTCGGCTATGAGTGCCCGGAGCTGCTGGCACTGCTGGACGCGTATGAAGTGCCGATGTGTTGCTATGGTCATATCCACAGCAAGGGCTGTGCCTATGCGTTTCAGGGCATGTACCATCATACGGAAATGCGGTTGCTTTCGGCGGATTATCTCAATTTCTGCCCGCGGAAAATCCTTGATTGAACAATATGTGTTGATTTTGGAACGGCAATCTGTTATAGTAAGTTCCGTTCGAATTGAAAAAATATACTGGCGATAAATGATTAGGAGGAGTCAACCCAATGAATGTCCAGAATATCGAGAAGAAAGAGCATAACATCGCAACCTTTCAGGTGAAGGTTGACGCCGCGGCGTTTGACGCGGAGGTCAACAAGGCCTACAACAGAAATAAAGGTCAGCTTTATGTTGCCGGTTTCCGGAAAGGCAAAGCCCCCCGTCAGGTGATCGAGGGCATGTACGGCAGCGAGATCTTCTATGAAGAAGCCATCGAGAACTACGCGGACGAGGCGTTTGCCTTCGGCACGAAGGAGTGCGACTTCGAGTGCGTCGGCAGACCGAGCATTGCAAACGTCGAAGTCAACGACGCCAAGGAGCTGATCTACACCTTCCAGGTCGCCATGTATCCGGAAGTGAAGCTGGGCCAGTACCGCGGTCTGGAAGTACCGATGGATCATACTGCGTTCGACGAAGCGCGCGTGGAGGAAGCGCTGGCCGATGTGCGCAAGCGCAACGCCCGCCTGCTTGACGTGGAGCGCCCGGTGCAGATGGGAGACCACATCGTTCTGGACTTTGAGGGATTTGTGGATGGCAAGCCGTTTGAGGGCGGCAAGGCTGAGGATTACGATCTGGAGATTGGCTCCAATACGTTTATCCCCGGCTTTGAGGAACAGCTCGTCGGCGCCGAGACCGGCGAGGAACGCGAGATCAACGTCACCTTCCCGGAAAATTACGTACAGCCGCTGGCTGGCAAGCCCGCCGTGTTCAAGATCAAGGTCAAGAGCGTCAAGGAGCCCGAACTGCCGGAGCTGGACGACGAGCTGGCCAAGGACATTTCCGATTTCGATACGATGGCCGAGTATATCGACCACATCCGCGAGGATCTGAAGAAGAAGTTTGAGACGGAGCAGGAGTCCAGCTATGCCGGCAGCCTGATGCAGGCCGCGATCGACAATCTGGAAGTGGACATTCCGGAACCCATGGTCGAAGAAAAGCTCGACGAGCAGCTGCGCAACTACGCGGCTTCCATGGGAATGCCTGCCAACGCTTCCAAGGAGCAGGTTCTTGAGGCCATGCAGATTGATGAAAAGACCTTCCAGGCCGTGATGCGCCCGCAGGCTGAGTTTGAGATTAAGGTTGACCTGCTGCTGGATGCGATCACCAAGGAAGAGAAGATCGAGATCGAAGAGTCTGAGATTGAGCAGGCTTACGAAGATATGTCCAAGGAATACGGCATGGAGGCCGAGCAGATCAAGACCTACATCAACGAGGAGATCCTCAAGCAGGATCTGACGAGACGCAAGGCCGCCGCCGTGATCCGCGACACCGCTGTGGATAAGGAACCGGAACCGGCTGCGGAAGAAGCTCCGGCCGAGGAAGCTCCTGCTGCGGAGGAATCTGCGGAATAAATCCCGCAGGTGAGCCGTATCGTTTCCTGACAGAACGGTTATACTCTCTTGGATAAGCATGTAATTGAAAGGAGCGTATACATGAGCTTAGTTCCATATGTTGTCGAACAGACCTCCCGCGGGGAGCGGTCGTACGACATCTTTTCCCGCCTGCTGAATGACCGCATCGTGATGCTGTCTGAGGAGGTCAATGATACCAGCGCCAGTCTGGTCGTGGCGCAGCTTCTCTATCTGGAGGCGCAGGACCCGGACAAGGACATTCAGTTTTATATCAACAGCCCCGGCGGCAGCGTTTCTGCGGGTCTTGCGATCTACGACACGATGCAGTATATCAAGGCTGACGTTTCCACCATCTGCATCGGCATGGCCGCGTCGATGGGCGCGTTCCTGCTGTCATCCGGCACGAAGGGCAAGCGTCTCGCACTGCCGAATGCGGAGATCATGATCCACCAGCCGTCCGGCGGCAGTCAGGGTCAGGCGACGGATATTCAGATTCAGGCGGAGCACATCCTCCGCATCAAGGATAAGCTGAACCACATTCTGGCGGAGAACACCGGGAAATCGGTGGAAACCATCGCCGCCGACTGCGAGCGTGACAACTTCATGTCCGCCGAGGAAGCGCAGGCGTACGGGTTGGTTGACAAGGTCATTTATAAGAGATGATTTGCTGCGGGGGAGGGAACAATCCGTTCCCTCCCCGATTTTCAATAAGCTGACGAGTAGTGAGGTTTTTTATGGCGAGAAACGATGATAAAAAGAGCATCCGGTGCTCTTTTTGCGGGAAGCCCCAGTCTCTGGTGGACCGCCTGATTGCCGGCAACGGCTCCTATATCTGCGATGAGTGCATCCGCCTGTGCATGAGCATCATCGACGAAGGATACCAGCCGGAGTCGGTCTCGACTGCGGACGTGGATCTCTCTGCGGACCGGCTGCCGAAGCCGGCGGAGATCCGCGCAAATCTGGACGAATACATCATCGGGCAGGAGCGGGCGAAGATTGTGCTGTCCGTTGCGGTTTATAACCACTATAAGCGCATTTTGTACGGCGATAAGAATGATGTAGAGCTGCAAAAGAGCAACATTCTGCTCATCGGCCCGACCGGCAGCGGCAAGACGCTCTTCGCGCAGACGCTGGCCAAAATGCTCAATGTGCCGTTTGCAATTGCCGATGCCACCACGCTGACCGAGGCCGGCTACGTGGGCGAGGATGTGGAGAACATCCTCCTGAAGCTGCTGCAGGCGGCGGATTTCGATGTGGAACGCGCACAGCGCGGCATCATTTATATCGACGAGATTGACAAGATTGCCCGCAAGAGCGAGAATACCTCGATCACGCGCGACGTGTCCGGCGAGGGCGTGCAGCAGGCGCTGCTGAAGCTGCTGGAGGGCACGGTCGCCAGCGTTCCGCCGCAGGGCGGGCGCAAGCATCCGCATCAGGAGTTCATCCATGTGGACACCACGAACATCCTGTTCATCTGCGGCGGCGCGTTCGACGGCATTGACAAGATCGTTGAGCGGCGCATGGACAAACGCTCCATGGGCTTCGGTGCGGAGATTCAGAGCGCAAAGGAGCGCAATCTCAGCGAGATCATGAAAAATGTCGAGCAGCACGATCTGCTGAAGTTCGGCATCATCCCGGAGCTGATTGGGCGTATGCCGGTGCTCACGTCGCTGGAGTCGCTCAAGCGCGAAGACCTGATCCGCATCCTGACAGAACCGAAAAACGCGATGACGAAGCAGTACAAAGCGCTTTTGGACTACGACGGTGTCGAACTGGAATTTCAGGACGAGGCTTTGGGCAAGATTGCTGATAAGGCCATTGCGATGGAGATCGGCGCCCGCGGTCTGAGAAGCGTGATGGAAAATCTGATGACGGACATCATGTACTCGGTTCCGTCAGACCCGACGATTGAAAAAGTGGTCATCACAGCGGCGTGTGCCGAGGGCAAGGAGCCGCCCATGGTGATGCACCGGGAGAACTGAGCATCCCCAGCTTCTCCCGCACCCCTTTTTGAAAGGAGAAGCAGAATGGAAAATCAGAATTACGAATTTGAACAGAGCCGGGAGCTGCCGATGATGGCGCTGCGCGGTTTGACCGTGTTTCCCGGCATGCTGCTGAATTTTGACGTGGAGCGCCCCATGTCGATCGCGTCGCTGAATCAGGCGATGGGCGAGGATCAGATCATTTTCCTCGCCGCGCAGAAGGAGATGGCGACCGACGTTCCCACGACGGACGACGTGTATGCTGTTGGCACGGTCTGCCGCATCAAACAGATGATGAAGCAGCCCGGCAACAAGACCATCCGCGTCATGGTGGAGGGGCTGGTCAGGGGCAAGGTCGCGGCGGTCACATCGACGTCGCCCGGCTTCCTGGCCGTGATCGACCCGCTGCCGGATGCGGAGGAGCGAAGCACCGCACGCGTTGAGGCGCTCATCCGCCACTGCTGCAATTTGTTTGACGACTATGTCCACGCATCGGGCAATCTCGCGCCGGAGGCGATCATTAACATCCTCGGCAGCACGAACGCCACCTTCGTGGCAAACTTCATTGCGCAGCATGTGTACCTCCGTCCGGAAGAGAAGCAGGAGTTGCTGGAGGAACTGCGGCCGAGCCGCCGGCTTGCAAAGCTTTCGAAAATGCTCAGCCGCGAGATCGAGGTGCTGAACCTGCAGCGCAGTCTGGAGGAGGCGGCACAGGAGCGCGTGAATCAGGCGCAGCAGGAGTATCTGCTGCGCGAGCAGCTCAAGGTGATCCAGGGCGAGCTTGGCGAGACGGACGATACGGCGCAGGAGCTGGACGAATACCGGACGAAGATCAAGGCGCTGCAGCTTCCGCAGGACTCCGAGGAGCGGCTGCTCAAGGAGGTCAATCGCCTGAAAAAGCAGCCGTTCGGCTCGTCTGAAGCTTCCGTCATCCGCAACTATCTGGATGTGTGTCTGGAGCTTCCGTGGAACGTCCGCACCAAGGAAACGCTGGACATCCGGCAGGCCAGAAAGATTCTCGATGAGGATCATTTCGGCCTGGAAAAGGTGAAAGACCGCGTCATCGAGGCGCTGGCCGTGCGCCAGCTCGCCCCGGACGCAAAGGGCGGCGTGCTGTGTCTTGTCGGCCCGCCGGGCACAGGCAAAACCAGCATTGCCATGAGCATTGCGCGCGCCACAAACCGCAAGCTCACGCGCATCTCCCTCGGCGGCGTGCACGATGAGGCGGAGATCCGCGGCCATCGCAAGACCTACGTCGGCGCGATGCCGGGGCGCATCGTCAGCGGACTGCAAACCGCCGGCAGCATGAACCCCGTCATGGTGCTGGACGAGATCGACAAGCTCGGCAGCGACTACCGGGGCGACCCGTCCGCTGCGCTGCTGGAGGTGCTCGATGCGGAGCAGAACAGCCATTTCCGGGACAATTTCCTCGAGATCCCGATTGATTTTTCGGATATCTTTTTCATTACCACCGCGAACACCACGCAGACGATTCCGCGTGCGCTGCTCGACCGCATGGAGGTCATTGAGCTGTCCAGCTACACGGACGAGGAGAAGCTGCAGATCGCAAAGCGCCATCTGCTGCCGAAGCAGCGGAAAAAGCACGGGCTGCGCCCGGTGCAGCTTCGCATCAGCGACGACGCCATCCGCGAGATCATCGCGCTCTATACAAGAGAGTCCGGCGTGCGCGTGCTGGAGCGCGAGCTTGCAGCCATCTGCCGCAAGACGGCCAAGCGCATTTCGCTTGGCGAGTGCAAATCTGTGCAGCTTCGCGCCGGCGGCGTGCATGCGTATCTCGGCCCCGCGCGGTATCAGCAGGAGAAGCTCTATGCGCAGGACGAAATCGGTCTGGTGCGCGGTCTGGCGTGGACGTCCGTCGGCGGCGAGGTGCTCGACGTCGAGGCCGGCGTTGTGGAAGGCAGCGGCAAGCTGGAGCTGACCGGCAATCTCGGCGACGTGATGAAGGAGTCCGCGCGCGCAGCTGTCACGTATATCCGCAGCCGCGCGAAGATGCTCGGCATCGACCCGGAGTTTTATACGAACAGGGATATCCACATCCACTTCCCGGAGGGCGCCGTGCCGAAGGACGGCCCCAGCGCCGGCATCACGATCTGCATTGCGGTCATTTCCGCGCTGACGAATACGCCGGTGCGGCGCGACCTTGCCATGACGGGCGAGATCACACTGCGCGGCAGGATCCTGCCCATCGGCGGCCTGAAGGAAAAGACGATGGCTGCGCTGCGCACTGGCATCACCACCGTCATCATCCCCAGCGAGAACGAAAAAGACCTCGACGAGATCGACCAGACTGTGCGAAGCTCGCTGAATTTCATCACGACGGATCACGTCGATAAGATCCTCGACGTGGCGCTTGGCCACCGCTTTGCGGCAAGCGCGCCGCAGAAGCCGCCCAAGCAGGAAGGGCGAAGCAGCGAAAATCCGGGTCTCAACATCCGGCAGTAGGAGTTCATGATATGACAGGGCTGAATCTCAACAACGCGGAGTTCATCAAATCCGCGGCGGATCCCTCCGGGTTTCTCCGCTCGGAACTGCCGTGCATTGTCTTCGCTGGAAAATCCAATGTCGGCAAGTCGTCGGTCATCAACCGCGTGCTCAACCGCCGAAATTTTGCCCGCGTCGGCGCGCAGCCGGGAAAGACAATCCACGTCAACTATTTTCTCATCGACCGGCGCGCATACTTTGTCGATCTGCCGGGCTATGGCTATGCGAGCGTTTCCCGGTCGGAGCGCGAGCGCTGGGGCCGGCTGATGGAGCGCTTTTTCGACGAGCCGGAGCAGATCACCCTCGGCGTGATGATCGTGGATGCCCGGCACAAGCCCACTGCGGACGACGAGACGATGGCGGCGTGGTTCCATTCCACCGGCTGCCCGCTCGTGGTTGTGGCCAACAAGTGCGACAAGCTGAAAAAATCCGAGATTGAGCCGAATCTGCATCGCATCCGCGAAACGCTTGCGCTCCGCGACGAGACCGTTCTGATCCCGTTTTCCGCAGAAAAGGGAACCGGGCGGGAGCAGCTGCTGGCAGAGATTTTGAAGGCTGTGTCATGAAGCGACAGGGTGCGTAAAATTCCAGCGCACCCTGTACTTGTATTTTCAAGCGGCAATTGGTATAATAGCAACTCAAAGTAGGCGATGCATTTGAACACACTGCAAACCATCTGGCAGGGGCTGGACTGGTCATACTTAACGAATATTCTGCTGTCGGTCGTACCCGCACTGATCTGCATCACGTTCCACGAAGTGTCGCACGGCTACGTGGCCTACCGGCTTGGGGACACGACGGCCAAAGACGCGGGGCGGCTCACGCTCAATCCGCTGAAGCATCTGGACGTTTTGGGGCTTCTGATGATGGTGGTGTTTCGCTTCGGCTGGGCAAAGCCCGTACCGGTGAACATGTACCGGTTCCAAAACCCGAAGCGCGGCATGGCCATCACGGCGCTGGCGGGGCCGGTGTCGAACGTGCTGCTGGCGATCGTGTTCCTGTTTTTGTACGGGGTGCTGTTTTTGCCGCTCAGGGGCAGCGGCATTGTGCTGCAGATGATCTATCTCACCGCGTACATCAGCATTGCGTTCGCAATTTTCAACATCATCCCAATCAGCCCGCTCGACGGGTCGAAGGTGCTGTTCTCGCTGCTGCCGTCCGAGCAGTACGACAAGCTGATGCACTACGAGCGCTACGGGATGCTGCTGCTTCTGGTCGTCGTGGCGACCGGCGTCCTTGGCAGGCCGCTCACAGCGGTGACCGGGGCGGTGTTCGACAAACTTTTTGTGTTTGCGGAGTGGGGATATGAGCTTATCAGCCGACTCTATTAGAGCGGAAGACCCGACCTTCTTTTTGGAAGGGGTCGTGAAGGATAAAAGCGACATGGTGGATTTTGAAGGGCCGCTGAGCCTGATCCTCCAGCTGCTGTCCAAGAATAAAATCGAGATCCGGGACATTCCGATTTCGGAGATTCTGGATCAATATCTGGCGTATCTGAACGAAATGGAGCGGCTCGATCTGGAGATCGCAAGTGAATTCGTGCAGATGGCGTCGTATTTGCTGTACATCAAAACGCGGATGCTGTTGACGGAAGAGAAGGAGATCACGGAGCTGGAGCAGCTCATCGCGTCGCTGGAGCAGCTCAAGTGCAAGGACACCTACGCCGCGCTGAAAACGGTCGTGCCTGCGCTGGAGGCTGCGTCCATGACGGGACTGCAGTATCTCTCCAAGCAGCCGGAGCCGCTGCCGAAGAAAAAGGGGGAGTACCGCTACCGCATCGAGCAGACGGATCTGCTCAAGGCGCTTTTGGCGGTGTTCTCGCGCGGCAATGGGCAGACGCTTTCGGGGCCGCTGGCACTGCATGCGCCGCAGCGGATCGTTTACAGCGTGCGGGACAAGTGCCGCGATCTGATTGATCTGCTGCGCGACAGCGGCGCAATGCCGCTCGGCGCACTGTATGCCCGCTGCGAGAGCCGCAGCGAGATCGTGGCGACGTTTTTGTCGGTTCTGGAGCTGTGCAGCATGGGACATTTACTGCTCTCGGAGCAGAACGGGGAATATGTGGCCAGCTTTACCGGTGGAAATCCGGAGCATATTCTCGAAGCGATTGTGGAATAAGGATAGGATATGGAACACGAAGAATTGCTGTCGGTCATCGAGGCGATTTTGTTCGCCGCTGGCGACCCGGTTCCCGCTGCGCGCATCGCGCAGATCCTCGGCGAGGAAACGGAGACGGTTCACGCTGCGGCAAAGGACCTGGCCGCCGCCTATGAGGAAAACAAATGCGGCATCCGCCTCGTGCGGATGAACGATTCGCTGCAGCTCTGCTCCGCGCCGGAATATGCGACCTATGTGCTGCGCGCGCTGGAGCAGCGCCGCCCGCCGAAGCTGTCGCAGTCGGCGCTGGAGGTGCTGGCGATCGTTGCGTATTTTCAGCCCGTCACCCGCGCCTACATTGACCAGGTGCGTGGGGTGGACAGCTCGTATACCGTAAGCTCGCTTGTCGAACGCGGGCTGATCGAGTCGTGCGGCAAGCTCGAAGCGCCGGGAAGACCGTCACTTTATCAAACGAGTGAATTGTTTTTGCGCACAATGGGCATGACAACACTGGACGAGCTTCCCGTCCTGCCGGATCTGTCGTCCGGCGAGGGGACGGAGAAGCTGCAGGCAGCCATTGAGGAGCTGCAAAACCGCGGCTCACAGATGGAAATTGCGGAAATGGACAAGGCCAATGCCGGGGAGTGATGCCGTTTGACCGCCTTGTGGATCGTTCTGGCGCTGTTGGCGCTTTTGACGCTGCTGAATCTCCTGCGCGTCGGCGTCAGCGCCGGATATGAGGCGCAGGCGTTTTCCGTGCGCGCGCGCGTCGGACCGCTGACCATACCGGTCTGGCCGAGACCGCCTGCGGAGGAGCCGAAGAAGCCCAAAAAGGAAAAGCCGCCCAAGGAACCGAAAGCGCCGCAGGAGCAAAGGGCGGAGAAGAAACCGCCCGATTTCGATACCATCCTCGCACTGGCGAAGCTTGGGCTGAAGGCGGCGGGCTCGTTCCGGCGAAAGCTCACCGTGGAGCTGTTCCGGCTGGTGTTTGTCGCGGGCTCGTCCGATCCGTACGACACGGCGATGCAGTCTGCCTATGTGCAGGCGGCGCTCGGCGGTCTGCGGCCGCTGGCGGAGCGCGCGCTGCACATCAAAGAGCGCGACGTGCAGGTCGGCGCGGATTTTACGGCGGACAAGCCGCGGATCGAAGCGCGCCTCACGCTCACCATCCGCATTGGTCAGATTGCCGCCATCGGCGTGGTGTTTGGCGTCGGTTATTTGAAACTCATGCTGCGAGAGAAGAAGGCAGCAAAAGCGCAAACGCAGCAAGATGCCGCAGAGACGGCAGAAAGGAAGGTCAGCAATGGATAACGAGATCAGCGCATTCATGGATACGACCATGAGCAAGATCAAGGAATTGGTGGATACGAACACGGTGGTGGGCGAGCCGATCATCACGCCGGACGACATCACTCTGATCCCGCTGTCGCGCGTCAGCTTCGGCTTTGCCAGCGGTGGCTCGGAATTCCCGATGAAGGACAAAAGCGGAGTCGGCTGCGGCGGCGGCGCCGGTGTGAAGGTGGAGCCGATCGGCTTTCTGATCGTGAAAGACGGCAACGTGCGCATGATGAACGTCCTGCCGCCGGCTTCGTCCACGATGGATCGTCTCATTGATTTTGCGCCGCAGATCATCGACCGGGTCGATCAGCTCATGGACAAACGCAAGGACTGAAAGCGGCCGCACGGATTTGGAATCATAATTTCCGGCGAATCGGACTATAATAAGCACCGCCCGAAACTTGGAAGGGGTGGTGCTTTTCATGAAATCAATTTTACGTGTCTTTTTGTGCGCCCTGCTTTGCGTGTTGGCGCTTTGTCCGCCTGCGCGGGCGGCGGAACCGCCTGCAATTTCGGCCGGCGCGGCGGCTGTGATGCATGTGGAAACCGGCACGATGGTGTTTGAAAAAAACGCAGACACGCCGATGTTGATCGCAAGCACCACGAAGATCATGACCGCGCTCGTGGTGCTGGAGCATTGCGGGCTGTCAGAGCCGGTGAAAATCCTGCCGGACTATACAGCGGTGGAAGGCTCGTCCATGTATCTGCATCCCGGAGAGACCTACACCGTGGAGGAATTGCTCTATGGTATGATGCTCGCCTCCGGCAATGACGCGGCGACGGCGCTGGCCTGCCATACGGCTGGCTCGATCGAAGCGTTTGCGCAGCTCATGAACGACAAGGCGGCGGAGCTGGGGCTGGAGAACACCGCGTTTCGCAATCCCCACGGGCTGGACGCGGACGGACACCATTCTACGGCGCGGGATCTGGCCGGTCTGGCCTGTTATGCCATGCAGAACGAGCAATTCCGGGCCATCGTCTCCACGAACAGCATCACGATCGGCACGCAGACGTACACGAACCACAACCGGCTGCTGCGCACCTATCCGGGCGCGCTGGGCGTGAAAACCGGGTATACAGAGGCGGCGGGGCGCATCCTTGTGTCCTGCGCGCAGCGGGAGAACACGCAGTTCGTTTGCGTCACGATCTCCGACCCGAACGACTGGGACGACCATACGCGCCTGCTCGACTGGGCGTTTGACGAATACGAATACCGCGAGGTGGTGAGCGCGGAAACCGCCTATGCGCTGCCGGTGCTCTCCGGCGCGGACGGGCTGTGCGACATCCGACCGGAATCAGAGGTGTCTCTGTTCCTGAAAAAAGACACGCCGGTGGATGTGCAGGTGTCCCTGCCGCACTATGTATTTGCACCAGTCGTGCGCGGAGCGGCTGCCGGCAGCCTTACCATCACACCTGCGGACGGGGATGCGGTCGAGGTGCCGCTTGTATATGGCTCGGACGTGCCGCTGGATCTCGGCGTCCGGCTGACGCCGCGCGAGCGCTTCGGGCGCGCCTGGGGGCTGGCGGGGCACTATCTGTTTGCTTATTATCCGAAGAATTGAGGTGGATGCACATGCAGCAGCGGCTGCAAAAATGCATTTCCGAAGCGGGCGTTGCCTCGCGCCGGGCGGCGGAAGCGATGATCGCCTCTGGCCGCGTGACGGTCAATGGCGCGCGAGCCGTGCTGGGCCAGAGCGCCGACCCGGAGACGGACGACATCCGCATCGACGGCGCGCCGCTCCCGTCGGCGACGGAAAAAGTCTATGTGATGCTCAACAAGCCGCGCGGCTATGTGACCACGCTCAAGGATGAGCGGGGACGGAAGACGGTTGCAGAGCTGGTTGCATCGCTCGGCGTGCGGCTCTACCCGGTCGGGCGGCTGGATCTGGACTCCGAGGGGCTGCTGATTCTGACAAACGACGGCGCGGTGGCAAATTGCCTCATGCACCCGTCGCACAATATCGCCAAGACCTACGAGGTGGACGTGAGCGGCGCGGATCCCGCCGAAGCGGCGGAGGTCATCCGCGGCGTCACGGAGCTGGAGGGGTATGCCGTGCGTCCGGCCGAGGTGGCGGTGCTGCCGGGAAAGCGCCTGTCTGTCACCATCCACGAGGGACGCAACCGGCAGGTGCGCAAGCTGTGCGAGCTGGCAGGCCTGCGCGTACATCGTCTCGTGCGCGTGTCGGAGGGCGAGCTGCGGTTGGGAAATCTCCCGCCGCGCGCGTGGCGCTTTCTGACAGCGAAAGAAATTGCATACTTACGATCTTATCTGTGAAATCCTGCACGTTTTTTGCAGGATTTCTTTATTTTGATTGCATTTTTGCTTGAAAACGGCGGGAGAAATGTATACAATAAGCGTTAGTTTGCGCAGAAACGCGCGGCTGTGCCGGGCACAGCCTGTGCAGGGGGACAGTATGAAAAAAGACGGGAAAAAAGATGTTTTGTCGGTTCTGGAACAGAGAATCACATCCTTTTCAAAGGGACAGCGCACCATTGCGCGATACATTCTGGATAATTACGATAAGGCCGCGTTCATGACGGCGGCACGGCTGGGCGAAACGGTCGGCGTGAGCGAATCGACGGTGGTGCGTTTCGCGGCGGAGCTTGGCTACCGGGGCTATCCGGGTATGAAAAAGGCACTGCAGGAGATCGTGCGCAACCGCCTGACCTCGGTGGAGCGCATTGAGGCGGCGAAGAACACGATCGACGATCGGGACGTGCTGAAGGCGGTCCTGCGTGCGGACATCAACAATCTGCAGGCCACGATCGACGAGGTCAATCAGGCCAGCTTCAATACTGCGGTGGATATGATCCTGTCGGCAAACCGGATCTACATCGTCGGTATGCGCACGTCCACGACGCTGGCGTGCTTTCTGGGGCTGTATCTGAATCTCCTGCAGGATAACGTGCAGGTCATTCAGGATACGACGGCAAGCGAGGTGTACGAGCAGATGCTCCGGATCCGCGAGGGCGATCTGGTGATCGGCATCAGCTTTCCGCGCTATTCCAGCCGCACGGTGAACGCTATGAAATTTGCGGGCGACCGGGGCGCGTCCACCCTTGGCATTACGGACAGCAAAGCGTCTCCGCTGCAGGACATTTCAAACGTCTGTCTCTACGCCAAGAGCGAGATGGTTTCGTTTCTCGATTCGCTGGTGGCGCCGCTGGGGCTGATCAACGCGCTGATCGTGGCCGTTGGCGTGCGCAACAAGGAGCGCACGTTCCAGACGTTCCGCGCGCTGGAGTCGATTTGGAAGGAATACGAGGTTTATAAGACCATTGAAAGCTGATGTTGTTGTGATCGGCGGCGGCGCCGCTGGAATGATGTGCGCGCTTTCCGCCGCATGGCGCGGCCTTGCCGTGACGCTGCTGGAGCCAAACAGGATTTTGGGCAAAAAGCTGCGCATTACGGGCAAGGGCCGCTGCAACGTAACGAATAATTGCGAGATCAAGGAATTTCTGAATCATATTCCGGGTGACGGGCGCTTTTTGTACAGCGCGCTCAACCGGCTGCCCCCGCGCGAGACGATGGCGCTGTTTGAATCGCTCGGTGTGCCGCTGAAAACGGAGCGCGGCAACCGCGTGTTTCCGGTGTCTGACCGCTCGCACGACGTGGCCAATGCGCTGGAACGCGCGCTCAGGGACGCGGGCGTGCGCGTGCTGCACGCTGCGGCAGTCGGGATCTGCACGGAAAACGGCGCGGTCACTGCGGTGGAGACCGGGGAAGGATGCATCGACTGCACAGCTGCAGTGGTGTGTACCGGTGGGCTGTCGTACCCGCTGACCGGCTCGACCGGCGATGGGTATTGCTTCGCGCGGCACCTGGGGCACACGGTCACGCCCACGCGCCCATCACTCGTGCCGCTGGAATCGGACGATCCGTGGTGTGCGGAAATGCAGGGCTTTTCCCTGCGCAACGTGACGCTGACGGTCTATGACGAGACGAACAAGGCCGTTTACTCGGACCTGGGGGAGATGCTCTTCACGCACTTCGGCGTTTCGGGTCCGCTGGTGCTCTCGGCGAGCGCGCACATGCGTGATTTTGCAAAGCACCGATACCGCCTGTCCATCGACCTCAAGCCGGGATTGGATGAAAAGAAGCTCGACGCGCGCGTCCTGCGCGATTTTGAGAAATACGCGAACCGGGAATTCAAAAACGCGCTGTACGATCTGGCGGGGCGGGCGATGATCCCGGTGCTGATCCGCCTGTCCGGCATTCCGGAGGATACGAAGGTGCATTCGGTTACGCGCGAGCAGCGGCGGACGCTGGTCGATCTGCTGAAGCATTTTCCGGTGTCCGTATCCGGCGCGCGACCGGTGGACGAGGCAATCGTCACCGCCGGCGGCGTGGCGTTGAAGGAGATCAATCCCCGCACGATGGAGTCCAAGCGCGTGTCCGGCCTGCATTTTGCGGGCGAGGTGCTCGATCTGGACGCTTACACCGGCGGGTTCAATTTGCAGATCGCATGGTCCACGGGGTGGACGGCGGGGCAGGCTGTCTGCCCATAATTCACGCGAAAGGAAACAGAGCTTTGAAAAATCCGATCACAGTTGCCATTGACGGCCCGTCCGGAGCCGGAAAGAGCACCATTGCCCGCGCGGCGGCCAAGCGCTTCGGCCTTCTGTACGTCGATACCGGCGCGATCTACCGCACGGTCGCCTATGCCGCGCGTCAGGCGGGCGCCGATTGCAGGGACGAGACAAGCGTCTCGCCGCTTCTGGCGGGGATGCACATCCGCATGGCGTATGACGCTGCCGGCGTGCAGCGCATGTATTTGGAAGACGAGGACGTATCAGACGCGATCCGTATGCCGGAAATTTCAGCGCTTGCCTCGCAGGTGTCCGCGCATCCGTCGGTGCGCGCGTTTCTGCTGGATATGCAGCGCAGCCTTGCTGCCGCGCACAGCGTCATCATGGACGGGCGCGACATCGGCACGGTCGTGCTGCCGGACGCGGGATTGAAAATTTTCCTCTCCGCTTCGGCAGAGCGGCGTGCCGAGCGCCGCTGGAAGGAACTGCGCGAAAAGGGCATTGACGAGACGCTGGAGCAGGTGCTGCACGACATTGAAAAGCGCGATTACGACGATATGCACCGCGCCGTCGCGCCGCTGCGCGCGGCGGAGGATGCGGTTCCCATTGATACGAGCGATCTGACGCTGGAGGAGAGTGTGGATGCGGTCTGCGCTGAGATTGCACGCCGGTTTCCGGACGGAGGTGCGGAATGAAGGAGCTGATTGTCGCCAAAAGCGCGGGTTTTTGCTTCGGCGTGAGCCGGTCGGTACAGATGGCGGAGGAGATGCTGGCCTCCGAGCCGCGCTGCTTCAGTCTCGGCCAGCTCATCCACAATGACGACGTCGTCCGCCATCTGGAGGATGAGGGGTTGACCGTCGTGGATTCGCCGGAGGGACTGACGGCGGACGACGCCGTGATCGTCCGCTCCCACGGGATCGGCCGCGCGGAATACGAAGCGCTTTGCGCAACCGGGGCCAAGGTGTATGACGCTACGTGCCCGAAGGTCAAGCGCATCCATGAGCTGGTTGCGGCGGCGTCGGCCGCCGGACGGCAGCCGGTCATCATCGGCGCCGCCGACCATCCGGAGGTGCGTGCGATCTGCGGCTGGTGTGCGGATCCGGTCGTGGTCAATGACGCGGAAGCGCTCGCCGCACGCATTGCGGATGGCACAATTGATTGTACAAAACCGCTAACAATGGTCATCCAAACGACGCAGACGGGAGAAAAACTGCTTGAATGTCAGGAAATCATAAAAAAACTGTGTACAAATACGGAAATATTTGATACAATATGCGGTGCGACGTTTACCCGTCAGACAGAGGCCGAAAAAATGGCGAAAGATTGCAGTGCCATGGTCGTCGTCGGCGGTAAGCGCAGCGCCAACAGCAGGCATTTATATGAGATCTGCTGCCGTCACTGCGAGAATGTCCAATTCATTGAGAACGCAGCGCAGCTTGATACAAGCGCGTTCGAACATGCAGATATTGTAGGGCTTACAGCCGGCGCTTCCGTACCTGCATGGATCATTAAGGAGGTAAAACAAAAGATGAGCGACGAGATCCTGACTGAAGAAACCACGGTGGAGGCCGAAAAAAGTTTTGATGAAATGCTGGAGGAATCCCTCAAGACTATATATAATGGAGATAAGGTAACCGGTACTGTTGTAGCGATCACTGGCACTGAGATCAGCGTCGATATTGGCACCAAGTATTCTGGCTTCATTCCCACCAGCGAATTCACCGACGACGGCATTAAGGTTGAGGATGCTGTCAAGGTTGGCGACACCATCGAGGCGAGCGTTGTGCGCGTCAACGACGTGGAAGGCACGGTCATGCTTTCCAAGAAGCGTCTGGACGCTGTGAAGAACTGGAACGACATCGAAGCCGCGCAGGAAGACGGCACGGTCGTCGAAGGCGTTGTCACCGAAGAGAACAAGGGCGGTATTGTGGTTTCCGTCAAGGGCGTGCGCGTGTTCGTGCCCGCTTCCCAGTCCGGCCTGCCGAAGGATGTGCCGATGACCGAGCTGGTCAAGCAGACCGTCCGCCTGAAGATCACCGAGGTCAACCGCAGCCGCAAGCGCGTGGTCGGCTCCATTCGTGCCGTGCAGCAGAAGGAGCGCCGCGAGCGTGCCGAGAAGATCTGGAGCGAGATCGAGGTCGGCAAGCACTACCACGGCGTTGTGAAGTCTCTGACTTCCTATGGCGCATTTGTCGATATCGGCGGCATTGACGGCATGGTGCACGTCTCCGAACTGAGCTGGAGCCGCATCAAGACCCCGGCCGACGTCCTCTCCGTGGGCGACGAGGTCGATGTTTACGTCATCAGCTTCGATACCGAGAATCACAAGATCTCCCTTGGCTACAAGGATCCCAACGGCAATCCGTGGAACAAGTTCATGGCGACCTATCAGGTCGGCGATGTGGCGAAGGTCACCGTCGTGAAGCTTATGCCCTTCGGCGCATTTGCGGAAGTGCTGCCCGGCGTGGACGGCCTGATCCATATCTCCCAGATTGCGAACCGCCGCATCGGCAAGCCCGATGAGGTGCTCACGGTTGGCGACATCGTGGACGCCAAGATCACTGCTGTGGACGAGGAGAAGCACAAGATCTCCCTCTCCATCCGTGCGCTGTCCGCTCCGGAACCGGCTCCGGTGAAGGCGCGTGTTGTGGAAGAGCCCATTGGCCCTGAAGAGGATGCGCTGGTCTATGAAGTCTCCGCCACCGGCGAAGCCACCGGCAACATCCCGGAGGAAGTCTCCATCGAGGAGTAACCGCAAAAAATCCAAAGCCCACCGCTTCGGCGGTGGGTTTTTCTTGCGTAAAAGAACAGAGCTGTCTATAATATGCTCAAGAATCAAAAAAACAGGAGCGGGAGACATGGCATTGTATCGAACAATCCGAAACCGGCTTCGCAAAAAGCCGTTTTGCACGGCGGTGATCGTGGCTGCCGGTTCATCGACCCGGATGGGGCAGGACAAAATGATGCTGGATCTGGCCGGCGTTCCGGTGCTTGTGCGCACGATCCGCGCATTCGAGACGTGCCCGTGCATCGACGAGATCATCGTCGTTACGCGCGGCGACCGCCTGAAGGAGATTGCGGCGCTGCGTGGGCAGTATGGGCTGTATAAGATGACCAAGGTGCTCGCGGGTGGCGCGACGCGCGTGGAATCCTCGCTGGCCGGCGTGATGGGCGCGGATGCGCGCGCGACGCTGATCGCAATTCACGATGGTGCGCGGCCACTCGTTTCGCGCGAGATCATCGAAACCACCTGCGCGGCGGCGCAGCGCGATCAGGCGGCGGCGCCGGTCGTCCCGGTGAAGGATACCATCAAGATCATCGACGGCGGCTTTGTGCGCGAAACGCCGCCGCGTGCGAGTGTGGCCGCCGTACAGACGCCGCAGATTTTTCAGGCCGATCTCATCAAAGCGGCGCTCACCCATGCGCTGGAAAAAGAACTCCCCGTGACGGACGACTGCTCCGCCGTTGAGGCGCTGGGGCTGCGCGTCGCCGTGACGGAGGGGGCGGAGGATAATCTGAAGATCACAACGCCGCTGGATGTGCAGCTGGCGGAATCCATTCTCAGGAGGCGCACGCAGACATGATACGGATCGGACACGGATATGATGTACACAGACTGGTGCCGGGGCGGAAGCTGATCCTCGGCGGCGTGGAGATCCCGCACACGACCGGACTGCTGGGACACTCGGATGCGGACGTGCTGACGCATGCGCTGATGGACGCGCTGCTCGGCGCCGCTGCAATGGGGGATATTGGGCATCTGTTTCCGGACAGCGATGCGCAGTATGCCGGGGCGGATAGCCTGCAGCTGCTGCGGGCGGTGATGGAGCGGCTGTGTGCGGCGGGGTATGCCGTTGGCAACGTGGACTGCACCGTGCTCGCACAGGCGCCGAAGCTGGCACCGCATATTTTGCAAATGCGTAAAAATTTTGCAGAAATCCTCGGCTGCGGCCTGGATGCGGTCAGTGTGAAGGCAACCACGGAAGAGGGACTCGGCTTCACCGGGGCAAAGGAGGGCATCGCAGCGCACGCGGTCGTTTTGCTCCGGCGCGACGGCTGATCGTTTGGACATATCCGACGCGACCGGCATAGAATGCAGCATGACGATCTTGGAGGGAATTTCACATGCAGCGCTATTGCCTGATTATGTGCCGGTCGCTGACGAATGCGCAGCGGTCTGCGCAGGTGCTGGAACGGGCGGGCATTACTGCCACGGTTCGGAAAGCACCGCAGAGCGTCTCCGGTGAGGGATGCTCTTATTGTGTCAAAATTGATGACTCCCGCCGCAGGCGGGCTTTGGAGGTTCTGGAGCGTGCGGCGCTTCGAACCGGGAAAATCTATCTGCTGGAGGCCGATGGTGCTCTGCGGGAGGTGACGGAATGATCTATCTGGATTCTGCCGCCACCAGCCTGTATAAGCCGCGGGCGGTCTCGCAGGCCATGCAGCACGCCATGGCCACCATGTCCAGCCCGGGACGCGGGGGGCACCCCGCCGCAATGGCGGCCGCTGACGCGGTATATGACTGCCGCACAGCGGCGGCGGAGCTGTTTCATGTGCCGGATCCGGAGCATGTCGTATTCACGATGAACGCGACGCACGGCCTGAATCTGGCGATCCATTCGCTGGTGCAGCCGGGAGACACGGTCGTGATCTCCGGATATGAGCACAACTCCGTCACCCGGCCACTGCATCAGCGCAAGGCGAAGGTGCGTGTCGCGGCGGGGCGGCTGTTTGACCAGGCGGCCGTGCTGGAGGACTTTCGCAGACTGCTTCCGGGTGCGCGTGCAGCGGTGTGTACGCATGTGTCCAATGTCTATGGATTTGTGCTGCCGGTCGCGGAGATTGCGGAACTTTGCGCACGCTTCGGCGTCCCTTTGATTGTGGATGCGTCGCAGTCTGCCGGTGTGCTTCCGCTGGATCTGCAGGCGCTGCGCGCCGCGTTTATCGCCATGCCGGGGCACAAAAGTCTGCTGGGGCCGCAGGGAACGGGGCTTTTGCTCTGCCGCGGAACGGGGCTGCCGCTCCTTTCCGGCGGCACCGGCTCGCAGAGCGTGCTGCAGGCCATGCCGGAGGATTTGCCGGACCGTCTGGAAGCGGGCACGCACAACGTGCCGGGGATTGCCGGACTCCGTGAGGGCATCCGGTATGTGTCGGCGCGCGAGAGCATCATTTGTGAACATGAGCGGCTGCTGCTGCGCCAGCTCAAAGCGGGTTTGACAGGCATTCCGGAGCTGGAGTTGTTTTATGACGGCAAGGAGCAGTGCCAGACCGGGGTGCTGTCTCTGCGCAGCCGGACGCTGGACTGTGAGGAGCTTGCGGAGCGTCTCGCCGAACGAGGCGTCGCCGTGCGCGCAGGGCTGCACTGTTCGCCGCTCGGCCACCGCTCCGGCGGAACGTTTGATACGGGTACCGTGCGCCTGAGCTTTTCGCCGTTCAACACGGAACAGGAGGTTCAGGAAACCGTTCGAATCCTGAGGGAAATTCTGTAGTATCGCGGCAGATTTGCGGTTGCTATTTTCACATTTTTGCGATATAATAATTTAATCTTCGGGTGCAAATGGAGAGAACGCACCCACAGAATGCTACAGAGGATGTTGTCATGGCTCAATTTGCTGCCTTCTGGACAAAAATCGCCAGCCTGATTTCCACGATACGGATTCCGGACGTCGTGGATATTCTGCTGGTTGCTTATTTGATCTACAAGTTAATCATGTTGATCCGCAAGACAAATTCCTATCGGGTCGCCCGCGGCATTGTCCTGATCCTGATTGCGCTGTGGCTATCCGGTGTTTTGAAGCTGACGATGATCAACTACCTGCTGGAGAAGATTGTGGAGCTGGGGATGATCGCGTTGGTTATTCTGTTCCAGCCGGAGCTGCGCCGCCTTTTGGAGAGAATGGGCGGCAACATTTCGAGCCTGTTTGGCTCCAAGCGGTTGAATCATCTGACGACGGAAACGGAAATTACGCAGACGATCATGGCTTGTGCCGACATGTCCGCAACGCATACGGGCGCGCTGATTGTGTTTGAACGCGCAAACGCTCTGGATGAGCAGATGCGAAGCGGCACGATCGTCAACGCGGATGTGTCGGCGGAGCTGCTGAAAAACATTTTCTTCGTGAAAGCGCCGCTGCATGACGGCGCGGTGATCATACAAAACGGGCGTATCGCCGCTGCAGGCTGTGTCTTGCCGCTGACGACCAATACGAATCTCAGTCCCGATCTGGGGACCCGCCACCGCGCCGGCATTGGCATGAGCGAGCATTCGGATGCTGTGATCGTGATTGTATCGGAGGAGACCGGGAGCATCTCGGTCGCAGTGGACGGTATGCTCAAGCGCCGCCTGACGCTGGAGACTTTTGAAGCAATTCTGCGCAGCGAGCTGATGCCGGAAGAAGGGCGGCAGCAGAAACGATGGGAGTTCCTGTCCCGCCTGAAACTTTCGCGCCGGGAGAAGCATCATGACAAAGAAGAACGGAACGATCAACAAAATACGTAACAGCAAGGTGTTCTGGGCCATTGCGTCTTTGCTGGCGTCCTTCTTGCTCTGGGCGTACATGACCTCCACGGAGGAGACTTCCATTGACCGGACGTTTTACAATGTGCCGGTCGTGTTTCAGGGCGCGGAGGAGCTGCGCTCGTCGCGCGGCCTGATTATTACGGAGGCGAGCGTCGAGACCGTCACCATTCATGTGTCCGGAAGCCGTGGGAATATCGGAAACCTGCATGCCTCCGACCTCGCGGCGGAGGTCGACGTGAGTAGCATTTCACAACCGCGTGAGATGGAGGTAAGCTACACCATTGCCTGGCCGGGCAGCGTCGATCAGAGCGACGTGTCGATCATCAGCAAATCGCCCGAAACCATCGCCTTTTCGGTGGTGCGGGAGAGCGCAAAGACCGTTGAGGTCAAGGGCGTCTTCACCGGCAGTGTGGCCGATGGCTATACAGCCGATCCGATCCTTGTGGAGCCGTCTACCATTACGCTTTACGGGCCGGAGGATGAGCTGAAAAACGTGGACAGCGCATGTGTGTACGTGAATCGTGAGAACGTGGACATGACGCTCGGCCCGATGAAGAGCTCTTATGTCCTGCTCGATCAGAACGGCGACGAAGTCCCGATGCAGGAGATCATCAGCGATCACAACACCGTGACGGTGACGCTTCCGGTTCTGATGAAAAAGGAGCTGCCGCTGACCGTGAATCTGATCGAGGGCGCGGGCGCCACGGCGGACAACTGCGTTGTTACGGTGGAGCCGAAAGCCATTGAGGTCGCGGGCGATACGGCGGTGCTGGAGAAGATGAATCAGCTTGTGGTGAGTACAATCGACCTGTCTGATTTTGCATCCAGCTACGAAAATACCGTTACCATCCCGCTGGATAACGCCCTGCGCAATCTCACCGGGACGACAGAGGCGACAGTAAAGATTACGGTCCGCGGGCTGGAAACGAAGAAAATCACAACCGACAATATCAGCGTCACAGGCGTGAAGCCGGGTCTGCGCGCAGAGCTGACGACGACGATGCTGGAAGTCACAGTCCGGGCAGAGGCGGATGTGCTCGGCAAGATCACGGCGGATAATGTCCGTGTGGTTGCAGATTTGTCGGATTACGATGCGACGACCGGAGTCATTACGGTGACGGCCAAGGTCTATGTAGACGGATATGAGAAGGCCGGCGCGATTGGCGAATATACGGTTTCAGTGTCACTGACCAACGGAGGATAGCACATGACGCAAGATGCTGTGGTAACCAAACTGATTGACAAACGCACCGCCGAGGTTGAGGTGGAGCGCGGCACGGCCTGCGGTGGGAACTGCGGTTCCTGCGAGGCGTGCGTATTTCAAAACAGGATCCGGACGACGGCCAGAAACCGGATTTCTGCGCTTCCGGGTCAGAAGGTCGTCATTGAGACGAAAACGTCGGACATTCTCGGCGCTGCGGCGCTGCTGTACCTGGTGCCGTTTGTGCTGCTGTTCATCGGCTATGCCATCGGCGCGGCGCTCTCGTTCGGGCAGGGTGGATGCATTCTGGTCGGCGTGGCGTTCTTTGCGCTCGGCGTGGCGCTGAATGTGCTGCTGCAGCGCCGGAAGAACAAGACGCCCATCACGTTTGAAATCATCCAAATTCGGGAATAACGGCAGGGGATTGCGGATATGACGATCAAAAGTATGACCGGTTACGGCGGCGCAAAGGGCGTCGTTGAGGGTCTGAATATCACGGCGGAGCTGAAAAGCGTGAACAACCGGTATCTGGATGTTTCGGTTCGGATGCCGCGCGGCTTCCTCTTTGCGGAAGATGCAGTCAAGGCCGCCGTGCAGCGGCACATCAGCCGCGGAAAAGTGGACGTGTTTATCACGGTGGACGCCTCGCAGGCGGCGGATACCGTCATCAAGGTCAATGAGCCGCTGCTGCGCGCGTATGTGGACACGCTGAATGATCTTTCGGCGCGCTACGGGCTGGAAAATGACATGACGCTGATGTCTGTCTGCCGGTTTCCGGACGTGCTGTCTGTGGAGAAGGCGGAGGCCGATCAGGAGAAGATCGGCGCGGGGCTCGTTTCGCTGATGGAAGCGGCGCTCACGGAGTATGACCAGATGCGCGTGCGCGAGGGGGCCAAGCTCCGCGAGGATGTGGAAAACCGCCTGTGCACCATTGAAGCGCTTGTTTCTGTGGTAGAGGAAAACGCGCCGCGCACGGTGGAAGAGTATCAGACCCGCCTGCGCCAGAAGATGGAGGCTGTGCTCGCCGCGACCGATATTGACGAGACGCGCATTCTGACCGAGGCCGCAATCTTTGCCGACCACATCGCCGTAGACGAGGAAACCGTTCGTCTGCGCAGCCATATTTCACAGATGCGCCATATGCTTCAAGGCGGCTCGCCTTTCGGGAGAAAGGCGGATTTCCTGATTCAGGAGTTCAACCGCGAGGCCAATACGATCGGCTCCAAATGCCAGAATGCCGACATTGCCAAGGTGGTGGTCGATCTCAAATCCGAGATTGAAAAGATCCGGGAACAGATCCAGAATATTGAGTAGGAGAGAGACAGAGCTTGAAACTCATCAACATCGGGTATGGAAATTTGGTGTCGCAGGAACGGCTGCTGGCAGTGGTCAGCCCGGAGTCTGCCCCCATCAAACGCATTGTGCAGGATAGCCGCGAGATCGGGATGCTGATTGATGCAACCTATGGCCGCAAGACCAAGTCCGTTCTGATTATGGATACGGGACATGTTGTTCTGTCCGCGCTGCTGCCGGAGGCGGTTGGCGTGCGTGCAGAGGTGAATGGCGAAGGAGACGGAGGTGAGCCGCGTGGCTGAACAGGCAGGAAAACTGATTGTGCTGTCCGGTCCGTCCGGCGCCGGAAAGAGCACCGTGATTGCGCGCCTGATGCAGATGCGTCAGGACCTGTGCTTTTCCGTTTCGGCGACGACGCGGCAGCCGCGTCCCGGAGAAACGGACGGAACGGATTATTTTTTCATCACGCGGGAAGAATTCGACCGTATGGTGGAGGAAGACGCGCTGCTGGAGCATGCCGAGTATGTCGGCAACTGCTACGGTACGCCGCGCGGATACGTCGAGCGCAAGCAGGCCGAGGGGCTGAACGTGCTGCTGGACATTGAAGTGCAGGGGGCGCGTCAGGTGTGCGGAAAGACGCCGGATGCGGTCACCATTTTTGTGATTCCGCCCAGTCTGGAAGAGCTGGAGCGCCGGCTGCGCGGCCGGCATACCGATGCAGAGGAAAAAATCTGCTGCCGCCTGGCACGGGCGCATAACGAATACCGTGAGGCGGACTTTTACGATTACATAGTCATCAACGACGATCCCGATCAGGCGGCGCGGGAGCTGGACGCCATCATCACTGCGGAGCAATGCCGGTATCAGGAGCGCAAATCATATTTAACAGAGGTGCAGGAATTATGATGCTTTATCCCCCAATGGGCGAACTGGCCGATCAGGTCGGCAGCCGCTATCTGCTGGTCAATCTCGTTGCGCGCAGAGCGCGCGCCATCGCATCCGCCGCTGAGGACAGCGGCGAAGTTCTGGATGTGAAGCCGGTCTCTATGGCGATTGACGAAGTCTACGCCGGCGAGCTGTCCATCAAGAAGTAAACGCTTTCAGGCGGGCAAGACCCGCCTGTTTTTTTGAGGGAGGGGAATGGTTTGGCACAGGTAACGATTGCAAAGATCGCGGTCTCTGCGGCGACCTTCGCGTTTGACCGGCCGTTCTCCTACAAGCTCCCGCCCGGTCTGGAGGGCGTGAAGCCCGGCTGCCGGGTCATCGTCCCGTTTTCGAGAGGAAACCGCCCCTGTGAGGGCGTTGTGCTGTCGGTGTGCAGCGGGGAGGACGCCCCGACGCTCAAAGCAGTGCTGAAGGCGCTCGACGCTGAACCGGTGCTCACGGCAGAGCAGATCCGGCTGGCCGTCTGGATGCACGACCGGTTTTTCTGCACGGTCTATGACGCGGTCAAGGCCATTCTCCCGGCGGGCGTGTGGTTTCAGATCCGCACGGTCTACCGCGTCTCGGAAGGAATGGAGCGGGACACGGCATTCGAAGCGTGCGGGAGATCAAAAGCGCGCAGGCTCGCGCTGGAAACCGTATTTGCCCACGGCGGAAGCTGCAATCTGGAGGATTTGCAGGCGGCGTTCGGCGGGGAAGACCCTGCAAACGCGCTGCACGCGCTGGTCAAAGAGGGCGTTTTGTGCGTGGAAGGCACGGAAAAGCGCCGCGTGAAGGACAAGGAGACGGTCTATGCCGGGCTGAATCTCCCGGCGGAGGACGCACAGGAAGAAGTGCGCCGCTGTCGGAAAAAAGCGCCGCAGCAGGCGGCGATTCTGGATCTGCTGTGTACCGTGGGGCGTGCCCCGGCACGGGAGGTCTGCCTGTTCACCGGCGCGTCCATGGCGAGCCTGAACGCACTTGTGAAAAAGGAGCTGGTACAGCTTGATGCGGAACCGGCGTTTCGCCGTCCGGTGCGGTTTGAGGGGGAGCTTCAGCCGCTTCCGGCGCTGACGGAGACGCAGCAGCGCGCGTATACAGGACTGCGCGAATTGCTGGAGCAGCCGCAGGCGAATGCGGCGCTGCTTTTCGGTGTGACCGGCAGCGGCAAAACGACGGTGTATCTGCATCTGATCGACGATGCGCTGCGCTGCGGTGCCTCGTCCATCCTTCTGGTGCCTGAAATTGCGCTAACGCCGCAGATGATCCAGACGTTTTCCGCCTATTTCGGCGATCAGGTCGCCGTGCTGCACAGCCGGCTTTCCATCGGCGAGCGGTACGACGAGTGGAAGCGCATCCGCAGCGGGAGCGCGCGCGTCATCATCGGCACCCGCAGCGCGGTATTCGCACCGGCTGTGAATCTCGGCCTGCTGATTCTCGACGAGGAGCAGGAGGAGACGTATAAATCAGAAAACACCCCGCGCTACCACGCGCGCGACGTGGCAAAGTTCCGCTGTGTGCAAAGCAATGCGCTGCTGCTGCTCGGTTCCGCTACGCCCGACGTGGTGAGCCGCTATCAGGCGGAGAGCGGGAATTATCATTATTTTGAGATCAAGGGGCGGTTCAACGAGCAGGCGCTGCCGGAAGTCCGCATTGTAGATATGAAACGCGAGCTGCGGCAGGGCAACCTTGGCTCCATCAGCTCCGTGCTGCGGCAGGAGCTGGAAGAAAACCTCGCCCGCGGGGAGCAGAGCATTTTGTTTCTCAACCGGCGCGGGGCGAGCAAGCTCGTCACCTGCGGCGACTGCGGCTTTACGTATGCGTGTCCCCGCTGCAGCGTGAGTCTGACCTACCACAGCAGCAACCGCACGCTCCAGTGCCACCACTGTGGCTATCGCCGGCATGTGGGCGAGCACTGCCCTGATTGCGGCGGTACGCTGCGCTACATCGGCGACGGTACGCAAAAGATTGAGGAAGAGCTCCATGACCTGTTTCCGGGCGTGGAAACGCTGCGGATGGACGCCGATACGATCGCCATGGCCGGTTCCCACGAAAAGCTGCTCAGCCGCTTTTCCCGGGAAAACATTCCGATCATGATCGGCACGCAGATGATCGCCAAGGGGCTGAATTTCGACCGTGTGACGCTCGTGGGCGTGCTCTCGGCGGATCAAAGCCTGTACGTTGGCGACTACCGCGCGAACGAGCGGACGTTTTCGCTCATCACGCAGGTGATCGGCCGCAGCGGCCGGGGCGAGGCGCCGGGGCGCGCCGTGATCCAGACGTTCACACCGGAAAATCAGACGATTTTGCAGGCCGCTGCGCAAGACTATGAGGCATTTTACCGCTCGGAGATCGCGCTGCGCAGACTGCACAGCACGCCGCCGTTCTGCGAGATTCTGACGGTGACGGTCTCCGGCCTGAACGAGAGCGCGGTGTTGCGCTGCTGCGCATATATCCGCGACTATCTGCAGCGGGAAACACACGGCAAAGCCCAGATCCTCGGCCCGGCGCCGCTGCCGGTTGTGCGCGTGAACAACCGCTTCCGCTACCGCGTCACGCTTTACTGCAGGGAGACGCGCGTTCTGCGGCAGACGGTGGCAAACATTGTGATGTATTGCAATACGGATAAAAAATTTCGGGACGTGTCCGTTTTTGCGGACGACAACCCGTTTGATTAGGAGAATCGTTATGGCACAGAGAATGATCGTAAAAAAAGGCGACCCGGTGCTGGAAAAACACTGCCGCCCGGTGACGGAGTTTAACGCCCGTCTGCATACCCTGCTCGACGATATGAAGGAGACGCTGGCGCACGCCAACGGCGTGGGACTCGCCGCGCCGCAGGTCGGCGTGCTGCGCCGCGCCGTCATCGTGCTGGAGACGAACGTGGCCGAGGACGAGGACGAATACATGATCGAGCTTGTGAACCCGGAGATCATTGAGGCCTCCGGCGAGCAGACCGGTGCGGAGGGATGCCTGAGCATTCCGGAGCAGTTCGGCATCGTCACGCGGCCGGATCACGTCAAGGTGCGCGCGCAGGATCGCTACGGCAACTTTTTTGAGGTCGAGGGCGATGGGCTGACGGCGCGCGCCTTCTGCCACGAGCTGGATCATCTGGAGGGCAGGCTGTTCACCACGAAGGCCATCCGGATGCTCGATCCGGAAGAGCTGCAGCAGGCGGAGGATTGAGCCGGATGAGAATCGTGTTCATGGGCACGCCGGACTTTGCCGAGGTTTCGCTCCGCCGTCTGCTGGACGAGCGGTTTGATGTGGTCGGCGTATTTACGCAGCCGGATAAGCCCAAAAATCGCGGCATGAAGCTCACGGCAAGCCCGGTTAAGGAACTGGCGCTGCAGGCGGGCATCCCGGTGTTCCAGCCGGAAAAAATGCGCGACGGCGCGGCTTTGGAGCAGGTTCAGAGCCTCCGGCCGGATATTCTCGTCGTTGTGGCGTACGGAAAGATCCTGCCGGACGAGATTCTGGCTGTGCCGCAGCACGGTGCGATCAACGTGCATGGCTCGCTGCTGCCGCAGTACCGGGGCGCCGCGCCCATCCAGTGGGCGGTGCTCAACGGCGATGCGCGCACGGGCGTGACGACCATGTATCTCGACCGGGAAATGGACACCGGCGACGTGATCTTCACGGACGAAACCGAGATCGGCGCGTATGAGACGGCGGGTGAGCTGTTCGACCGTCTGGCGGAGATGGGCGCTGCGCTGCTCACGCGCACGCTGCGCGCGATCGAAGCGGGCACCGCGCCGCGCACGCCGCAGGAGCATGCCAGGGCGACCTACACCCGGCCGCTGGATAAGAGCCTGTGTCCCATCGACTGGAACCGCACGCCGCGCGAGATCGTCAAGCACGTCTGCGGCCTGTGCCCGTGGCCGGTTGCTACGGCGGAGCTGGGCGGGACGAATTTCAAAATTTTCCGCGTGGAATATGCCGAGCGGAAAACGGCGCGCGCCCCCGGCAGCATCGTCTCCGCCGGGAAGGACGGCATTACGGTCGCCTGCGCGGGCGGGGAGACCGTCCGCATCACCGAGCTGCAGGCGCCGGGAAAGAAACGGATGCGCGCGGCAGACTATCTGCTCGGCCATCCGATGCAAATTGAGGAATGACGATGGCAGCAACTGCCCGCGAAGCGGCGCTGGCCGCTCTGGAAAAGTGGAGAAAAAACAGCGCGTGGTCGGATGCGGCGCTCGCAAGCGTGATCGCCAAGGCGCAGCTCGATGCGCGCGACGCGGCGCTGGCGTCCCGCATCTGCTATGGAACGCTGCAAAATCTTGCGCTGCTGGACTTTTATATCGCGGCGTTTTCCACAACGCCGCCGAAGAAGCTGGAACCGAAGGTACTCGATCTGCTGCGTATATCGGCGTATCAGCTTCTGCTGATGGACAAGGTTCCGCCCAGCGCGGCGGTAAACGAAGCCGTGGCGCTCTGCAAGCGCAGCGGCTGCGCGCGGGCGTCCGGCTTGGTGAACGCCGTGCTGCGGCGTATCGCCGAGCACAGGGATAGCCTGCCTGAAATCCCCGGAAAGGGGACGGCGGAGTATCTCGCCACAAAATACAGCCATCCGCTCTGGCTCGTGCAGGAGTGGATCGCGGCGCATGGGTACGCCTTTGCCGAGGCTGCGCTGCGCGCCGACAATGCGCCGGCGCCGGTCTGCATCCAGACCAACACCCTGAAAACGGATGTGAAAACGCTGCAAAGCAGTCTGCAAGGCCAGGGCTTTGCCGTGCGGACGCACGAGCACCTGCCGGACGCGCTGGTTTGCGGCGGCGGAAATCTCGCTGCGAGCGACGCCTTCCGGGACGGGTGGTTTTATGTACAGGACGCAGCGGCAAAAATGGCCGTTCTGGCGGCCGATCCGCAACCGGGGATGCGCGTGCTTGATGCCTGCGCCGCTCCTGGCGGGAAGAGCTTCAGCGCCGCTGTTCAAATGCAGGGGCGGGGAAGCGTCCGTTCCTGCGACATTCACGAAAACAAGCTCAAGCGCGTGCGCGAGAGCGCGCAGCGTTTGGGAATCTCGATTCTGGAAACCACCGCGATGGACGCACGAACGCCGCTCGGAAGCCTGCGTGAAAGCGCGGACGTCGTGCTGGCGGACGTGCCGTGCTCCGGGCTGGGTGTGATCCGCAAGAAGCCCGAGATCCGCTACAAAGACCCGGCGGAGTTGGAACACCTGCCGGAAATCCAGAGCGCGATCCTGAGCGGATTGGCCGGCTGTGTAAGACCCGGAGGTGTGCTGCTGTATTCCACGTGCACGGTTCGGCAACGGGAAAACGAGGACGTGGTTCGCGCGTTTTTGGCCGGTCGTCCGGAATTTGCACTGGAGCCGTTTTCGGCTGCGGGCGTGGACGCGCCGGACGGCATGTGTACGCTCTGGCCGCATCTGCATGAAACGGACGGATTTTTCATCTGTAAGCTGAGGAAACGGATATGAGAGACATCAAAGCGATGCTCCCCAACGAGATTGCTGCCGCACTGACGGAGCTGGGGGAGCCGAAGTATCGGGCTAAGCAGATCTTTCAGTGGCTCGCGCGCGGCGTGGAGTCGTTCGACGAGATGACGGACGTATCCAAAAAGCTGCGCGAAACGCTGAAGCGGGAATTTTTCATCACAAAGCTCAAAATGCTCCGCAAACAGGTTTCCGCTATCGACGGCACGATCAAATATCTCTGGGAGCTGCCGGACGGCAACGCAGTGGAGACCGTTGTGATGCAGTACCGCCACGGTAACACCATCTGCATCTCCTCGCAGGTCGGCTGCCGGCAGGGCTGCGCGTTCTGCGCTTCGACCATCGGCGGCCTCATCCGCGGGCTGGAAAGCTCGGAAATGCTCGACGAGGTGCTGTATTCCGAGCGGGAATCTGGACTGAAGATTTCAAACATCGTGCTCATGGGCATCGGCGAGCCGCTGGACAATTTCGACAACGTGATCCGCTTTCTGCGTTTGGTCAACCACCCGGATGGTGAGAATATCGGTATGCGGCATATTTCGCTCTCCACCTGCGGTTTGACCGAGCGGTTTGACGAGCTGGCAGACTTGAATCTGCAGCTGACCCTGTCGGTCTCGCTGCACGCGCCGGACGATGAGACGCGCTCCAGGATCATGCCCGCCAACCGCGGGCGCGGCGTGGAGCAGCTCATTTCCGCGTGCAGCCGGTATTACGAAAAGACCGGGCGGCGCATCTCGTTTGAATACGCGATGATCGACGGCGTGAACGATACGCCGTACCACGCAAAACTGCTTGCGCAGCATGCCCGGCGCGTGTGTGCGCATGTCAATCTGATCCCGCTCAATCACGTGGAGGAGCGGCAGTTTGCCCCGTCCACGCCGGAGCATATGAAAGCGTTTATCCGCATTCTGGAGGAGGCGGGTGTGAACGTAACGGTGCGCCGCCGGCTCGGCAGCGACGTGGACGCTTCGTGCGGCCAGCTCCGGAAGAAAGTGGCTGAAAACCGGGCGTAACGCCGGGGGAGTTGAGGAAAAGCATGAAAAGCTATGCGCTGACGGACAAAGGAAACGTCCGGAAGGAAAATCAGGACTGCGTTCTGGTGACGGAGATCCGCTCCAAAGGCTGTCTGGCCGCCGTGGTGTGCGACGGCATGGGCGGCATTCACGGAGGCAGACTGGCGAGCGAGCTGGCGGTGTCGGCCTTTATGGCGGACTTTCGCAAAAGCCTGCTGCGCAGCACGGAACGCCGGCCCGATCTCGCGGCACTGCTCCAAAACGCCTGCGCGGAAGCCAACCGCGTGGTGTATCAATACTCGTGCTCGAATACGGAGTGCGCGGGTATGGGCACGACGATCGTGGCTGCGGCGGTTCGCGGCGGTGTGGCGCAGATCCTCAACGTCGGCGACAGCCGCGCGTATCGGATCACGCGGCGGGGCATCGTGCAGATCACCAAGGACCACTCGTTGGTTGAGGACATGATCGACCACGGCGAGCTTACTCGCGCGCAGGCGCGAAACCATCCGAAAAAGAACTTCATTACCCGTGCGCTGGGCGTGGATGCGCAGGTGCGTGCGGATGGGTTTACCGTCCGGCTCCATCCCGGCGAGCGGCTGCTGCTCTGCTCGGACGGGCTGTCGAACGCGCTGACGGACGAGACACTGTACCGGCTCTGCCGCTCCGCCCGCAGTCCGGAAAAGGTGTGCCGCCGCCTGATTCAGCATGCGCTCTGCGGCGGCGCGCGCGACAATGTGACGGCGGCGCTCATGATGCGCTGGTAATGCTGCTGTGCTGAGATACGGCCTCTTGGGAGGATGCATATGGATCAATCAAAGAACAAATACATTGGGCAAATGCTCGACAACCGCTACGAGATTCTCGAAGTTATCGGCAGCGGCGGCATGTCCGTTGTCTATAAAGCGCTGTGTCACCGGCTGAACCGCTATGTCGCCATCAAAATTCTGCGGGAGAACATGGCGCAGGATGAGGAGCTCAAGAGCCGGTTTCAGACGGAGGCGCAGGCTGTTGCCATGCTGTCGCACCCGAATATCGTTGCGGTGTACGACGTCAGCCACTCCGACGATCTGGAGTATATTGTCATGGAGCTGCTGGAAGGCGTCACGCTCAAGCAGTATATGGCCGAGAAGGGGCCTCTGGGCTGGCAGGAGACGCTGTTTTTCGCAACGCAAATCTGCAAGGCGCTGCAGCACGCGCATGAGCACGGCATCGTCCACCGCGATATCAAGCCGCAGAACATCATGATCGACAAGGACGGCGTGGTCAAGGTCGCCGACTTCGGCATCGCCGCGCTGGAGAACATCAAAGAGGCCAGGACGGGGACGGCCATCGGCTCGGTGCACTACATCGCTCCGGAGCAGGCCAAGGGGCTGGACGCCGACGCCCGCAGCGACCTCTATTCGCTGGGCGTTGTGATGTACGAGATGCTCACCGGCCGCCTGCCGTATGACGCGGACACGCCGGAGGAAATCGCGCTGAAGCACATTTCCGGCACTGCGCCCCCGCCGCGCGAAAGCAACGACTCCATTCCGGAGGAGCTGGAGCGCATCACGATCAAGGCGATGAACGCCGACCTTTCCAGGCGCTATCAGTCGGCTGCCGAGATGCTGTCCGATCTGGACGCGTTCAAGAAAGCGCAGAATCAGCGCCGCATTGATGCTGAGCGTGCCGAGCGCCGCGCGCGCCATCAGGAACGGGAACCGTTCTTTGGCGTCTCGAAGGAGCTGACGGACGAGCAGTATGCCCGCCGCCGAAAGCGCGCAAAGCGCGTCAGCTTCTTTACGGGGCTGTTTGCGGTCAGCGTGGTCGTGATTGGGCTGTGTGTGTTCCTGTGGGAGTATATGCTGCAGGATCTGTTCAGCGTGGCGGAGCGGGTTGACGTTCCGGACTTTATGGGCAAGCCCTATGAGGATATCGTCAACAGCAAGGAATATGACAAGTTCCACTTCACGGTTGTGTATACGGTAGACCCGAAAGTGCAGGAGGGCGTCGTCATCCGCCAGGATCCGGAGGCGGGCAAGAGCATGATGGTCGTCTCTGAGGGCATCGACGTGCAGCTCACGGTCAGCACCGGTGTGGTCATGACGGAGGTTCCCTATGTGATTAACTGGGACTACCGGGAAGCGACGCAGGAGCTGCGGGAGGCGGGGTTCTTTGTCCAGACGGAGATTCAGGCCTCTACCAGCGTGACGAAGGACTACGTCATCAGCGTTGATCCCGCGCCGGGCGAGAGTCTGGCCGCCGGTTCCACGGTGTATCTTGCCGTCAGCGGCGGTCCGGAGCTGCATACCGTGACGATGCCGGATCTTACGAATCTCACGGAATCCGCCGCGATCGCACGCATTGAGAGCAATGGTCTCACCTTCGGCGGCGCATATAAGGAGGCCAATGACGCCCCCGCCGGAACGGTGTTCAAGCAGAGCGCGACAGCATATTCTGACATTGCGGAATTTTCGAAAATTTATATTTGGGTCTCCACCGGTCCGGCTGACACGGCGGAGCCGTAAAACAGGAGCGGGACAGCTATGGCACAAGGCGTCATCATCAAATCCCTGAGCGGGTTTTATACCGTCAGCGTCGGCGATTCCATTGTGGAATGCAAGGCCAGAGGCCGCTTCCGGCACGACGGCTTCAGTCCACTGGTGGGCGACCGCGTGGAGGTGACGGTGGATGCACAGGGGAAAGGGCGCGTCGATGCCGTGCTGGAGCGGCGCAACTATTTCATCCGTCCCGCTGTGGCGAACGTTGATCAGATCGTGATGTTTGCCGCCGCAGTCAACCCGGTGACCGATCCGTTTTTGATCGACCGTGTCGCGGCCATCGCGGAAAATGCCGGATGCGAGGCAGTGATTTGTCTGAACAAATGCGACCTGAACCCGGCCGAGCGGCTGTATGAGATTTACCACACCGCAGGCTGCCGTGTGATCCGAACGAGCGCCGCGACCGGCCTCGGCATGGACGCGCTGCGCGATGCGATCCGCGGCAAGACCAGTGCGTTTACCGGCAACTCCGGCGTGGGCAAGTCCAGCATTCTCAACCGCCTGATGCCGGAGCTGCAGATTCAGACCGGCGCTGTGAGCGAAAAGCTCGGCCGCGGCAAACATACGACCCGTCATGTGGAGCTGTACGCACTCGGTGAAGAGACCTATGTGGCGGATACGCCTGGCTTTGCGTCGTTCGAGGTCGATATGATCGAGCCGATCTCCTGTGAAAATCTCCAGTATGCGTTCCGGGAATTTCGCCCGTACATCGGGCAGTGCCGGTTTTCCGACTGCGCGCATTTGCATGAGCCGGGCTGCGCCGTGCTGGAGGCGCTCTCGGCGGGGAAGATTGCGCCGGAACGCCACCAGAGCTACGCAAAGCTCTATGAGATCGCACAAAATACCCATGAATGGGAAAAAAAGAAGCCCTGAAGCGGAACATGAAAGCCGCCCTTCGCATAAGATGTAAGGAGTATCTGGATGCGAAGGGCGGTTTTTGTATGTATAAACGGCGGCGGATTCGGTGTCTGCTCGGCATCTTTTGCATCGTTGTCGGCATCCTCATTATTCTGAGTATGATTTTACCGGCCGGGTTCTGGTGGTTCATTCTGGGCGTTGTGCTCATTGCCGCCGGGGTCTGGTTCGTCCGATGTTAAAGAAGGAGTGACAAAATGAGAATCGTAGTATGGAAAATGCCCGCGTTCCTCTCCAAGTGCTTCCGAAAGCTGTTCGTGCGCGAATAAGCGCGGCACGTCCGGCATAAGGATGTACAAAAATGACAAGGAGCGTCTGGTATGGAATTGCAACTGGAAAAGCAGAAACAGATGGTGTATGAAAAGGTGTTGGATCGGACTGCGGAGGAAACCTGCAGCGCCGATTTCGTGGTTCCGGATGCGCTGGCGGACGTCGGCGCCCTGCTGATGACAGAGGGCTCCTTTTCTCTCTGGAAGCTGGACTTTTCGGAAAAGAACGCGGACATTGAAGGGTGCATCAATGCCAGCGTGTGCTACACGGAGGAGCAGACCGGCGCAATCTGCAGCTTCCCGGTGGAGCTGCCCGTGAAAATGAGCGTCAGCGCGGAAACGCTCTCTCCCGATGTGCGCCCGTTTGCCGTGTGCACGGTGTCGGATCTGGAATCACAGATCGTCAACTCCCGCAAGGTGCGCACGCGGGCGCGGCTGAGCGTGCATCTGCGCGCTTACCGTGCCGGAACGATGGAGCTGGCTGGCGGCGTGGCGTGCGGGGAGCAGAAGATCTTTACCAACTGTGTCTCGCACCGGTTTCATGCGCCGGTTGCGGTGGAGGAGAAGACGTTCACCATTTCCGAGGAACACCCCTTCCGCCTCGCGCGCCCGGAAAACGATCAGCTTCTGAGCCACACGGAGACGGTGCAGCTTGACGAGCAAAAGATCGTCGGCAGCAAGGTGATCCTGCAAGGGAAGGTCGTCACCACGGCGCTCTACCGGCAGGCGGAGCGGGCCATACCGGTGACGGAAGTGTTTGAAACGCCGTTCTCGCAGATGATTGAGTCCGGCGCGGACGGTGAGCTGAGCCATGTGCGCACACGTGTGCAGCTCACGGCGGCGTATCAGGAGGTTTCCGGATCGCTCGGCGCACACGGCGGGCTGCAGGCGGAGTACCATCTTGTGGCGCAGACGGTGTGTCTGGCGGAAGTAGAGGCGACCTGCGTCTCTGACGCTTACAGCAATGCGGTGCAGCTCCAGCTCGCCATGCAGGAGCAGCCGGTCATTCAGGTTTCGCTGATGGAGCCGGTTCGCGCGGTGGCGGAGGACGCCGTTGAGGTCACCGGGGAAGGCCTTTCTGTCTGCGGCAGCCGGTGCGCGCTGCAGTCGGCTGCGGTGGAGGACGGCGCCGTTTCCGGGAGTCTTTCGGTTACAGTGCTGCTCACATCGGCGGACGGGACAATTTCAGCAGTCCATAAGGAAATTCGCTTTTCGCAGCCGATTGTCACAGATGGCCGGGTCGAAATCGCCGCGGCGCGGCTGGAGGAGCCGTATGTTGCCATGACGGTGGGCGCCGTTTCCGTGCGCGTACCGGTGACGATCGAGGCGTTTGCGGTGCAGGAGCAAAAACTGCGGCAGGTCTCGGAGATTACCTGCGGTGAAGATCCGACTGCGTTCGACAGTCTCCCGTCGCTGACCGTTGTTCGGCCTGACGCGGCATGTTCGCTCTGGGAGCTGGCAAAGCGCTATTGCTCCAGCGTCGAGACCATCCGGGCCGTCAACGGATTGGGCGACGGCGCGGAAGACTGTGAAATGCCGCAATTTTTGCTGATTCCCAAGACCAGAGCATAGATTCCCGGCAAATCTGTGGAATTTTTCTTGCCACGCGGAAAAGAGTGTGCTACACTATGTAGAGCATTTTTGACAAGAGGAGTTGGAACCATGTCCGGACATTCCAAGTGGCATAATATACAGAAAACCAAGGGCGCGCAGGACGCCAAGCGTGCGCAGGCGTTCACCAAGATCGCTCGTGAAATGATCGTTGCCGTTAAAGAGGGCGGAAGCGGAGACCCCGCGAACAATTCCCGCCTGGCAGCCGTCATCACGAAGGCGAAGGCCGCCAACATGCCGAATGATAACATTAAGCGCACGATCGAAAAGGCGCTCGGCGCCGGCAATACGGACAATTTTGAGTCGATCACATATGAAGGCTACGGCCCGTGCGGCGTTGCAATCATTGTGGAAACCATGACAGATAACCGCAACCGTACCGCATCGGAGGTGCGCCATTATTTCGACAAATACGGCGGGAATATGGGCGCGGCCGGCTGCGTGTCCTGGTCGTTCGACAAAAAGGGCGTCATCGTCATCAACAACGAGGACGGGGAGCTGGACGAGGACAAAGTCATGGAAGATACGCTGGAAGGCGGCGCGGACGATTTCGTGCCCGACGAGGATGTGTTCACCGTCTATACCGGGCCGGACGCTGTCACCGAGGTGGCGGAATACCTGACGCAGCATGGCTATGAGCTGCTCTCTGCACAGGTGGAAATGGTCCCGCAGAACACCGTGCAGGTCACCGGCGAGGACAATCTTAAAAATCTGCAGAAGATGCTGGATATGTTCGAGGACAACGACGATGTCCAGAACGTCTGGCACAACTGGGAAGAGTAAGCTTCCCGGGCTTTTCCCTGATAAAAGTATTAAATGAGGTAGTTAGTTTTTATACTAATTACCTCATTTTTGTTATGATAATCAAGAAGTTTGGCACAACTGGGGAGCGTGAGAAAGCTTTCACGGGACGGAACATTTTGGGGAATGGACTTATTTGGGAAAAATTCAGTCATCGGTGTTGTTGCGATTTCGAAAGATCACAAAACGTTGTATAGTCCAACTGATTATGAATAGAGTTGCTTCTACCAATAGTTTTGCTACTAACTTTTTGACTCCGAAATGATTCACAAGAATACTAAGCAGAATGGTATTAGCGAACAGTATAAATATTGCAAGGGCGAAGTATTCGAGTGCGCTCTTTGCCATGTTGCCCTTATGAGAAAAAACAAGGTTCCGGTTTACAATATAATTTACACTGCTGCTGATAATACGGGCGGAAATATTGCTTACGATGAGACTGTGTGCGAGTCCGTTGGTGACCTTCAGAAACAATGCGTATAAGCTGAAATCAATAAGAAAGCTGAGTCCAGAAGAGAGTGCAAATTTTATCAGCTTTGCGAATTTCTGAAATAGTTTCTTAAATCGGCTGTTGTATGGATATTGATTTTGTTTTTCCATAGGCGTATAATCCTAAAAAAGGAGTCCATTCAAGTTTATTCGAGATGTTTTTAGTATAACCCGGAATTTTTGAAATTTCAATCGGGAATGTCTATTAATAAGCGTGACTTTTTCGGCAAAAAACGTATAGGATATGAGAGATAGAAAAAATAATGTTCCATGGAGAAAGTTTTATGCGTGTACTTATGATTATTCCTGCGTATAATGAAGAGGATAACATTGCTAATACTGTACGTCAAATTATTGATTTTAATGGTCTGCAGAGTGAGGTTAAACTTGATTACCTGATTATCAACGACGGGTCTTCTGACCATACTTTAGATGTTTGCAAAGAAAACGGCTTCCGTGTAGTCAGCCATGTCTGTAATCAGGGAATTGGCGCGGCTGTGCAAACTGGTTACCGATATGCCAACCGTCATAACTATGACGCGGCGGTACAATTTGACGGCGATGGGCAGCATGACATTAGTAGCCTCCCGGATTTACTGGATGCGCTCCAAGATGCCGACTTGGTCATTGGTTCACGGTTTGTAGATGAGAATAAAACATTTCAATCTACGAAGATGCGTAGAGTTGGAATACATATTTTATCATTCTTGATTCGACTTACTACGGGAAATCGGATTTTGGATTGTACGTCAGGTTACCGTGCGGCATCCCAAAAAGTGATTAAGCAGTTTGACTCTGATTATCCGCAGGACTATCCTGAACCGGAATCTATTGTGCAACTCGCTTTGCAAGGATATCGAATTCGGGAGATACCGGCTAAAATGAAGCCTAGGACTGGCGGACAGTCTTCAATTCGTACATGGAAATCATGTTTGTATATGATAAAAGTTTCGCTTGCCATTCTAATTACCAGTATTGGTGGAAGTGAGGTGTAGAGATGAATGTTCAACTGAGATTGTTTTTGTTTTTGATTTCTATACTTTTCTTTATTTTTGTCTTAAAAACAGTGCATTCAAAAAAACTGCTATTGAAAGATTCTTTACTATGGATGCTCATGGCAATCATGATGCTACTGCTGGCGATTTTCCCTCAAATCGCAATATACCTTAGCCGAGCGCTTGGCATTGAAACGCCATCGAATTTTGTCTTTTTCGTGGCCTTGATTATGCTTTTTATGCTGGTATTCCGGCAAACTATAGCATTATCAAAGCAAACGATACAAATAGAAAAACTGATACAGGAGTTGGCGTTGACTACGCTTGATCAACATAAGCAAGAAAGTGAGTGCAAACATGACTAGCTTACAGGGAACGCACGGCAAATCTAACTTTCGCACTTTTTTACACGAGCATAAAGCAATTTTAATTTTGATGGCAGTGCTGTTCATCGAGCGGGTATTGCTTTTGTATCATCTCGGACTCACCTATACACTGGATAGCGATGATATGAGCTATGTCATAAGTGGTATCACGTTTGCAAAGACGGGCGTAGTGTCCATGCACGGTGAGTATCCAAGTGCGCAAATCATGCCTGGCATGACGTGGCTCATAGGGGCGTTTGTGCTTGTTTTTGGAGAGGGCAAGTTGCTGTGGGCGGCGTTGAAACTCCTTTGGATTATTTGGGGAACTTTAACAGCTTGGTTCATTTACAGGAGTGTCTGTATGTTTGCACCAAAATGGTGTGGCGTAGTTGCATCGCTGCCTTTGTTTGGAGCCGAGTTTGCGTGGATGGATAATCTGATTCTCACAGAGACTCCTTTTATGTGTAGCTTTGCGGCCATGATTTATTTCACGCTCAGAATGGGGAAAAGGCAGGACAATATTTCATTTTGGGGATGCCTGATAGCATATATGACGGGGCTTATGCTGAAAGCAAATATTGCAATTTATCCGTTATTTGCAATGGTGTATCTTTTAATTGTGAAATATGACAGGAAAAAATTACTCAAACAAATTGTAATTGTTGCCTGCGCCGTTCTTTGCTTTGAAATTCCTTGGTGCGCTCGGAACATGAAGCAATTTGACGCTTTTATTCCACTGACCTATGGCGCGGGGAATCCGACATTGCTCGGAACATATCAGGGAATTCGATACCCAACTGATGAGAGTCTAGATTACGAAACAAATGTAACAGATGTTGTCAAAGAAAAGTATGCGCAATATTATGATGAGAACGGCAATGTACTCCCGCAATATTCCAAATACATCGACTTGAGGAGCGATGGGATAAAAGCAAATTATAGACTCCGGGTGTGGGCAGAGCGCGACATGAAAAGCCTGATATATTCCTATGGGTTTCTAAAACCATTGTCAATTATAAATGACACTTTCTATTGGGATAATGCATTTTATGTCTCAGCTGATACTGTTTCGAATTTGCAGAGATTGAACACCATTCTATGTGTTTGCGCAGTGATTGCGGCACTTGTGCTGAAAAGAAACCGACAGCAGATTCTGTTCCTTGCAATTTTGTATATGGGAAATGTAATGATATACGCAATGACGTTCGCATTTGGCAGATACAATGCTTCTTTAATGCCGGCAAGGTATATCCTCCTTGGAATTTCTATTTCTCTGTTTGTGGAGGCAATTCTTATTGGCGTAAAACAAACGCAGCAGTTTCTTACGAAAGAATAAATAAAAAGGCTTCCGTCGTGGATTTGATCCGGGACGGAAGCTTTTTTATGATACGAGCGGGTCTGTAAGCCGGGTTCTGTCTTAAGCAGCCATCTATCTAGACGCACCGTTGCCGGTGCGTTCCAGCCACCTCCATGGGACGGCCGGGCCGGCCGTATGTCCCTCCGCGGTGTTGCTCCGGATAGAGTTTACAGCGCCGCACTGTCTCCAGCCGGCGAGTGAGCTCTTACCTCACTTTTCCACCCTTACCCGATCGCTCGGGCGGTTTGTTTCTGTTGCACTTGTCCGAGGGTCGCCCCTGGCGGGTGTTACCCGTTATCCTTGCCCTGTGGAGCCCGGACTTTCCTCACGCACAGCCTTTCGGCTTGTGCCCGCGGCTGCTCGGCCTGCTCGCCCGACTATTTTACCCATCTGGCCTGTGATAGTCAAGCGGAAGAAAACATATTTTCGTAAAGGGAAGACATTTTTTGTCTTCCCTTTACAATTTCTTCGGTCCATGAGGCATGGACCGAAGAAAAAGATTGAAATTACTGGGAGGGAATAACCAATCCCCGCCCAGACCCTCCCCATGCAGGCCTGAGCGGATCAACAGGTTTCAAAATATATTTTCTTGTATTCAGGGAAAATGGGAAGTATAATCAGGTAGATAAGGGGAGTGATTCCGATGAATTTCAACGATTATATCGGCAGCCTGAAAGGAAAGCGCATCGGCGTGATCGGGCTGGGCGTGAGCAATACGCCGCTGGTGCGGCTGCTTTTGGAAAACAGCTGTGATGTGACCGTGTGCGACAAGCGCAGCAGCGATGCGCTGGGCGAGATCGGCAATGAGGTCAAAAGGAAGGGCGGCAAGCTCATTCTTGGCGACGACTATTTGGAGCATTTGGATTTTGACGTAATTTTCCGCACGCCGGGCGTGCTGCCGAATGTAGCGCAGCTTGCAGCGGCGGCTGCGCGCGGCGCGGTGCTCACGTCGGAGATGGAGGCGTTTTGCGCGCTCTGCCCCTGCAGAATCATTGCCATTACGGGCAGCGACGGTAAGACAACGACCTCCACCGTCACAGCGGAGCTGCTCCGGGCTGCGGGATACACCGTCCACCTCGGCGGCAATATCGGCACGCCGCTGTTTTGCCGCGTGCCGGACATCCGGCCGGACGATATCGCTGTGCTGGAGCTGAGCTCGTTCCAGCTCCACAGCATGATGTGTGCGCCGGATATTGCGATTATTACGAACATCTCTCCGAACCATTTGGACGTTCATCCGAATCTGGAGGACTACGTCTCTGCAAAGCAGAATATTTATCTCCATCAGCACCCGGATGCAGTGCTGGTGCTGAATGCGAAGGACGCACACACGCCGGAGTTTGCCGCAGGTGCGCCAGGGAAAGTCCGTCTGTTCAGCAGCATTGGGCCGGTGGAGAACGGCGTTTTCCTGCAGGATGGCGTCATCTGCCGCGCGCACGACGGCGCGGTGGAGAAGATCATGGACGCCGCCGGCATCCGCATTCCCGGCGCGCACAATGTGGAGAATTATATGGCGGCTTTCGCTGCGCTCGACGGGATGATCGCGCGTGACGATTGCGTTTCCGTTGCAAAAACGTTTCCCGGCGTGCCGCACCGGATGGAGTTCATCCGCGAGCTGCATGGCGTGCGGTTCATCAACGACTCGATCGCATCGAGCCCGACGCGCGCCATTGCGGGACTGCACGCGCTGCCGAAGCCGCCGGTCATGCTGCTGGGCGGTCACGATAAGCACATCCCGTTTGACACGCTGGGCGACGAGATCTGCCTGCACGCCAAGGCTGCGGTGCTCTGCGGCGAGACGGCAGAGCGCATTGCCGCCGCCATCCGTGCAAACGCGCACTACGACGCGCAGAAGCTGCCGGTTGTGATCGAGGACGATTTCCGCACGGCGGTGGAGACGGCATACCGGCTGGCGGAGCCGGGGGATATCGTGACGCTTTCGCCCGCGTGTTCGTCGTTCGACCGATTCAAAAATTTCGAGGAGCGCGGCAATACCTTCCGCGCGATTGTCGAATCGCTGGAATAATGGCATAATTCTGTCTCCCTGTGCATACGGTGGCAGAGGGGGATGCCTATGTACTGCACACGGCGGCCATGGCGGCGCGCGCCCCGTCGCCCCCGGCAGCGCAGTGCAAAGCTGCTGATCGTTGGAATCTTATTGCTGGCACTGCTGGGCGGCGCGGCACATTTTATATCGAAGACGCTGTCGTTTATCACGGAGCTGGCGGTCAATCAGGCCTCCGATCTGGTGCAGGAGCGGGTCAATACGACGGTGCATCAGGTCATGGAGAAGGTCGCCGGCGGCGAGTATTATACCTTTCAGACTGACGCGTCCGGCCGCATTACCGCGCTGAGCGTCAATGTGGATCAAATCAGCCAGATCACGACGGAAATTCTGGACGTCACGATGAAGACGGACGACGGCCGGCCGTTGGAGCTGGACATTCCGCTGGAGACTTTGCTGGGAATCAATCTGATTTCGGGGTTTGAAATGCCGCTGCCGGTTCGGATTTTAATGCTGACGACGCCGCAGGTGGATTATCACAACGAGCTGGCGTCGGCGGCAATCAACCAGAGTAAATATCAGCTGTATCTGCACGTGGACGTCGAGATCGACGTGCTGATCCCGTGGCAGAAAAACACGGTCGAGGTGGAGACGGACGTTCTTCTGGCTGAGACTGTCATTGTGGGCGACGTGCCCGGAACGTATATTGAAGTGGAGCAATCATAATGGATGTACAAAACGAAATCGCGGCCCTGCGCAAGGAAATTGAAAAGCACAACCTGCTGTACTATGTCAAGGACGCGCCGGAGATCTCAGACTTTGAATATGACGCGCTGATGCGCCGCCTGACGGAGCTGGAGCAGGCGCATCCGGAGTATCAGTCGCCGGATTCGCCGACGCAGCGCGTGGGCGGCTATGCGCTCAACACGTTTGCACAGGTGCGCCATCAGGTGCCGCTGGAGAGCTTGCAGGACGTGTTTTCCTTTGACGAGCTGCGCGCCTTTGGCGAACGCATGGATGTGTCGATTCCGGAGGCGCACGACTATGTTGTGGAGCCGAAGATCGACGGGCTGTCCATGTCGCTGGAATATGAAAACGGCGTGTTTGTCCGCGGCGCGACGCGCGGCGACGGGCTTGTCGGCGAGGACGTGACGGAAAATCTCCGCACGCTGCGAAACCTGCCGATGACGCTTACCGATGCGCCGGAGCACCTGATCGTGCGCGGCGAGGTCTATATGTCGCACGAGGTGTTCCGGGAGATCAACGCGCTGCGTGAGGTGCGCGGTGAGACGCTGCTGGCCAATCCCCGCAACGCCGCTGCCGGCTCCGTCCGCCAGCAGGATCCGAAGGTCGCGGCGGAGCGCAAGCTTGACATCATTATTTTCAATCTCCAATTCGCGGGCGACCGTGTGTTCGAGACACATGCCGAAACGCTGGATTACCTGCAGTCGCTCGGATTTCCGACCGTGCCGTATCAGCGCTGCGCCGCGCTGGATGACTGCTGCAAGCGCATCGAGTGGATCGGTGACAATCGTGAGACCTATCCCTTCGACATCGACGGCGCTGTCATCAAGATCAACCGTCTGGCGCAGCGCGAAGCGCTTGGCAGTACGGCGAAGTTCCCGCGCTGGGCGGTGGCCTATAAGTACCCGCCGGAGAAAAAGGAGAGCCGTGTGCGGGATATTGTAGTGCAGGTGGGCCGCACCGGCGTGCTGACGCCGAAGGCTGTCATTGACCCCGTGCGTCTGGCTGGGACGACGGTGACGAATGCCACGCTGCACAATCAGGATTTCATTGATAAGCTCGATCTGCGCATCGGCGACACGGTGCTGGTGCAAAAGGCGGGCGAGATCATTCCGGAGGTGCTCTCCGTCGTGCGGGACAAGCGCCCGGCGGACGCCGTGCCGTTTCATATGCCGGAGCGCTGCCCGGAGTGCGGCGCGCCGATCGTCCGCGACGAGGACGGCGTGGCGCTGAGGTGCACGGGCGCGGAATGCCCGGCGCAGCGGCTGCGGAACATTGCGCATTTTGCTTCCCGCGACGCGATGGACATCGACGGTCTTGGCGTGTCCCTGTGCGAATCGCTCATCAACGCGGGGCTGGTCAGCTCCCCGGCGGAGCTTTACTACCTCGAACCACAGGCGGTCGCGGCGCTCGACCGGATGGGCGAAAAATCGGCGGAGAATCTGATGCAGGCCCTGGAAAAGAGCAAGGAAAACGGTCTGGCGCGGCTGCTGTGTGCGTTCGGCATCCGTCAGGTGGGGCAGAAGGCGGCCAAGGTGCTGGCCGCGCATTTTGAAACGCTTGACGCGCTCATGGACGCAACGGAGGAGCAGCTCACCGCCATTCCGGATATCGGTCCGACGACAGCGCGGTTTTTGCGGGAGTGGTTTGCCGATCCGCAGTCGCAGCACCAGCTTTCGCTCCTGCGCGCGGCGGGCGTCAGCTTCCGATCCAAGGAACAGGTGGTCGATCACCGCTTTGCGGGCAAGACCTTCGTCCTGACCGGCGCGCTCGAGCGCTTTACCCGCGACGAAGCGAGCGCCATCATCGAACGGTTCGGCGGGAAAACGTCGTCCTCCGTCTCAAAAAAGACGTCCTATCTGCTGGCCGGGGAGAACACCGGCTCGAAGTACCAGAAAGCGCTCGACCTCGGTGTCGAGATCATCAGCGAGGAGACCTTCCTCCAAATGATCGAATGAGAGGGCGGAGTATGTATTTTGATACGCACGCACATTATGACAGTTCCAAATTCGATGCCGACCGCGACGCGGTGCTTCGCGCCCTGCCGGAAAGTGGCGTGACGCTCGTCGTCGATCCCGGCGACAATGCCGAGCGCTCCGGACGCGCGGTTGCATTGGCGCAACAGTATCCGCACGTCTATGCCGCCGTCGGCTGGCACCCGGAGGAAGCAGAAAGCTGGGACGAGAACAGTCTCCCGGCCATCCGGGAGCTGGCAAAGCGACCGAAGGTCTGCGCCATCGGGGAAATTGGGCTGGATTATTACTGGGACACCACGTACCGCGAACGGCAAAAGGAGATGTTCCGCGCGCAGATCGAGCTGGCGCTGGAGCTGGACTTGCCCGTGATCGTGCACGACCGCGAGGCACACGGCGACTCGCTGGAGATCGTGCGGGACTATCCCGCGCTGCGGGGTGTGTTCCACTGCTTTTCCGGCAGCGTGGAGATGGCAAAGGAACTGCTGCGCCGCGGCTGGTATCTCGGCTTTGACGGGCCGATCACATACAAAAACGCCGTCCGCGCGCTGGAGGTGATCCGCATCTGCCCGATGGAGCGGATTCTGCTGGAGACGGATTCGCCCTACCTTGCCCCGGTGCCGAACCGCGGCAAACGCAACGACTCCCGCAACCTGCCCTATATTGCGGCCACGGTCGCGCGCATCCGGGACGTGTCCGTGGAGGCGGTCGCGGCGCAGACGATGGAAAACGGGAAACAACTATTTGGAATACGGTGAGAAACGAATGAATCTGAATTTACACGGCGCGCCGAACGCCAGAGATCTCGGCGGACTGCGGACAGCGGACGGACGAACCATCCGTCCGGGACTGCTGCTGCGCAGCGGGGAGCTGTCCCGGCTGACGGCGGCGGACGCGGAAACCCTGCAGCACCTGAACCTGAAAACGGTGGTCGATTTTCGCACGGAGCGCGAGCGCACGCAAAAGCCGGATGTGAGGCTTCCGGGTGTACAATACGTAATTTGTCCGATCATCCGGGAGCTTGCTGTTGGCATCACGCGCGAGGAGGAAGCGAACGCTGTGCCGCCGATGGTGCGCGCCGCAATCGCCTGCGGCAAGCGTGCGGAGGATTATATGGCCTCGCTGTATCCGCCTTTTGTGGAGGATGACTACAGCATCGGGCAATACCGCAGCTTTCTGGATCTGGTGCTGCACCATGCGGATGGCGCGCTGCTCTATCACTGTACGGCGGGGAAGGACCGCGTCGGCGTGGGGACGCTCCTGCTCCTTTCCGCGCTGGGCGTTGACCGAAAGACCATTCTGGAGGACTATTTGCTGACGAATATCCAGATTGCGCCGGATACGGAGCGGATGCTTGCCGAGGCGCGGCGCTATACGAGCGACCCTGACGCGCTCGACGCCCTGCGCACGTTCGACAGCGCGAAGGAAGCGTACATCAATCTGATTTGGGATTCCGTCGAATCCCGCTATGGCTCCATCGACGCGTTTTTGGCGGAGCGGCTTGGGATCGGCCCGGACGCGCGCGAGACACTCCGGCAGAAGTATCTGACCGAAACGGGAGCGGCGGTATGAAGTTTCTGCACCTGTCGGATCTGCATCTGGGCAAGCGCCTGAATGAATTTTCCCTGCTGGAGGATCAGGCGTTTATTCTGACGCAGATTCTGCGCATCACGGACGATGAGCAGCCAAACGGCGTGCTCATCGCCGGGGACGTCTATGACAAGGCAGCGCCATCGGCTGAGGCGGTGGCGCTGTTTGATGATTTTCTGGCGCAGCTTGCGGCGCGGGCTGTGTCCGTGTTCGTCATCAGCGGCAACCACGATTCGCCGGAGCGGATCGCATTCGGGGCGCAGCTTGTCCGCCGCAGCAAGGTGTATCTTTCGCCGGTCTATGACGGCCAGATTCGGCCTGTCACGCTCGAAGATGAGCATGGCCCGGTGGATGTGTTTCTGCTGCCGTTTTTGAAGCCGATGCACGTGCGGCGCTGGTTTCCGGAGGCGGAGATCGAATCGTATACGGATGCGATCGCCTGCGCGGTGGCGCACATGCCCGTTGACCCCGCGCGCCGGAACGTGCTGGTGACGCACCAGTTTGTCACCGGCGCAGTGCGCTGCGAGTCCGAGGAGCTCACCATCGGCGGAAGCGATAATGTGGATGCTGCGGTGTTTGCGCCGTTTGACTATGTCGCGCTGGGGCATATCCACAGCCCGCAGAACGTGAGCGGCAGCCGGGTGCGCTACTGCGGCACGCCGCTGAAGTATTCGTTCTCCGAGGCACGGCAGCAAAAGTCCGTCACGGTGGCGGAGCTGGCGGAAAAGGGAACGCTTACGGTGCGCACTGTCCCGCTGCAGCCGCAGCGCGACCTTGTGGAGCTGCGCGGCAGCTTTCAGGCGGTCGCGGCGCGCGAAGTGGATGGGGCGCCCGACCCAAACGCCTATGTCCATATTACGTTGACGGATGAGGCGGATATTCCGGAGGCGGTCGGCAAACTCCGTGCGGTGTACCCGAATCTCATGCGGTTGGATTACGACAACAGCCGTACGCGCGGCAGCGCGGAAATTCTGGGCGTGGCGGAGGTGGAGCACCGCTCGCCGCTGGAGCTGTTTGACGAGTTCTATGCGCTGCAGAACAATCAGCCGATGCGCGGCGAGCAGCGTGCCTATCTGCAAGGATTGATCGAACAGATCTGGGGAGGCGAAGCATGAGACCGCTCACATTGACGATGTCGGCCTTCGGCCCCTATGCAGGCAAGACGGTTCTGGCGCTGGACAAGCTGGGCGGGGAAGGACTGTATCTCATCACCGGCGATACAGGCGCCGGCAAGACTACGATCTTCGACGCGATCACCTATGCGCTTTATGGCGAGGCCAGCGGCAGCAGCCGGGACGCGGCGATGTTCCGCAGCAAATACGCCGCACCGGATACACCCACATATGTGGAGCTGACGTTTTTCTGCCGCGGCGAGACCTATACGGTCCGGCGCAGTCCGGAGTATGAGCGCCCTGCAAAGCGCGGCGGCGGCACCACAACGCAGAAAGCGGATGCGGTGCTGACGTATCCGGATGGGCGCGTCGTCACAAAGACCCGCGATGTGACAAACGCGGTGTGCGGGATCATCGGCATCGACCGCGACCAGTTCACGCAGGTGGCCATGATTGCGCAGGGCGATTTTCTGAAACTTCTGCTCGCGCCGACCGAGCAGCGTATTGCAATTTTCCGGCAGATTTTCCACACAGGCCTGTACCGCACGCTCCAAAACCGGCTCAAGGAAGACGCCGCTGCGCTGAGCCAGAGCTGCGACACGCTGCGAGCCGGCATCCGCCAGTACATCAGTGGTGCGGTCTGCGCGCCGGATGACGCACTCGCTCCGGAGCTGGAAGCAATCCAGGCGGCGCCGCTCCCGCCGGCAGAAACAGAAACATTGCTGATGAAGCTGATCGAGCAGGACGAAGCGGCGCAGGCGGTGTGTGAGACGCAGCAGAGCGAGCAGGCGCAGGCGCTCACCGCCGTGACTGCCCGGATCGCCATCGGCAGAGAGACGCAAAGACGCCGCGCGGAATTACAGAGCACGCAGGCGGCTCTGGAAGAATTGGTTCCCCAGATTGCGGCGGTCGAGCAGACGCTGATAGCCGCGCAGGCGCGGCAGCCGGAGATCGGGCGGCTGCAAGCGGAATTTGCGGCACTGGAAGCACTTTTGCCGCAGTATGACCGGCTTGCGCAGCTCCAAAAGGAGCAAGCGGATGCGAAGGCGGCGCTGGAAACGCTGCAAACGGAGGGAGAGCAGATCGCGCGGTCGCTCGCAGAGACGGCACAGCAGCTTCAACAGCAAAAGGACGCATTGGAAGACCTCGCATCCGCGGCTGCGGAGGCGGCACGTGCGGCTGGAACGCTGCAAACGCTGACCGAGCGGGAAAAGCGGCTCTCCGGCCTGCAAGCGGACCTGCAGCGGCTGGAGACCTTGCAGCAGCAGGCGGAGCAGGCAAAGCTGGAATACACTGCAGCGGCGCAGGAAGCGGATGCGATGCAAGCGCGTTACCGGCGCAAAAACCGGGCGTTTCTGGACGCGCAGGCCGGGGTGCTTGCAGACACGCTGACCGACGGCGAGCCATGCCCGGTCTGCGGCGCACGGAGCCATCCGGCGCCTGCCGTCCGACCGCAAGAGGCCCCGGATCAGGCCGAGCTGGAATCAGCCGAGGCGGAGGCGGCGCAGGCGCAGCAGCGCGCATCGGATGCCAGCAGCAAGGCTGGCCGTCTGCAAGGGCAGGCAAGCGAACAGGAGAAGCAGACGCTTCACACAGTGGGCGAGCTTTTGGGTGTTACTACACTTGCGGAGGCTGCGGCTGTGCTTCCGGACCGGCTGGCCGCCGTGCAGACGGCGCTGGCGTTGACCGGAGCTGCCAAGCAGGAGGCGGAAAAGCGCGCTGCGCGCGCCGATGAACTTCGCAGGGCAATTCCGGAGACGGAGCAAAGCTTGATCGGACTGCAGAACATGCAGCTGCAGCAGAATGCCGTGCGGGCACAACAGCAGGCGACGTGCAGCGCCTTGGAGACGCAGATTCAAAATCAACTGCAAAGCCTTCCGTATCCGTCGAGAGAGACAGCGCAAATGCAGATGGATACGCTGCAGCAGCGCCGGGAAACGCTGCAGGCCGCGCTTTCCGATGCGCAGGCCGGGCAGCAGAGGCTGATGCAGCAAAAGACGGCGCTGGAGAGCAAAATTGAAACGCTTTCGACGCAGCTTGGACAGTCCGGTGACGTCGATCTCGCGGAAGAAACGACGCAGTTACAGCGCATTCAGGCGCGCCAGATGACGTTGGACGCGGATTGGAAACAGATCAGCCGGCGGCTGGATCGCAACCGCACGGCACTGGCCGGCGTGCAGGCGCAGAGCGCCGAGCTTGCCGGGCAGGAGGAGCGGCTCTCGTGGCTGCGTGCGCTGTCGAACACGGCGAACGGCACGCTTCCGGGCAAGGAAAAGATCATGCTGGAGACTTATATCCAGATGACGTGGTTTGACCGCATTCTGGAGCGGGCAAATCAGCGCTTTTCCGTCATGACCGGCGGCCAGTACCAGCTCCGCCGCCGCAGAGGGGCGGAGAACAACCGCAGTCAAAGCGGTCTGGAGCTGGACGTGATCGACCATTACAACGGCTCGATCCGCAGCGTGAAGACGCTCTCCGGCGGGGAATCCTTTCAGGCGTCTCTGTCGCTGGCGCTGGGCTTGTCCGACGAAATCCAGTCCTCTGCCGGAGGGGTTCGGCTGGATACGATGTTTGTAGACGAGGGCTTCGGTTCCCTGGACGAGGAGACGCTCCAGAAAGCGCTGCGCGCGCTCAGCGGTCTCAGCGAGGGCCACCGTCTGGTCGGCATCATTTCGCATGTGCCGGCACTGAAGGAGAAAATCGACCGGCAGATCATTGTCACGAAGGATCGAACCGGCGGCAGCCGGGCGGAGATTGTATGTGAATGAGGAGGAGCAGCCCATGCGTGAATTGAAGCTCAAACGGGTCTACCGCCATTTCAAAGGCGACTACTATCTGGTCGAGGACGTGGCCAACGACTCCGAGACCGGCGAGGAATATGTGATCTACCGCAAGCTCTATGGCGACGGATCCCTGTGGCTGCGGCCCAAGGGAATGTTCCTCAGTGAGGTCGATCGGGAAAAGTACCCGGATTGTCCGCAGCGGTACCGCTTTGAACTGCAGGAGATCGAAAGCGCCGCGGGACGTTGAGCGTCCCACGGGGCACAAACAAATTTCAACAATGGTCAGGCGGCATGCAGGAAGCATGCCGCCTGATGAGTCGTCAAAAAAGCAAGCTTTTTTGACAGGAAGGGATTGCGGCCTACTGCAGCGCACTCACTGTCCGCCAAAGGCGGACAGCTCGCACGTTTGTAGGCCGAGCAGTATTTTCTCCGCCGCACATGTCGCCGGAGAAAATGATTGAATCTTCTTTCGCCGCTTCCGAGCGGCGAAACTCTACGAGGTTTTTGACAAGCTGGTCAGGCGGCATGCAGGATGCATGCCGCCTGATTTTGTATGCTTACTTGTCGAACGCCGGATTGACGGCGTAGACGTTCTTCTGATCCATCTTTTCCGTTGCCAGGCGCAGCGCTTCGCCGAAGCGTTGGTAATGCACGACCTCTCGTGCGCGCAGGAACCGGATGACGTCGTTGACGTCCGGATCGTCGGACAGACGCAGGATGTTGTCGTACGTTGTCCGTGCCTTTTGCTCTGCGGCCATATCCTCCGAAAGATCGGTGATTACATCGCCCTTGACCGCGATGGTCGCGGCCGTCCACGGCGTGCCGGAGGCAAACTGCGGGTAGATTCCGGCAGTGTGATCTACAAAGTACGTGTCAAAGCCCGCCTTCTTGATCTGCTCCGGCGTCATATTGCGCGTCAATTGATACACGATTGCACCAATCATTTCCAGGTGACCGAGCTCCTCGGTGCCGATGTCCGTTAAGACAGCGGCCAGTTCGGGGTAGGGCATGGCGTAGCGCTGGCTGAGATAGCGGAGCGAGGCGCCAAGCTCGCCGTCCGGGCCGCCATATTGCGTGATGATGAACTTAGCCAGCGCGGGATTGGTATTTTTGATGCGCACGGGATATTGCAGTTTTTTCTCATATACAAACATGACTCAATCTCCTTTCCCGCTCTGGTGCTGCCAGGGCCACGGCGCGTCGATCCAGTCATAGGTCGCGGCGTTTTCCATGTCGCGGATCGTGATCGGACCGTACAGCTCCGCATAGCGCTTGCGGCCCTCGTTGCTCATGCGGATGCATTTCTGCAGCATCTTGAACGCCTCGCCGTCATCAGCGTGCGTATCCAGATACAGCTTCAGCTCCTGCACGACAAAATCCAGTACCATCAGCTCGCAGAGCGGTGTGCTCAGGTTGTCAGGCTTGTTGACCATGTTCATGAATGGCAGGTCGAGCCCCGGAAACAGGGTTCCGCGCGCCAACGCCATTTTTCCATCGTAAGCTGGCTCGCTGCACTGCTGCATCGGCGTGTAAGCCAGTGCCAGCGGTGCGCACTCCGGCAGCATTCCGTTTTTATAATCGCACTTTTCCAAAATCGTTCCTCCTTGATCTGTATGGGTCTCGCTCAGACCATCTTATGCCCCGCAGAATATACGCGTGCAAAAAGCGCCCGATCCGAAGATCGGGCGCTTATGGGGTGCGGGGTTATGCTTTTTTCAGCATGCCTGTTTTGCGCAGAGCGGTGCGCAGGAGGAGCAGGGAGATGATGATGGACGCGACCTCCGCGATTGGGAAGGCGAACCAGACATTGTTCAAAACGCGGGTACGCGCCAGCAGCAGCGCGCAGGGCACCAGCACGACAAGCTGACGTGCAAATGAGATCAGCATACCGTAGATGCTGTACCCCAGCGCCTGACACGTCGAGGAGCTGATGATGCAGATCCCGGCGAACACGAAGGCGAGGCTTATGATGCGCAGCGCAGGAACGCCGATGGCGATCATGTCCGGAGATGCGTCGAAGAAGGACAGCAGCGTTTCCGGGAACAGATGAAACACCAGAAGCCCGGTCAGCATGATGCTGACGGCGTAGGTCATGCCGAGTCGGATGGTCTTGTGGATGCGATCCGGACGCTGCGCGCCGTAGTTGTATGCAATGATGGGCACCATACCGTTATTCAGGCCGAAAATCGGCATGAAAATAAAGCTCTGGAGTTTGAAATAGGCGCCGAACACGGCGACGGCGGTGGAGGAGAAGGAGATCAGGATCAGATTCATGATATAGGCCGTGAGCGAGGAGATACATGACATCAGAATAGATGGGATGCTGATGCTGCTGATTTCCCCCATCAGACGGTAATCCGGGCGGATGTGGCGCAGCTTCAGCCGCAGATCGGCATTCTTGCGATGGTTGAGAATGATCGCAACGACAGCACCGACACATTGGCCGAACACTGTGGCCCACGCAGCGCCGGCGATACCCAGTTTGGGAAAGCCAAGCAGACCGAAGATCAGAATGGGGTCAAACACAATGTTGATGATGGCGCCGGTGAGCTGGGTAATCATCGAGTAGATCGTGCGGCCGGTTGCCTGCAGGAAGCGCTCAAATGTGATCTGAATAAAGACGCCGAAAGAGCAAATGAGACAGATGCGCAGATAGACCGTGCCAAATTGGACGATCTCCTCAATGTCGGTCTGCGTGCGCATGTACGCCTCCATGCCGAAAATGCCGATGAGCAGGACCAGCAAGAAGCTGATGGCCTGCAAAATCAGCCCCTGTACGGCGACCTGATTGGCACGCTCCGGATTTTTTTGACCGAGTGCGCGGGAGAGCAGCGCGTTGATGCCGACGCCGAAGCCGACCGAGACCGAGATCACCACGTTTTGCAGCGGAAATGCCATGGAGACGGCGGTCAGCGCGTTTTCACAGATGCGCGAGACAAAGATGCTGTCCACGACGTTGTACAGCGCCTGCACCAGCATCGAGATCATCATCGGCACGGCCATAGACATCAAAAGCTTATTTTCGGGCATCGTGCCCATTTTATTTTCTTTTGCGGGGATTGTTTGCATAATACGACTCCAAATACGATAAAACAGATCAAAACAGTCAGCAAAACCACATTATAAGTTTTTGTATAGGGAAAGTCAAGTTTTCAGAAATAAATCACTTGAAAATCGCACTGGAGTGTGATATAATTCAATCCACTGTGGGATTAGTTCATTGGTAGAACACCTGCTTCCCAAGCAGGATAGGCGGGTTCGATTCCCGTATCCCGCTCCACATTGAAAACACTGAAAAATCCCTGTAATCTCAATGGTTACAGGGATTTTTCTATCTCCGAAAACATACGAATTAATACAGCTGAAAACATACACAAACATAAAAATTGGGTGTCAAATCTCTGTCACCGCTCGTCCGCCCGCCCTCGATTGTGCGCCGGGGATCCGGTGCACAATCGAGGGCGGGAAGGGGATCAAGAGCGATCAATATGCACAATGCCAAGCGCTTCCGCCATCATCAGGCGGATGTATGGAGCGCAAGATCTGGACGAGGTGGAGCTTGACGACTCCCAGTTTTGTACAGTCCTTGCCGGTATCCCAAAGTGCGCCGCAAGATCAGCCTGCGTAAGTCCTGCGGCTTTGCGGATATCACGCACGCTCATATGCGCGGCGCGCCATATCTCACGCAAATCGCGCACAATGGCATCGATATCCGGAGCAAGATCGTCCGAATCAGGGCAAAAGATACTGTTTTTGCCCCACTCTGCGATGTATCGATCCTCGTCCGGCTCTGATGTGGCGGCACCAAATAGGGTATAAAAATCATGATTAGTCATTTTTATCCTCCAAATTTTTGATGTGGTGTACAATCGGCGCATCGCGCCGGCGCGGAATCCTACATCCCATTTGCGGATTGCGGCATACCGACATAGTTCCAAGGTTTCTTTTATTACAGCAGCATCACGCCGGCGGCTTCGCAGGCAGAAATAGTCTCATCGTCCCAGACGGAGGCCTGCACTTCGCCGATGTGGGCCTTGCCAAGCAGGAGCATGGACAGGCGCGACTGGCCGATGCCGCCGCCGATGGTGAGTGGCAGCTCGCCGCTCAGCAGCATTTTATGATACGTCCGGCCCCGGCGGTCATCGCAGCCGGCGATGGTGAGCTGCCGGTCCAGACTTTCCGGATCGACGCGGATACCCATGGACGAAAGCTCAAATGCACAGCCGAGCACGTCGTTCCAGAACAGAATGTCTCCGTTCATCGTCCAATCGTCGTAATCCGGCGAGCGTCCGTCGTGCTTCTGGCCGGATTTGAGCGCGCCGCCGATGCCGATGATGAAGGTAGTTGGATGCTCCTTGACGAAAGCGGTTTCCCGCTGCTTCGGCGTCAGCTCCGGATAGCGATCCTCCAGCTCCTGTGTGGTGACGAACGTGACCTGACGCTGCAGCTTCGGCAGAACCTTGAGCTGAGGATAGATGGCCTGCATGGTGTCCTGCGTGTCGCACACGGCGGAGACGATATCCATGACCGTGGATTTCAGATAGTCGATTGTGCGGTCCTTTTGCTCGATGACCTTTTCCCAGTCCCACTGGTCCACATAGACGGAGTGCAGATTGTCCAGAACGTCCTCGTCGCGCCGGATGGCGTTCATGTCGGTATACAGACCCTTTCCGGGATAGAAGTGATAGCGATACAGCGCCATGCGCTTCCACTTGGCCAGCGACTGCACGACCTGCGCTTCACGGCCGGTGTGCAGGATGTCGAACGAGACCGGGCGCTCATAGCCGTTGAGGTTGTCGTTCAGGCCGGTGGACTCTTCCACAAACAGCGGCGCGGACACCCGAAACAGATTCAGATTGGCTGCGAGCTGATCCTCAAACAGACGTTTGAGCAGACCGATGGCCTTTTGCGTCTCGTAAATTCTCAGCAGACTTTTGTAACCTTCGGGAATGTAGGTGTTCATTTTGATAGTTCGCCCTCCGTCAGCATACGGATCAGATCGTGATACACGTCCTCCGCGTTCTTTTTGAAATAGTGTTCCATGCGCTCTGCCTGCTGTGGATCCGCAGCCAGCAGCTCCAGAGACAAAATTTTGCCGATCCCGTCCGACAGAGCCAGCGTCACGCTGCACGCGCCGCTTTCCGACACGGTGTGCTCGGCGGTGATCATTGCGGCACGCCGCATCTTTTCCGCGATCGGTGCGGTGATCCGGCTGGCCTTTGTGCGCACAGAGTAGGGCAGACTGCTGCCGACTTCCGCCACGTTGCGGCTACCCTTTTCCGTGATGCGGTATTTCCCGCGTTTCTCCTCGATGTGGTTGGTTTCCACCAGCTCCGCCAGACAATCGGAGTAGTCGAAATAGCCGATGCCATCGTCACAAAAAACCAGCTCCGACAAGGTCTGCGCATCCACAGGGGAGGGGAGCTGATCGAGAATATAGAGGATCAGGATTTTGATATCCAGCTTCTCGTGGATAAATCCAAAGCGATCCATACGGGTTCACCTCACTTGACAACTTGATCGACGCAAAGTGCAGCCGCACCATGCGCCGCGTCCTCAGATAATACATTATACTTCCGGAAATGAATTGTGTAAAGCAAATTGCTCGGATTTTTCAAATGGAATCACATCAAAACCCAACTTGCATACACTATAGTGAAGCGAGCTTCAATCTTATGCCGGGAGGTTTTGAAATGGCAGACAGAGTAGTACCGGGACCGGTCGAAAGCACCGCAGCCGTCCGGGAAGCGGTTTGTATCCATACACGAAAGATTTTTGACAGTTGTAAAGATAAGGACTGCGTTGACGACCTGCGCGTATATCCGACCGCGTGTTCGCAGGCGTATATCGACAACGCATTCAGCATCCGCGCGCGGTCGGCGGAGCTGCTGTATGCAGATGTGCATGTCAAGGAGATCACATTTAACAAAGGCTACTATACGGTGGACGTTACATATTTCTACCGTGTGAAGGGCGAAACGTTCCCTGCGGGAGAGACGGTCACCGGCCTTGCGATTTTCGACAAGCGTGTGATGCTCTTCGGCAGCGAAGCGAGCGCCAAGACATTCTCGTCCGACGACTGCGGCTGTGTTCCGGACTGTGCCGGACTGCCGATCGGCGTGGTGGAGTCGGTCGATCCGATTGCGCTGCACATGAAGATCGTGGACAATGACTGTGTGGCGGCGACCGAGGCTGAGCAGCGCGCGATCCCAAGGGCGATCATGGAGGCTATGGGCGAGGATCTGGTGCTCTGCGACCGGCCGCGCCGGCTGTATGTCACCATTGGGCAGTTTTCCATCATCCGTCTGGAGCGTGATACCCAGCTTCTCATCCCGGCTTACGATTACTGCATGCCGGATAAGGAGTGCGAAGGCTCCACGGAGGACGATCCCTGCACAATGTTCAGTCGGATCCGGTTCCCGGTTGACGAGTTCTTCCCGCCCGACAGCATCCAATGCGAAGAGGACTACCGGAGCATGCTGTAAAGGGAATTTGTTCGCAAGAAAAAACACCCATCGGTTATACCGATGGGTGTTTTTTGCAGAAAAGGATCAGTATACTTTGGTCCAGACTTCGCAGAAGATCTTCTCAGAGGTGAACGGATTCAGCTTCACGGTCAAAGTATAATCGTGAGAGTTGGTCGCTTCCTGAATGGCTGCGTAGTACCAAGCACCCTTCGGGTTATCGGGCCAGTACTTTACGTTCGCGCAGCTCTCGCAGCTTTCGCTGTCGGGCTGACGGAGCAGCAGTCTGTTAACCAGCGTAACGGTTTCTGCGCGCTTAATAGGATCAGTCGGTCTGACCAAACCATTGCCGTCGCCCTCGACCAGACCGAGTTTGTACAGCAATTCAATGTATTTCACAAAATAGCCGGAGCCAATGTCCTGGAAGATGTTGCCGATCAAGCCGTCCGTTGTATAGGAATCAGCGAACATGCGACCAATCATAGTGAACAGCTCTGCACGCGTGATGGAACGATCAGGCTCGAACGTTGTAGCAGACGTACCTTTGATGATGCCAGCGTTGGCCAGTGCGGAGATTTCATTGAAAGCCCAATGGCCTTTGATGTCGGCAAAAGAGGTGTTCGGCGCTGTGCTGAAGGAACCGGGCTTTGCGATGCGATAGATGATGGAGGCCGCTTCGGCACGGGTGATATTATTCTCCGGGCGAACCATACCGTCAGGATAGCCCTTCACATAGGCGGTGTGATCCGTGTAATTCAGGCCGATATTGGGGACCGGATAGACCTTGATCGTATCCCAATCCGGCTTCACGCTGGCAGACCAAGTCAGACCGGGCAGGGAGATGTACTTGATACCAAAGAGCGGGGATGTCCAAGTAGCAGATACCGTATAAACTGCGGTCAGGCTTTTCGGCTTCAGAATTGCGGTACCGAGGAAATCGGTCGTATAGGCGACGGAATCACCGGTAAGCTGATCGGTGAGGGTGATCGTGGCGCCGACGGCGGGGATGCCCTTATTGGTAACAACGGTTACCGTGTAGGACGGAAGCGTAATGCCACCAATCACGTCAACAATGTCACCGATGCTTTCGGCTTCGGCATCATCGACGACGGCAACTTCTGCATCATCGACGACGGCAACTTCTGCATCATCGACGGCTGCAACTTCTGCATCAACCTCTTCCTCAACGTCAGCGGCGAAAGCCATGCCGGGCAGCAGGCCGACGACCATGACGAGAGCGAGGAGAACGCAGAGCAGTTTGCGGGACTTTTTCATTGTTTCCACTCCTTAAAATTTTTGATGTTCCAACAGCTTGCCGCGCACAAAAGGGGACAAGATGTATGCTGCACACGACAATATCTATTTGCTTAAACAGTTTACACTTCCGCATCGCAAAAGTCAACGGTTTGATCCAGAATTAACCGCAGACTATCTGCCTAAAAGATGGAATGTTTTTTGTGAATAATGACAAAAATGTGAAGAAATCACACAAAAACTTACGAATGCAACATTGTGGGCGTTGTGGAGATGCGTTTCGTTGTTCTGATACTGATATACCGGATAAATTTGAGAAAAGAATTAAAAAACGCTTTCTTTTATAGTTTCCCTAAAAAGGAAATACCGCGGAAACAGGATCGTTTCCGCGGTATTTTTTACAGATGCTCAAAATTTGATTTCCTTGCCCGCTTTTCGCCACTGGGCGAATTCTGCGACCGCAGTAAACAGTGCGTCGGACGAAGAGTTGAGCGCGGTTTCGACGGAATCCTGAATGACGCCGATGATAAACCCGACGCCGACCACCTGCATAGCAATGTCATTGGACAGGCCGAACAGCGAGCAGGCCATGGGAATCAGCAGCAGCGAGCCGCCGGCCACGCCGGAGGCGCCGCACGCGCCAAGCGCAGCCATAACGCTGAGCAGAATGGCGGTCGGGATGGATACCGGGGTGCCCACGGTATGCACTGCGGCCAGCGACATAACGGTGATCGTCACGGCAGCGCCGCCCATATTAATGGTTGCGCCGAGCGGGATGGACACAGAGTAAAGCTCCTTGTTCAGCCCAAGACGCTCGCACAGCGCCATGTTCACGGGAATGTTCGCGGCGGAGCTGCGGGTGAAGAACGCGGTGATGCCGCTCTCTTTCAGGCATTTGAAGACCAACGGGTATGGATTTTTGCGAATGGCGATGAATGCAATGATGGGGTTAATAATCAGCGCGGAGACAAGCATGCAGCCGACCAGAACCAGCAGGAGCTTGCCGTAGTTGGTGAAGATGCTCAGACCGCTGGTGGACACAGCGTCAAACACCAGACCCAGGATGCCGAACGGCGCCAGATTGATGATCCAGCGCACGGCCGTGGACACAGCCTCCGAGGCATTGGAAAGGAGCGTTTTTGTCGTATCTGCCGCGTTGCGCAGCGCGATACCGAGAATGATGGCCCAGAACAGAATGCCGAGATAATTGCCGTTTGCAAGTGCGTGCACCGGATTCGCTACAATGTTGGACAGCAGGGTCTGAAAGATCTCTCCGATGCTGCTCGGCGCGGTGCTGTCTGCTGCCGAGGCAAGCTGATCGAGCGTAACCGGGAAGATCGCGCTTGCCAGAACGGCCACCACAGCGGCCAGAAACGTGGAGATCAGATACAGCGCGATAATGGTCGTGAACTGGCTGCCCAGACGCGCTCTGGACTGCGCCAGAGAGCTGGCGACCAGCACAAATACCAGAACCGGCGCGATTGCTTTCAGCGCGCCGACGAACAGCGTGCCAAAGATGGAAATCCACGTCGCCTGCGGCACCAGCAGTGCCAGAATCAGGCCGACGGCCAGACCGATTACAATACGCAGAACCAGACTGGTATTGTTGTATTGACTGACGATTTTTTTCAAAAAACTCATCCTCTCATTTTCTTTCGTCCAGCTGCGCAGGAAATTGCGCGCAAAAATCAGTGTAACAAGCATTTTGCAGCTTGTCAACCTTGGAAATTTCGCAATCATTACGACTTTCTTTGACACTGGGGAAAAAGGGTGTATAATAAATGCAAGATTGATAGTTTTTCATCAAGCGTTGTATGGCGAGAGGATGGGAATTCATGAAAATCGAATATATCAAAGAATATGTTGTTCTATCTGAGATTCTAAACTTCACGAAGGCCGCGGAATCTTTGTTTATTACACAGCCTGCGCTCAGCCGCCATATTTCCATCATAGAGGAAGAAATGGGCACTGTACTCTTGCGGAGAGACACGAAAAACGTTTCATTGACGCCTGCGGGTCAAGCGGTGTATGAAAGATTCCGCGACATTCTGGCGCTTTATCAAAAGGCACAGACGGAGGCCGGCCCCATCGCAGGCAAACAATATGGAACGTTAAAAATAAGCTGTCCTCATTTTTGGCTGGAAGAATATTTGGAACCGATTTTGATGAAATTCACGGCAGAATTCCCCAATATTGAGGTCATAACGGATACTTATCCGGTTACACAGGGATATTGCGCGATGTATGACGGCGCCTGTGATCTGGCGTTGATGCACGATAGTTCAATTAAGGTCAAACGCGTTCAAAAAAAGAAGTTCGTGCGGGAACGTCTGGTATGTATGATGCGAGCGGACAATCCTCTGGCCATGCGGGACGCCATAGAGATTGAAGAGCTGAACGGTGAGATATTTGTGAATTACGGAACGGAGCATTCCGAGGATCTTGAGCATAAAATTCTGCTGGACGGAGCCTATGTAATTGATTGTTTGCTTGCCATACATGGGGTCAAGCCCAAAAAACAACTCTATGTCCGCCATCCGGATATGGTGGGCTTGAAAATTTCGCAGAGCGGCGGAGTGAGCATTGCAGTCAATGGACAGCGGAGAATTGATCGAAAGTATCTGAAAATGGTTCCCTTCATGAATGAAGACTGCTTTACGGACTTATGTTTTTATTATAGAGAGGATAATATCATGACCTTGCCTTTAAGGGCGTTCGGAGTCTGATATCTGAGTATGTCAGGCATTTTTGCGGCATCTTTTCGAAAAAAGATACGAGGCTTTGCTGTGAAGTTACGGTTCCGTCGCCGCTGTTTCTCATTATGGCGTTTCAGTCGGCAGGCAAAGAAAAGCTGCGCTTTTCCACAGATGCCCTGATCGCGCAAATTGTGCTCAGAAGCTTCTTTTTGTATGACAGACCGATTGATGAATTCAATGCCTCAAAGCGCTTCTGTGGGCTGAACAGGATGCGGCTGAGGCTCGTTGATGAATTAGACTATCTGATGCAATTGGGCGTGCTCTGCGATGAGTGCTTGAAATGTGGGGAGTCATGTTCGGATGCAGTCAAGGTTTTCAGCGTCAGCTATCCGAAACAAATCGGCAGACAGATGATCTGCAAACGTACGGAGGAATTTGTATTTGATTGCTGTAAAGCGATGGATATCGAATTAAGTCCGGACAAAGGGCAAGATGCCAAAAAGCAATATTCCCAGCTCGTAAAGCTGCAGAGCGCTCTGCTCAGACTCAACCGCAGAACAGACAGGAAGCCGCTGAAAGGGAATAGCTTTGCGCTTGCTCAGACTGTGCAGCTTACGGTGTTTGACGGGTGGGAGCGCGTGTTGGATGCACTGGATATTTTAACGAAAGAGCTGGAATGTGCCCCCGAAAGGGGAGGCAATCAACGAATTTACTGCTTTTACACCCCGTTTTTGCAGCCGGAAATCGATCATTTATTTCGCACAAATGGCATTGACCTGATGGGTAGCGCTGTGTTTCTCCATGACAGCAGGCGGATCTCTTTTTCGCTGGAAGCAATGGTTGCCGACTGGCTTCTTGGCATGAATGTAAGACGCGGCGCTGAAACAGAAAGTGTGAACATTGCCCGGGAAATCCAAGAAAATGATTGCTGCGCATTCCTAACAGGTATGTACAGCTTTGACCGCTGGGTGGGTTCGGCAATGCCTGTACATCGCCAGCAATTGAGCGATGTATATGGCATTCCCACTTTCGCGTTAGACATTGACTTTTGGCGGGAGGGATAATGCTGCCTGCATCTGGTTGTGTATCATATCTTCTTTACAGTATCCTCGTTTATCGGGGTGAACTCCTTATAGATATCAGTGCCGATACGCACACAAAACCAAATCGAAGCCCAGCGAAGCGGGTTCGATTTGGAAAGGAGGAGCAGCGGAATGAGCGCGCTCTGACTTATAAAATAAGTCGGAGCAAGCGATATGTAGCTTGCTCCGACGTGGTGCGGGCATGGGGGCTCGAACCCCAACGCATTGCTGCACGAGAACCTAAATCTCGCATGTCTACCAATTCCATCATACCCGCAGGGATGAATTATTTTATCATAACTTTTGCGCATTGACAAGCGTCCTCAAAAAATATAAAATGCTTTTCTGTAGTTTGCAAGGGAGGCGCAGGGGGCAATATGAAGAAACATGTGATTTCCGTTTTGACAGCGGGATGTCTCTGGGGCTTTATGGGCTTTTTCACCCGCACGTTGGCGGGAATCGGCGTTGACTCCACTGGGGCAATTCTGCTGCGCTGTGCAATCGCGGCAATGCTTTTCGCGGTGACGATCCTTCTGACCGACCCGCGCCAGTTTCGCGTAAAGCCGAAGGATTTTTGGTGCTTTTTCGGCAGCGGCGTGTGCAGCCTGCTGTTTTTTACGTACTGCTATTTTCAGGCAATCACGTTGATGAGCCTGTCCACGGCGGCGATTTTGCTGTACACTGCGCCGTCTATCGTGATGGTTTTGTCCCTGTTTTTATTCAAGGAAAAAATCACGGTGCGGAAGCTCCTTGCGCTCATACTGGCCTTCGCGGGCTGCTGTCTGGTGTCCGGCATCGGAAGCGGTGAGAAAGCGCTTACGGCGACAGGGCTGCTTTACGGGCTTGGCTCCGGCGTGGGGTATGCACTCTACAGCATTTTTGCACGCTTTGCGCTTGACCGCGGGTACACCAGCAATACGGTCAATTTCTATTCCTGTCTGCTTGCATCCATCGGCGCAGGGCTGATCTGGGGTGTGTCCGGGCCGGTCGGGGCGATGTTTTCCTCCTGGGGCAACTTCGGCCTGTGTGCGGCTGCGGGTTTGATTACCTGCTACCTGCCGTACTTGCTCTATACGTACGGGCTTACGGGGCTGGAAACCGGGAAGGCATCCATCCTTGCTTCGGTTGAGCCAGTGGTTGCTACCTTGGTCGGTATCTTTGTGTTCCACGAGTCCATGACGCTCATGAGCGCCGCGGGCGTGCTCTGTGTGCTCTTTGCCGTTGTGTTGTTGAATCTGAAACAGAAAACACCCGAACCAAAAGCATAAAAATGTCCGAAGGCAATGCCTTCGGACATTTTTCAATATAAAAGTTACCGGTTCTGCTCGTTGTATTTCTGAATGCCGATCGCAAGCAGATCCATGGCGCGTTCCAGATCTTCCTTCTTAAGTACGTATGCCATGCGGATCTCGTTCACACCGGTGTGCGGTGTTCCGTAGAACGGCTCGCCAGGGGCGAACATGACCGTGTCGCCATTGTCGTCGAACTCGGTCAGCAGCCATTTCTGGAACTTGTCCGCGTCATCGACTGGCAGGGCGGCCATGACATAGAACGCGCCCTTCGGCTCGGAATAGATCACACCCGGAATCTCCTTGAGCTTGGCGACCAGCGCGTCGCGGCGCGCTTTGTATTCATCGCGGACGGCAGCAAAGTATTCGGGGCCGACGGAATACAGCGCGGCGGATGCGACCTGGTCAATGGTCGAAGCGCACAGGCGGCCCTGGCAATATTTCATCGCCTGATCGTACAGCGCCTCATTGCGCGTCAGCAGGCAGCCAATGCGCGCGCCGCACGCGGAAAAGCGCTTGGATACGGAGTCAATGACGACGACATTTTCCTCATAGCCCTTCAGCTGCAGCAGGCTCATGAGCGGCTCGCCGCCGTAGACGAATTCACGGTACACCTCGTCGCCGATGAGGAAGAGGTCGTGCTCCTTGGCGATATCTGCCATGAGCTGCATCTCCTCGGCGGTGAGGATGGCGCCGGTCGGGTTGCCGGGGTTCGTGAACATGATGGCACGGGTGTGCTCGTTGATGCAGGCCTCGACACGCTCACGAATGGCAAATTTGTAGCCCTCCTCCGGCTTTGTGGTCAGCGGATGGATGGATGCACCGGTCAGGTTTACGAAGGTGGAGTAGTTCGGATAAAACGGCTCCGGAATGATGATCTCGTCGCCCTCGTCAAGGATGCAGCTGAGCACCATTTGCAGGGCTTCGCTGCCGCCGGTGGAGATCAGAACGTTCTTCTCGCTCAGTTCCGCGCCGATCTTGGCATAATAGCTGCGGATAGCGTCGATCAGTTCCGGCACGCCGGCGGACGGCGCATAGGCCAGAACCTTCTGACTGAATTCGCGTACCGCTTCAAAATACGCGGGCGGCGTTTCAATATCGGGCTGGCCGATGTTCAGGTGGTAAATCTTTTTGCCAGCCTTCTCCGCCTCAACGGCGTAAGGCGCAAACTTGCGCATCGGGGACAGGCCACAGCGCTCGATTTTGCTGGAAAACTTCATGGTGAACCTCCATTTTTCTGTCTTTCTCTTCTGCGTTGTATTTCCTATATGAATTGATCCATATTTTACTGCAATGTCGGCGAAATCTCAACAGAAAAAATCGGAAGGCAGAATTCTGCCTTCCGATACTTTGTATTACAAAATTTGAATTCAGACTTTGAAGTCCACAGAGGTTGCACCTTTCTCTTCCTGCTTGAACTCGTAGTCCTTGCCGGGAAGAATGGCGTTGAGGAGAATGCCGACGATGGAGGCAACGGCGAGGCCGGACAGGGAGACCACACCGATCTGGATGCTGCCGGAATAGCTGATGCCGATCGCCAGTACGAGAATGAGCGCGGCGATGATGACGTTGCGGGTGTTGGTAAAGTCCACCTGATTTTCCACGACGTTGCGCACGCCGACGGCGGAGATCATGCCGTACAGCACGAGAGACACGCCGCCGATGGTGGCGGTGGGCATTGCGGAGACGAGCGCCGCGAACTTCGGGCAGAAGGAGACGATAATGGCAATGCAGGCCGCGATGCGGATCACGCGGGGGTCATAGACGCGGGAGAGCGCCAGCACGCCGGTGTTCTCGCCGTAGGTGGTGTTGGCCGGCGCGCCGAACAGGGACGCCAGCGTGGTGGCAAGACCGTCGCCCAGCAGCGTTCTGTGGAAGCCGGGATCGACCATATAGTTTTTGCCGCAGGTGGAGGAGATGGCGCAGATATCGCCGATGTGCTCCACCATGGTCGCCAGAGACAGCGGCACGATGGTAAAGCAGGCGGACAGGAGCAAGCCGGTGTCCACCCCGCCGGAGAACAGAGAGAAGACACTGTTTTTCCAGACGATCGGCAGACCGAACCACTTGGCCTGTCCCACGGCGGTGGCAACAGCCGCGCGCTCCGCCGGGTCAATGATGACGGCAAGGATATAGGATCCGAGCACACCGAGCAGGATCGGGATGATCTTCGTCATGCCCTTGCCCCACATGTTAAAGCCAATAACAATGAGAATGGCGACGATGGCGATGAGCCAGTTGCCCTTGCAGTTGTTGATTGCGGAAGAGGAGAGCGTCAGGCCGATGGCGATGATGATCGGGCCGGTGACGATCGGCGGGAAGAAGCGCATGACTTTCTTTACACCGAAAGCCTTGAACAGGGCGGCGAGGATGACATACATCAGACCCGCCACGGCCACGCCGAAGCAGGCGTAAGCCAGCAGCGCATTGTCGTAGATCGGGGTGCCGTCAGCTGCGGCGCCAATGGTGCGTACAGCGTTGTAGCCGCCGATGAAAGCGAACGAGCTGCCGAGGAAGGCCGGGACCTTTCCCTTGGCAAGCAGATGGAACAGCAGCGTACCGAGACCTGCGAACAGCAGCGTGGTGGCGACGTCCAGACCCGTCAGCGCCGGAACCAGGACAGTTGCGCCGAACATGGCGAACATGTGCTGCAGGCCGAGGACCAGCATTCTTGGGGTGCCCAGTGTCCGTGCATCATACACGGGCTCAAAGCCGATTTTTTTTGCACTCATAGATTTTTTCCTCCCTGTGAAACTTGAATCTGCTCTCTATGTTCGATCCGATCCAGGATACAAACGCTGTTTTCGCCGTCCGTTTCCGAAAGACGGACGGAAACGACCTCACTTTTCGCGGTCGGGATGTTCTTGCCGACATAAGTTGCCTTGATGGGCAGCTCCGAGTGGCCCCGGTCAATCAGGGCAAAGAGCTGCACGCGCTCCGGCCGGCCAAGCGCCATGACGGCGTCGAGCGCGGCGCGCGCGGTACGGCAGGTGTAGATCACATCATCCACCAGCACGACCGTTTTGTCCTGCACGGAAAAGGGGATATCCGTTTTGCTCACGACCGGATCGCCGGAGACCGGAGACAGATCGTCGCGGTAGAGCGTAATGTCCAGCTCACCGACGGGAACGTCCACGCCGTCGATCCGGCGGATGTTCGCAGCCAGCCGCTGCGCCAGCGGCACGCCGCGTGTGCGGATGCCGAGCAGACAGAGACGCTCTGTGCCCTCGTTCTTCTCAAGAATCTGGTGCGCAATGCGAATCAGCGTGCGGTCAATGGCGGCCTCGTCCATGATCTTCGCTTTGAATTTCAGCTCCATAAAAAAACACCCTGTCTGCGTGCAGACAAGGCGTCGGAGCAGGGGAGAACCTCCCCTGCGAAGCTACATATCCCATGACACCTTGCCGGCAGCTCTGTACCAGCTTAAAAACATCACTCGGAGCAGTATAGCACTTCGCAGCGGCACACGTCAACAAAAAGTTCACAAAATATTGCCCTTTCTCCCAAAAGAAGAAAGGGCAATCCGCAAAATATAGGATTTTAAGCTTTTTTGAAGCTGTCCTTGAGCGCGACCGCGCGGTTAAACACCAGATGGCCGGGGCGCGAGTCCTTGTTGTCTACGGCAAAGTAGCCAAGCCGCAGGAACTGGAACGAGGCCGGGGCTTCGGCGGTTGCAAGCATCTGCTCAACCTTGCAGCCGGTGCGCACTTCCAGAGAGTTCGGATTCATACATTCAATGTAATCTTTGCCCTCGCCGTCGGGGTCGGCGTCGGAGAACAGGTTGTCGTATAGACGCACCTCTGCATCCGCGCAATTGTTGGCGTCGACCCAGTGGATCGTGCCGCGCACCTTGCGCCCGTCCGGCGTGTTGCCGCCACGCGTTTCGGGATCGTATTCGCACAGGACCTCGATGACGTTGCCGGCGTCGTCCTTCACGCAGCCGGTGCAGCGCACGATGTAAGCGCCCTTGATGCGCACTTCGTTGCCGGGGTAGAGCCGGTTGTATTTTTTGAACGGCTCCTCCATGAAGTCCTCCGCCTCAATCCACAGATTGCGGGAGAAGGAGACTTCGCGCGTACCGGCGTTTTCGTCCTCCGGGTTGTTTTCCACCGGAAATGTTTCCGTCCGGCCTTCGGGATAGTTCGTCACGGTGAGCTTTACGGGACGCAGCACAGCCATGGCGCGCTGCGCGTGCGCATTCAGGTCTTCGCGCAGGCAATGCTCCAGAAAGCTGAAATCCACCGTGGACGCGACCTTGGACACGCCGATGCGCTCGCAGAAATTGCGGATGGACGTGGGGGTATAGCCGCGGCGGCGCAGACCGCACAGCGTCGGCATACGCGGATCGTCCCAGCCGGAGACGATCTGCTCTTCGACGAGGCGGCGCAGCTTGCGCTTGGACATGACGGTATAGTTGATGCCGAGCCGTGCAAATTCGATCTGGCGCGGCTTACAGGGGACGGAGACATTGTTTACAACCCAGTCGTACAGCGGGCGGTGATCCTCATACTCCAGCGAGCAGAGACTGTGCGTGATGCCCTCCAGCGCGTCCTGAATCGGGTGGGCAAAGTCGTACATCGGGAAAATGCACCAGTTCGTGCCCTGACGGTGGTGCTCAATGTAGCGGATGCGGTAGAGCACCGGGTCACGCATGTTGAAGTTGCCGGAGGCGAGGTCGATCTTCGCGCGCAGCGTGTATTTGCCCTCCGGGAACTCTCCCGCGCGCATGCGGCGGAACAGGTCGAGACTTTCCGCAACCGGCCGGTCGCGCCACGGGCTGATGGCGGTGGTGTTCACGTCGCCGCGGTATTCGCGGAACTGCTCCGGCGTGAGCTCGCACACGTAGGCCAGGCCCTTTTCAATCAGCTCCACGGCGTACTGATAGTCCTGCTCAAAATAGTCGGAGCCGAAGAAAAACCGGTCGCCCCAGTCAAAGCCCAGCCAGTGAATGTCCTCTTGAATGGCTTCGACGAATTCATTGTCCTCCTTGGAGGGGTTCGTATCGTCCATGCGCAGGTTGCAGATGCCGCCAAATTTTTCGGCCGTGCCGAAATCAATGCACAGCGCCTTGCAATGCCCGATGTGCAGGTAGCCGTTTGGCTCCGGCGGGAAACGGGTGTGGATCTGCTGCCCGGCGAAACGGCCACCCTCGGCGAGATCCTCCTCGATGAATGCTTCAATAAAATTTTTCGAAAGTTCTTCCATGTTTTCAACTCCACTCAAAATTGCAAAAATATTATACACGATTCGATTTCTGTTTACAATATCAAATGAAAAAGATATAATCAAGCATGAGGTGAATACCATGCAGGATCTGATTATCATCGGCGGCGGCCCGGCGGGACTGTCCGCTGCACTGACTGCGCGCAACCGCAACAAAAGCGTCCTTGTCATTACCGGCAGCATGGCCGACAGCGGCCTTTGGAAGGCTGGCCGGGTAACGAATTATCCCGGTACGCCGGATATTCCCGGAAAAGAACTGCTGGAGCAGATGACGCAGCAGGCAAAGGATATGGGCGTTGTCTTCCTCCATGCGAGGGTGCAGAGCGCCATGCCGATGGGAGAAACGATCGGCGTTGCGGCAGGCTCGGAATTTGAGGAGTGCCGTGCGCTCATCCTCGCCACCGGGATCGCGCAGAAGGACGTATTTCCCGGCGAGAAGGAATTTCTTGGCCGCGGCGTGAGCTACTGCGCCACGTGCGACGGTATGCTCTATCGCGGCAAGTGCACGGCGGTGATCGGCTTGAGCGCCGATGCACCGGAGGAAGCGGAATTTCTGCGCGGCATCGGCTGTGACGTGCGGTATTTTGAGGGGAAAAAGCGAAAATTTGCAATTCGCGGTGAGCAGAAGGCGGATACGCTCGTTGTGGACGGCGAGGAGATTCCGGTGGACGCGGTGTTTGTTCTGCGCAGCGGTGTTGCGGCGGAAGCGCTCCTGCCGGGCCTTGCGACAGACGGCGGCCACGTCGTTGTGGACGCTACACAGGCGACGAACATACCGGGCGTTTTTGCAGCCGGCGACTGCACCGGCGCGCCATATCAGCTTCCGGCTGCGGTCGGCGAGGGGAATAAAGCGGCGCTTTCTGCGGTAAAGTATTTACGATAAAATACTTTCCGAAAGGGGCAATTACAATGTCCGTGATCGAACTGACCGAAAAAAGCTTTGACACCGCCATCAACAGTCCAAATGTACTGGTGGATTTTTACGCCACATGGTGCGGCCCGTGCCGCGCACAGGCGCCGGTGCTGGAGGCGTTCGCCGAGCGGTACGAGGGGCGCGTCAAGGTCGCAAAACTGGATGTGGATCAGGCGCCGAGCATCGCACAGCGGCTCGGCATCATGAGCGTACCGACGCTGGTGGCCTTCCGCGAGGGGAAGGAGACGGCGCGGCGCACGGGCGTGCAGTCCTCCGAAGGGCTTGCCGCGCTCGCTGGACAGGAACCGTCTTGACAAACAGGAAAAAAGCGCATATAATGCACCCAGCTTATGCGTTGACGGGGAGGAGTAATTTCCGTGCGGATGCCAGAGAAAAGGCGGTTGGTGCAAGCCTTTCTGAAGCCGGAAACGAAGGTCGCCCCTGAGCAGCTTGTCTGAACAGAGCAGTAGGACAGCCGGGAACTCCCGTTACAGAGTCAAGAGTGTCGCACGCGCCGCGTGCGGAATTCAGGTGGTACCGCGGTAATTTTATCGCCCTGAAACAATTTTGTTTCGGGGCGATTTTTCATTGTCCCGAAGGATTCTTACGAAGGAGGAAGACAGATGAAGGAACTTCCGAAGGTGTACGATCCCAAGCAGGTCGAGAAGAAAATTTATGACATGTGGATGCAGGGGGGCTATTTCAAAGGCAATCCGGATCCGGACAAAAAGCCGTTTTCCATTGTCATGCCGCCCCCGAACGTCACCGGCCAGCTCCATATGGGCCACGCGCTCGACGCAACGCTGCAGGACATCCTCACGCGCTATAAGCGTATGCAGGGCTATGCGGCGCTCTGGCTGCCGGGCTATGACCACGCCGGCATTGCCACACAAATCAAGGTGGAGGAAAACCTCCGCAAGGAAGAGGGACTCACGCGCTACGACCTCGGGCGCGAAAAATTCCTCGACCGCGTCTGGGCCTGGAAGAATAAGTACGGTGACCGCATCGTCGAACAGCAGAAGACGCTCGGCGCCTCCTGCGACTGGAGCCGCAGCCGCTTCACGATGGATGAAGGCTGCTCCAAAGCTGTGCGCGAGACGTTCTGCGAGCTGTATGAAAAAGGCCTGATCTACAAGGGCAACCGCATCATCAACTGGTGTCCGAAGTGCCGCACCGCGCTCTCTGACGCGGAGGTCGAATACAAAGACATGCCCGGCCATTTCTGGCATATCCGCTATCCGATCAAGGACAGCGACGAGGAAATGATCATCGCTACGACCCGTCCGGAAACCATGCTGGGCGATACGGGCATCGCCGTCCATCCGGAGGATGAGCGCTACACGCATCTGGTCGGCAAGACGGCGATTCTCCCGCTGGTGGGGCGCGAGCTGCCGATCGTGGCGGACGAATATGTCGAAAAAGACTTCGGCACCGGCTGCGTGAAGATGACCCCGTGCCACGACCCGAACGACTATGAGGTCGGCCTGCGCCACAATCTGGAGCAGATTCTCGTGATTGACGAGGATGCGAAGATCATCAACGGCGGCAAGTACAACGGCATGGACCGCTACGAGGCGCGCGATGCCATCGTGGCTGATCTGGAGGCGGAAGGCTACCTCATCAAGGTGGAGGACTATAACCACAACGTCGGCACCTGCTACCGCTGCGGCACGACGGTGGAGCCGCTCACCAGCCCCCAGTGGTTCGTGAAGATGAAGCCGCTGGCCGAGCCTGCGATCGAAGCCGTGCGCGACGGGCGTATCAAGTTTGTGCCGGAGCGCTTCAGCAAGACTTATTATAATTGGATGGAGAATGTGCACGACTGGTGCATCTCCCGCCAGCTCTGGTGGGGGCACCAGATTCCCGCATGGTACTGCGACGACTGCGGACACATCACCGTCTCGCGTGAGGACGCCTGCGAGTGTGAGGCCTGCCACAGCAAGAACATCCACCGCGATGAGGACGTGCTCGATACGTGGTTCAGCTCTGCGCTCTGGCCGTTTTCCACGATGGGCTGGCCGGATCAGGACGCGGCTGATCTGAATTACTGGTACCCCACGACTGTGATGGTCACGGGCTATGATATCATCTTCTTCTGGGTCGCCCGTATGATCTTCTCCGGTCTGGAGCAGATGCAGGAGATCCCGTTCCACACCGTCTTCATCCACGGTCTCGTGCGGGACGACAAGGGCCGCAAAATGAGCAAATCGCTCGGTAACGGCATCGACCCGCTGGAGATGGCCGAGACTTATGGCGCGGACGCGCTGCGCTTCAACCTCGTCACCGGAAACAGCCCCGGAAACGACATGCGCTTCTACGTGGAAAAGTGCGGCGCCATGCGCAACTTTGCCAACAAACTCTGGAATGCCTCCCGCTTTGTCATGATGAACCTCACCATCGACAAAAACGAGCTGCCCGAAACGCTGGAGCTGGAGGACAAATGGGTGCTGTCCAAGCTCAACACGCTGAGCAGGGAAGTCTGCGAGAATCTGGACAAATATGAGCTGGGTATCGCCGCTGCGAAGATCTATGATTTTATCTGGGACACGTACTGCGACTGGTACATTGAGCTGACGAAGCCCCGCCTCAACAGCGGCGACGCTGCGAAAAACCGCAGCGCGCAGCAGGTGCTGCTGTACGTGCTGACGGAGATTCTGAAACTTCTGCACCCGTTCATGCCGTTCATTACCGAGGAAATCTGGCAGGCGCTCCCGCATGACGGCGAGGCGCTGATGGTTGCGCGCTATCCGTCCTACAGTGAGGCGCTGTCCTTCCCGCAGGAGGAGCAGGACTTTGAGATGGTTATGACCGCCATCAAGGCCGTGCGCAGCCGCCGCGCAGAGATGAATGTGCCGCCGTCCAAGAAGGCGCACCTCATCATCGCAACGGAGAAGCAGGATGCGTTCCGCTCCGGCGAAATGTATATCTCCAAGCTCGCTTACGCAGAGCGTGTGACCATCTGCGGCGAGGCGCCTGCGGATGCAGACAAGATGGTGTCCGTCGTCACGGAGGAGGCCAAGCTCTACATGCCGATGGCGGAGCTGGTCGATCTCGACAAGGAGCGCGCCCGCATCGGGAAAGAGCTGGAAAAGGCGAAAAAGGAGTACGAAGGCCAGATGCGTAAGCTGTCGAACGAGGCGTTCGTGGCGAAAGCGCCCGAAAAGGTCGTCAACGCCGAACGCGAGCGTGCGGCCAAGGCGAAGGCGCTGATTGAGAATCTGGAGGAGAGCCTGAAAAACCTTGGCTAAGCGCCAGCGTCCGACAAATTCAACGCGCCGGACAAGCTAGAATAACACCGTATACGGATCATCCGTATACGGTGTTTTTTTCATGGAGGTGTGCGAATGCAGACGCTGACCCTGTATGCGGACGGCTGCCTGACGATTCTTCTAAAAGGCGAGCTGGACCATTGCGCGGCGCAGGGCGCCATGCAGAGTATTGAAGAACTGGTGGAGGAGTATCTCCCGCGCCGCTGTGTGCTGGATCTGTCCGGGCTGACGTTCATGGACAGCTCCGGGATCGCGGTCATTTTGAAGGCAGACCGGCTGCTCAGACAGAGCGGCGCATCGCTGGCGCTGGAGCGCCCACCGCAGCAGGTGCGCAAGGTGCTGGAGGTGGCGGGACTCACGCAGGTGATCCCACTGTGCGAAGAAACGGAAGAGGAGTGTGAACCGTGTTGAATTATCAAAACTACATAAAGCTGGAGTTTCCCGCAAAGAGCGTCAACGAGGGCTTCGCCCGTGCGGCGGTCGCCGCGTTCGCTTCGCAGCTCGACCCGACGCTCGGTGAAGTCGGAGATATCAAAACTGCCGTGTCCGAGGCGGTGACGAACGCGGTGGTCCATGCATACCCGGAAAAGCTGGGGCTGGTCATGCTGCGCGTGCGAATTCTGCCGGACGAGCGGCTGGAGATCGTTGTGAAGGATCACGGGATCGGTATCCCGGACGTGGAAAAGGCAAAAACGCCGCTGTACACGACTGGCGGCGAGGAGCGCAGCGGCATGGGATTTACGATCATGGAGAGCTTTATGGATACGGTGAAGGTCAAATCTGTCCCCGGCAAAGGGACGACCGTGACGATGTGCCGCCGCATCCGCAAGCGGGTATGATGCAGACCGATACCATGGAGCTGCTGCGCCGCGCGCAGAGCGGCGACCGGGACGCGATGGAGCAGATGGTAACGGAGAACTCCGGACTCATCTGGAGCATTGCGCGCCGGTTTTTCGGCCGCGGCGTGGACGCGGATGATCTCTATCAGCTCGGCTGCGTGGGGTTTCTTAAAGCGGTTGCCGGGTTTGACGAGGCGTACGGAACATGCTTTTCCACCTATGCCGTGCCGAAGATTTCCGGCGAGATCCGCCGCTTTCTGCGCGACGACGGCGCCGTGAAGGTGAGCCGCGGCGTCAAGGAGCGCGCGCAGCAGGTTCGCACGGCGCGGATGCGTCTGGAGCAGACGCTCGGCCGCGAGCCGACGCTTTCGGAGCTTTCCGCCGAGACCGGTATTGAGCCGGAGGAGATCGCCATGGCGGAGACGGCGACCGGGCCGACCGAGTCGCTCCAGCGCGAGAACGGCGAGACGGGCTTTACGCTGGAACACACGCTCGGCGACTATGAGCAGGAGGAGCGCATGGTGGAGCACGTTGCGCTGCGGGAGGCGGTGCGTGGTCTGCCGGAACGGGAGCAGCAGGTGATCGCGCTGCGTTTTTTCCGCGGCATGACGCAGCAGCGTGCCGCCGGAGTTTTGAAAATTTCGCAGGTTCAGGTTTCCCGGCTGGAGCGGCGCGCTGTGGAGAAGCTGCGGGAAATGATGACAAGCTAGACAGGCGAACTGCAAAAACGCAGTCCGCCTGTCTTCTGCGTTTGCGCAAAAACCGGTTGACAGATACTAAATCTGTGATAACATAATGACGCGCACACAAAATATTGTGATATGCTATGCGCTTTGGAGGTAAGTGGGAAGATGTATTCACCGAAAGAAGTTGCAGTCAATTACCTTGGCGCCTGCGAGACAAAGACGCAGCTGCCGCTGCTGCGGATGTTTTTGCTGGCGTGTCTGGCGGGCGTTTTTGTGGCGCTTGCAGGCGTCGCGTCCACGGCCGGCGCTGCGACGATTGAAAATCCGTCGGTCGCAAAGATTGTCACCGGCTTGATCTTCCCGGCGGGCCTGTCCATGGTGCTCATTGCCGGAAGCGAGCTGTTCACCGGCAACAACCTGCTGATTATGGGCGTACTGCAGCGCCGCATCACCGTAGGCGCTATGCTGCGCAACTGGATCGTCGTCTATCTTGGCAACTTTGCCGGCTCTCTCTTGATTGCGGCGCTCGCTTACGCGGGCGGCGTGTTTTCCGCATTCAATGGGGAACTGGCCGCTTCGGTCGTCTCCATCGCAAACGCGAAGGTTTCGCTCTCGTTCAGCGCTGCGTTCATCCGCGGCATTCTCTGCAATTTCCTTGTGTGTATTGCAGTCTGGATGTCCAATGCAGCCAAAACAGTGCCGGGCAAGATTATGGGGCTCTTTTTCCCGATTGCGGCGTTTGTCATTGCCGGTTTTGAGCACTGCGTGGCAAACATGTACTACATTCCCGCCGGAATTTTTCAGTCCGGCACATTTGGCATGGTCCATGAACATCTCACATGGAGCGGATTCCTTCTTCGGAATCTTCTGCCGGTGACGCTCGGCAACATGGTCGGCGGCGTCGTGCTCGTAGGCGTCACGGCGTGGTATCTCTACCTTGCGCCGGAGCGAGACTGGGTTGCGGCAGGGAAGGGACGCGCATGACACTACAAGATTTTTTCAAAGAAACGCCCAAGGCCGCGATCGCGTTTTCCGGCGGTGTGGATTCGGCCTATCTCCTATACGCCGCGCACCGCTGCGGCGCGGACGTGCGCCCGTACTATGTGAAGAGCGTGTTTCAGCCGCAGTTTGAGCTGGAGGATGCGCTGCGTTTGACGCAGCAGCTTGGAATGCCGCTTACGGTTCTGGGGGTGGATATTCTTTCGGACGAGACCGTACGTGCCAATCCGCAAAACCGCTGCTACTTCTGCAAGCAGCGCATGTTCTCGCGGATCACGGCTGTCGCAGCGTCGGGCGGCTACTCCGTTGTACTCGATGGGACGAACGCCTCGGACGACGCAAGCGACCGCCCCGGTATGCGCGCGCTTTCGGAGCTGGAGATTCTCTCTCCGCTGCGCCTGTGCGGCCTGACGAAGGCGGAGATTCGCCGCCGATCCAGAGAGGCGGGGCTGTTCACGTGGGATAAACCGTCTTATGCCTGCCTCGCAACGCGGATTTCCGCCGGGACGCCGCTGGATGAAAAGACGTTGTCTGCGGTGGAGCAGGCGGAGGATGGCCTGATTGCGCTGGGGTTTCGCAATGTCCGTGCCCGTGTGGAACCGGGGGCGATCCGACTGGAGCTTTTACCGGAACAAATCCCATATGCAGAGCAAAATTGGGATAATGTAACAAACTGCATCCAAAAAGCGTTTCCCAATACGCAGATCTTTGTGAAAGTGCGACAAAATGTGACCTAAATCACAGTTCTTGCAAATGCCGAGGTGGTACGATTGTACAGGTGTGAATAAAAATCCTGTTTCAGACCGTTGAATTTTTAACAATATTGCCAAACCATGCATTTTGCTGAAAACGCACTGCGGCAAGTTGACTAGAATTTCACACAGAAATTGCACTAATTCTACAATCATTTTTGACTTTATTGACGAATATATCTGGCTGTGATACGATGTTAGATAGCGATGTTTGCGATTTTGCAGCATCTGCCTGAAAGGAGACCCTTCATTTGAAGAAAATATATGTTTTGATTGGTAATTATGGCAGCGGCAAAAGCGAGCTTGCCTTGAATTTTGCGTTTAAAGCAGCTGAAACCGGCAAGACTGAGCTGATTGACCTGGATATGGTCAACACGTATTTCCGTTTGACGGAGCGCGGAAAAATGGTCAGTCAAAAGGAGATCCGCTTGGTTTCTCCGAACTTTGCCTGCTCCGGTATCGAAACGCTCTCACTTCCGGCGGAGGTCGCATCGGCGTTTGCGCTCGATTGGGACACCGTCGTGTTCGACGTCGGCGGCGACGCGGTCGGTTCCACGGCGCTCGGCCGGTATCATGAGGACTTTATGGAGCTTGGCCCCGATCAGCTTGAGGTGCTCAATGTTGTGAATATCCGCCGTCCGCTGGCCGGCACGGTGGAAAAGATCATCAAGCTGCAGCAGGAAATGCAGGTGCATTCCCGCCTGAAGATCACCGGTATGATCAACAACACAAACCTTGCGCAGATGACCGGGCCGGATGAGCTGCGCGACGGCTATGAGATGCTCCGCGAAGTGAGCGAGAAGACCGGCGTGCCCGTTTCCTACACGACCGGCAAGAAGGATCTGCTCGACCAGTTCCTTTCCGAAGGGCACGATCCGAAGTACATCGGCAAACCAATTGCCATTGATATGTACATGAAGCGTGACTGGGACAGTTATATCCACAGTCTGTAAGTTTCTCTATCATCATTGGCGTATCCCGCTTCGGCGGTTTTATATACGCGCGAAACAGCAATATAGTATAGAAAAGAGGTAGCAAAATGGTAAAGGTAACCATCAATGAAAATCTCTGCAAGGGATGCGGCCTTTGCGCCAGAGCATGCCCCAAGGGGATCATTGAACTTTCCAAAGAAAAGATCAACGCAAAAGGTTATCATCCGGCAACGATCGTGGATCAGGCAGCCTGCATCGGCTGCGCTTCCTGCGCACGTACTTGCCCCGACGTGGTAATCCACATTGAGAAAGATTAAGGAGGAATAGTAAAATGGCATTGACTCTTATGAAGGGTAGCGAAGCCATCGCTGAGGCTGCAATTCGTGCAGGCGCGCGGTATTTCTTCGGCTATCCGATCACTCCGCAGACGGAGATTCCTGAATACATGTCCGAGCGTATGCCCGAAGTCGGCGGCTGCTTCCTGCAGGCCGAAAGCGAAGTCGCGGCGATCAACATGATCTACGGCGCGGCCGGCACCGGCGCACGTGCGCTGACCTCCTCCTCCAGCCCCGGCGTCAGCCTGAAGCAGGAAGGCATTTCCTACTGCGCAGGCGCACAGCTCCCGTGCGTGATTCTAAACGTCATGCGCGGCGGCCCCGGCCTCGGCAACATTCAGGCCTCTCAGGGCGATTACTTCCAGGCTGTCAAGGGCGGCGGCAACGGCGACTATCACCTGCTGACCTACGCTCCGGCGTCTGTTCAGGAAGCCATCGACATCATGATGTTTGCGTTCGATAAGGCCGAGAAGTACCGCATTCCCGTCCTGTTCCTCGCTGACGGCATCATCGCTCAGATGATGGAGCCTGTCGAAATGCCCGAAATGGTTGATTTCAAGATCGACCCCGAGAAGAAGCCCTGGGCGTGCACCGGCTGGAAGCCCGGCGACGATCCGGCGAAGCGCGGCGTCATCAACTCCATCTACATCGACACCGAGTCTCTGTCCGAGCACAATGCAGTTCTGCAGGCTGTTTACAAAGAAGTCGTTGCCAACGAGCAGATGTGGGAAGAGTACAACCTCGAAGGCGCTGAGTTCGTCATCACCGCGTTCGGCACCGTCGCGCGTATTGCAAAGTCTGCGATCGACGAGCTGAAGGAAGAGGGCATCAACGTTGGTCTGGTTCGTCCGATCACGGTTTGGCCGTTCCCATATGACGCGGTCAAGAAGGCTGCTTCCGCTGAAGGCGTAAAGGCCGTTCTCGACGTCGAGCTGAACGAAGGCCAGATGCTTGAGGATGTCAAGCTCGCGGTCAACGGCGCGAAGGATGTTGACTTCTTCGGCCACCTCGGCAGCGAGATGCCCACCACCGAGGAGATTAAAGCGAAGATTATCAGCATGAAGGAGGGCAAATAAATGTCTGTCGTTTTTGAGAAAACTCAGTATTTGACTGATAAGCAGTTCCACTACTGCCCCGGCTGCAACCACGGCATCATTCACCGTCTGGTTGCCGAAGTCATTGACGAAATGAACCTCGACGGTAAGGTCATCGGCGTCGCGCCGGTTGGCTGCTCCGTGTTTGCTTACGATTACTTTAACTGCGATATGTACGAAGCTGCGCACGGCCGTGCACCGGCTGTTGCGACCGGCGTCAAGCGCGTTGTCGGCAACGACACCATGGTCTTCACCTATCAGGGCGACGGCGACCTGGCTTCCATCGGTACCGCTGAGATCGTTCACGCTGCACACCGCGGCGAGAAGATCGTCACCATCTTTGTCAACAATGCCATTTACGGCATGACCGGTGGCCAGATGGCTCCGACTACGCTGGTTGGCCAGAAGACCACCACCTCCCCGAAGGGCCGCGACGAAGCTTGGTGCGGCGCTCCGATCCGTGTCTCCGAAATGCTCGCCACCATCCCCGGCTCCTACTACATCGAGCGCGTTGCGGTGAACAACACGGCGAACATCATCAAGGCGAAGAAGGCGATTGCCAAGGCGTTCCAGTATCAGAAGGAAGGCAAGGGCTTCTGCCTGATCGAAGTTCTGTCCACCTGCCCGACCAACTGGGGCCTGAGCCCGGTCGAAGCGATGAAGTGGCTGGAAGAGAATATGATTCCGTACTATCCGCTGGGCGTTTACAAAGACAAGGAGGCAAAATAAGATGAAGAAAGAATTTATTTTTGCTGGCTTTGGCGGTCAGGGCATGCTCCTGATCGGCAAGTTCCTTGCCATGGCCTGCATGATGGACGGCAAGCACGTTTCCTGGCTGCCCTCCTATGGCCCTGAGATGCGCGGCGGCACGGCGAACTGCTCCGTCATCGTGAGCGACGATCCGGTTGCTTCCCCGCTGGTTGATATGGCTGACTGCATTGTTGCGATGAACCGTCCTTCTCTGGACAAGTTCGAGAGCAAAGTCAAGCCGGGCGGAGTTCTGATTATCAACAGCTCCATCATCGACCGCAAGGCTGAGCGTGACGACGTTCAGGTTGTCTACTGCGATGCTACCCGTATTGCGGAAGAGATCGGCAATCCGAAGGGCGCAAACGTTGCGATCCTCGGCGCGCTGATGGCGAAAGCACCTGTTTGCTCCACCGATGTGATGGTCGAAGCCATCCGCGTTGAGCTGGGCGCGAAGAAGGCCCGTTTCCTGGAAGGCAATAAGAAGGCTCTTGTTGCCGGCATGGAAGCTGCGAAATAAGCATTATCCTGCAAGAAAAAAGAAGCCGACACTGTCGGCTTCTTTTTTGTCTATGGGGTTCAGTTTTTTTCCTTTGACTTGAAGATCAGCGCGATTAACAGTCCAAAGAAAATTGCGGCGCAAATTCCGGCCGCGCCGGACTGGAAGCCGCCTGTGAACGCGCCGAGCACGCCGTCCGCTGCGACTGCCTCACGGACGCCCTTGGCCAGCAAATTGCCGAAGCCGGTCAGCGGCACAGTGGCTCCGGCGCCAGCCCACTTTGCAAACGGCTCATAAATGCCGACTGCGCCGAGCACCACGCCTGCAACGACGTACAGGGTTAAAATGCGAGCCGGTGTGAGCCTGGTCTTGTCGATCAGAATTTGCCCGATCACACAAAGCAGGCCGCCGGCCACGAACGCGATTAAATATTCTTTCACCATACTTACACCTGCATTTCAATTGCCACTGCGTGGCTGATCCCAGGGATACTCTCGCCCTGCATGGATGCGGTGGGCGACATGAGCGCGCCGGTCGCGGCGAAGAGCAGCCGGCGGATTTGTCCGCTCGTCAGCAGCTTCAGCAGGTGCCCCGCCAATACGGAAGCACTGCACCCGCAGCCGGAACCGCCTGCGTGTACGTCCTGTGTTTCCATGTTATAAATCAGAAGTCCGCAGTCCGTATAGGCCGGGCCGAGATCGACGCCGTCCTGCTGGAACAGATCGGTCACAATGCGCTCGCCGATCCGGCCAAGGTCGCCGGTGACGATCATGTCATAATACTCTGGTGTGCGCCCGGTGTCCCCAAAGTGTGTTTTCAGCGTCTCATAGGCGGCTGGCGCCATCGCTGCGCCCATGTTGTTGAGATCCTTGATGCCGGCGTCCGTGATCTTCCCGGTTGTAACCGCAGTCACCTTGGGGCCGGTACCGCTCGCGCCGAGAATCAGCGCGCCTGCGCCCGTGACCGTCCACTGTGCCGTCGGCGTGCGCACACCGCCATATTCCAGCGGAAAGCGGAATTGGCGCTCTGCAGAACAGAAGTGCGAGCTGGTCAGTGCTGCACAGGTGTTTGCATAGCCGCCGTCAATGGCCATAGCGGCAAGACTCAGCGACTCGGCCATCGTGGAACAGGCGCCGTACAGGCCAAAGTATGGCGCGCCGCAGTCGCGCATTGCATAGGCAGATCCGGCGCACTGGTTGAGCAGGTCGCCGGAGAAGACATAGTCCAGCGCAGCGGGAGAGACCTGCGCCTTCTGGCACGCCAGGTCAAAACACTGCTTGAGCATGGCGCTCTCAGCCTTCTCCCAGCTGGGCGTTCCAAAATACGTATCGCTGCTGACAACGTCAAACCGCTCCCGCAGCGGGCCTTCGCCCTCTTTTTTGCCGACAACGCTTGCAGCCGCAAGGATGACCGGCGGTGTGGCAAGCATGACCGTTTGTTTTCCAACCCGTTTGTTTTTCAAGCAATCACCTTCGACGCTAGTGTTTCCGGCGTCCTGTACTGCTATACGTAAGTTTGCATGAAAAAATGACGCGGCCTTCCAAATGGAAGGCCGCACTCATTCTCCTTTGTATTTTCGCCGCGTTGCCATACCGCCGCGGATGTGGCGCTCCGCCTTGTTGATGTCCAGGAGCTGACGCACCTGCCGGTAAAGTCCGGGATTGATCTTTTCCAGCCGTTCAGTCAAATCCTTATGTACCGTCGATTTGGAGATGCCAAACTGCTGCGCAGCAGAACGGACGGTCGCTCGATTTTCAATAATATACACGGCCAGATCGCAGGCACGCTGTTCGATATTGGTATGCAAATGCACCACTCCCCATACTTGCGTGATTCATTTATATGTAGGCAAAAGGGGAGATATGTAGCGCGGCGTCCGCCTCCGGTGTGGAAAAGCCGCAGACACCCAAAGCTTCGGGCGTCTGTGGCTGGTGTGTTGCGTTATGAACAGCACGCCTCATTCGCGGCGGGATCCGCTGCATGTTTTTCTTACTTTATCCCGGATGCAAACGCCTGTCCATACCAATGGCAGATTTTCTGAAATTCCGGACGAAAGAACGGAAAATCGAGGTTGACATATTGTGAATTGTTAGTATATAATATTGAGCCGACGCCGGTTTCGCGGCGTTGACCGACTTTATTCACTACGGCGGGATTGATCCCGCTGTTGAGTATTACTTGAAAGGAGAAAAACACGATGTTCCGTACCTATCAGCCCAAAAAGCGTCAGCGCAAAAAAGAGCATGGCTTCCGCAAGAGAATGGCCACCGCAAACGGCCGCAAGGTGCTGTCCCGCCGCAGAGCGAAGGGCAGAAAAAAGCTGAGCTACTAAGCAGGCCACCAGTGAGCAGGACTGCAATTTGACATCGTTTTCAGGGCGGGATTTTTCCGCCCTTATGGTGTTTCTGCAAGTTCTGGCAGCATGAAATCGGAGAGAGGGTCTTGGAATTTACCGTTACATTAAAAAAGAACTATGAATTCCGGCGCCTGTATTCCAAAGGCAAGAGCACTGCAACCGCATGTCTGGCGCTGTATTGCCGCAAAAACGGTTCCGGACGGAACCGAATCGGCTATACCGTGTCCAATAAAATCGGACATGCTGTGGTTCGCAACCGCATCCGCCGCCGGCTGCGTGAGATCTATCGTCTGCATGAGCCGGAGCTGGCGCGGGGATATGACATCGTCGTGGTGGCCCGTATGCGGGCGCACGACGCCGATTATCACCGGCTGGAGGCCGACTTCCTGAAAGCTGCGGGCCGCCTTGGCCTGCTGCATACCAAAGCGGAGGAAGGGGAGCGACAGTGAAGAAATTTCTCATCGCGCTGGTCAAATTCTACCGCAAACATCTCTCTCCGCTGAAGCCGCCCTGCTGCAGATTTATTCCCACCTGCTCCGAGTACGCGCTTGAAGCGCTGGAAAAATACGGCGCGCTCAAAGGCTCCTGGCTGGCGATCAAGCGTATTTCCCGGTGCCACCCGTTTCACGTGGGTGAGCACGATTTTTACGATCCGGTTCCATAAACCGGGAAAATCCAAAAGAACCAAAGAATTGGAGTCATCTTATGTCTTGGATTACCGCAATCTTTGCGTGGCCGCTGAAAGAGTTTTATAACCTGACGAACAACTATGGTGTTGCCATCATGCTGTTCGCCGTGCTTGTGAATCTGGTTCTGCTGCCGTTTATGGCAAAGAGCAAGAAGAGCATGATGCGTACCACGCGTCTGCAGCCCAGAATGAAAGAGCTGGAAAAGAAGTACAATGGCAATCCGCAGCAATACCAGCAGGCTGTCAGCAAGCTGTACCGGGAAGAGAAGATCAACCCCATGTCCGGCTGCCTGTGGAGTCTGCTCCCGTTCCCGATCCTGATCGCGCTGTACAGCGTCATCCGTCAGCCGCTGTCGAAGATGATGCATCTGAGCGCGGAAGCCGTCACCAGTCTGATCGACTGGGTTACGAACAACGCCGGTTTTGTCGCATCGTCCAAGTCTGCATATACCGAGATCGAGGTCATGAACAGCATCCACCAGAACTGGGATGCCGTTACCGCGTCGCTGGGCGACTTTTCCGGCAAGCTGATGGATCTGGACTACTCGTTCCTCGGCCTGAACCTTGGCCAGCAGCCGAGCTTCAAGTTCTGGGCGTTTGACTGGAGCAACAAAGCGGTCTGGCTTCCGGCACTTGGTCTGTTTCTGATCCCGATCATTTCGGCGCTCCTTTCGTGGCTGTCGATGAAGATCAGCACCATGACCACGCCGCAGGTTGATAAGCAGCAGGCACAGACGAACAAGAGTATGATGCTTGTGATGCCGCTGGTTTCCCTCTGGATCTGCTTTACGATGCCTGCCGCATTGGGCGTGTACTGGATTCTCAACAGCGTCTGTGGTATCGTCCGTGATGTGGTGCTGACCAAAGTCTACACCAAGCAGCTTGATCTGGCCGATTTGAACCGTGCGGATCGTCAGAAGGAACTTGAAATCGAACGCCGGCGTGAGGAAACCGAACGCATGCGGGCCGCAGGCGAAACGGCGAAGAACCCGAACACCAGCAAAAAGAAAATTCAGGCAAACCAGAAACAGCAGGACGACGAGCGCAAAGCAGCTTTGGAGCGCGAGGAGCGCGCCGCCAAGCGTGAACGTCTCGGCATCAAGGAAACGGAACAGCCTGCCTCGCAGGTTGGAAACCGCCGGTATGCGCGCGGCCGCGCTTATGCGCCCGATCGCTTTGGCGAAGCGTTTGAGGCGTCTGTGGACGCAGCGCCGGAAGGTGTCGAAGAATCTGCTGAATGATAACAGGAGAACTGAAACATGTTGAAAATATTGGAAAAGACCGCCAAGACTGAGGAAGAGGCGATTTCCGCCGCTTTGGAGGAACTGGGTCTTGACCGCGATGAGGTTTCCGTGGAAATCGTGGAGCGCGCAAAATCCGGCTTTTTCGGAATTGGCGCCTGCAATGCTGTCATCCGTGTCCAGTACGAGGTCGAGGAAGACAAGTACGAAAAAATTCGGAGCTTTCTGAGCGGGCTTCTGGAGCGCATGGGCACAGAAGCGGAGATTGAGATCACAGAGCGCGAAAATGGCGGTGTGAATGTAAACCTGTCCGGCGAAAACATGGGCGCTGTCATTGGCCGGCGCGGCGAGACGCTCGACGCGATCCAGCATCTGACGAATTATGCCGTCAACCGCGGCAGTGACAAGCACATGCACATCAGCGTCGATGCGGAGAGCTACCGCGCAAAGCGCGAAGAGTCTCTGGTTCGACTCGCAGAGAAAATGGCTGCTAAGGTCATCAAGTATAAGCGCAGCATGGCGTTGGAGCCCATGAACTCCTACGAGCGGCATGTGATCCACACCGCGCTGCAAAACTATGAAGGCGTTACCACCAGCTCCACCGGAACGGAACCGAACCGGCGCGTTGTTGTGTCCTATGAGCGGCCGCAGCAGCCGCAGCGCAGCAACAAGCCGGTCAGCCGTGAATGGAGCTGAACCGGTAGCATCATAAATTAGGAGGAGCATTATGGTTTTTGAAAAAGTGAGATCGCTTCTGGCAAACCAACTCGAGATCGATGAAGATCGTATCACGATGGACACGAACATTGCGGACGATCTGGGTGCGGATTCTCTGGATGTTGTCGAGCTCGTGATGTCCATTGAGGACAATTTCGGCATCGTCATCACGGATGAGAACGCTGCCAATCTGACCACGGTGCGTCAGGTTGTCGAGTTCCTCGAAAAGTCCATGTAATCAGATCTAGAACCACAAAAACGGGCAGCAATCAGAGCGCTGCCCGTTTTTTTCATTGCAATCTCTGTCAATTTTGATTGACTATTTTCTGAACGGAAGGTAAAATAAAAAAGTTAGGTAGCGAAAGGAGTGCGTGTCATGCTGCAATTTCAAACGAATGACCACATTTCGCATTCCTATATCGTTGCCTCGTCGTCGGAAACGGAGCGCAGCCGGATAACGACGGAGCTGGCCGCAGCCATGCTGTGCGAGAACGCCGATATCCGCCCCTGCCGCCAGTGCCGGAGCTGCCATAAGGTGTTCCACGGCGTACACCCGGATGTGCTGTTCGTCGAGCCGGACGGCGCGGCAAAAACACCCGTCATCAAGGTCGAGCAGATCCGGCAAGTTGCTGCTACGGCGTATCTTCTGCCGAGTGAGGCCAGCCGGAAGGTTTATATTCTGCGCCAGGCGGACAAGATGAATTTTAACGCACAAAATGCGTTTTTGAAGCTTCTGGAGGAGCCACCGCAAAGCGCAGCCTTCATTCTGGCGGCTGCAAATCCGGGCGCACTGCTGCCGACCGTGCGCTCCCGCTGTGAGCTGCTGCGGGAAAACGCTTCAGACGCCGCACCATCGGAGGATGGCATGCGTGAGGCGGAAGCGTATCTCAAGACGGCAGCGCGCGGCGACCGGGCGGAGCTGCTGCGCTGGTGTGCCGGCCACGAGAATCTGGATGCGCAGGCGCTGCAGGACGTTCTCTCTGCCGCGAAGCAGGCACTCATGCGCCAGCTTTCCGGAGAGAATACGATTCCGGCGCTGACGGCGGCGGACGCCATGCGGCAGCTCCGGCGCATCGAACAGTGCGAGACTTACCGGCGTGCAAACGTAAACACAAAGCATATCTTTGGCCTGCTGTCCGTGCCTACAGCGCCGGACGCAGCCGGGAAGAAGCGAGGATAAACCATTGACAGAAGTAATCGGAGTAAAATTTAAAAATCGCGGGAAAGAATACTATTTTGACCCGAACGGCATCACGGTGCGTGCCGGTGATCCGGTGATCGTCGAGACCTCCCGCGGGCTGGAGCTGGCCGACTGCTCCAAGGGCAATCACGAGGTTCCGGAAGGCAACGTGGTGCAGCCGCTGCGCTCGCTCGTCCGCCTTGCAACGAAGGACGATTTGCGCGTAGCGGAGATCAACAAGGCCCGGGAAAAAGAGGCCTTTGCGATCTGCCAGAAGAAAATCGCAGAGCATGGGCTGGACATGAAGCTGGTTGACGTGGAGTGCAGTTTTGAGGGGAACAAGACGATGTTCTTTTTCACCTCCGACGGCCGCGTAGACTTCCGCGAGCTGGTGAAGGATCTGGCATCCGTGTTCCGCAACAGAATCGAGCTGCGCCAGATCGGCGTGCGCGACGAAGCAAAGATGCTCGGCGGCATCGGAATCTGCGGCCGGCCGTTTTGCTGCAATCAGTTTTTAGAGGAATTCCAGCCGGTATCGACCAAGATGGCCAAGGTGCAGTCCATGTCGCTGAACCCCGCAAAAATTTCCGGCGCGTGCGGACGTCTGATGTGCTGTCTGCGGTATGAACAGGCGGCATATGAAGATCTGGTCAAAACCGTGCCGAAGGTGGGCACGTTTGTGGAGACGCCGGTTGGATACGGCGTGGTTTCATCTGTGAATCTGCTGCGCTCCACACTGAAGGTCAAAATGGACGGCGAGGGTGAGGACGTATTCAAAAGCTATCAGGCCTCAGAAATCGCCGTGATTCCGGGTGGACGACCCAAGCCCGGGGAACCGCTCCCTTCGCTGCTGAAAGACCGTCCAAAGCCGAAAAAAGAGGCGGAGGAGCCGGAAGAAGACCCTTGGGCACTCCCGCCGTTGTTTGCGGACGACGCTTTCGACCGCGAACCGAAGCGCGAAAAATCGGAAGACACCGCCAAGAAAAAGCGGCCCCATCGCCGCTCCCGCGGCCACGGCGGCAAAAAGCCCGCAGAGGGGCAGAAGCAGCCGGAGCAGGCAAAGCCGGCGGAGACGGAAAAGCAAAAGTCCGGCGCACAGCAGACCAAAAAATCCTCCCGCCGCGGTGGACAAAAAAAGCCGGCCGGCGAAAAGCAGCCGGCCAAGCAGAATGCGCCGCAGCAGGAAAAGCCGCAAAAATCCACTTCTAAAAAGCCGGAAAGCGCAGCAAAGCCCGCCTCCGGCGAACAGAAACCGGCAACCAGCAGCACCCGGCGCCGCCACCGCGGCGGGCGGGGGCGCAGCAAACCCAAAGCGCCGGGAACGGAACATTCCGCGCCGCCGGCGGAATAAAATAAAATTGCAGCAGGCATCGCATGGTTCGCCGTGCGGTGCCTGTTTTGCAGACAGGAGGCTTGCATGAAGCAGGGCATTTCATACTTTGACGGCCACTGCGATACCATCTCCCGCTGTGAACAGACGGGGGAGCGCCTATTACAGAACGGCGGCCAGATCGACCTGCTGCGCGGCGCGCAATTCGCTGCGTATGCGCAGATCTTTGCGCTTTTTTGCGATGCGCATCAAACGGAAGGCGCGCTGTTTCCCGTTGCGGCGCGCCAATATGAGCGCCTGACGCGGGAGCTTGCGGCCAACGCAGACCGAGCCGTCTTTTGCCGCACGGCGGAGGACGTCCGCGGTGCATGGAAAGCGGGGCAAATCGCCGCGCTGCTCGGTATCGAAGGCGCGGAGCTGCTCGACTGCAAAATCGAATGCATCCCGACCGCCGCCGCGTGGGGCGCGCGTTACCTGACGCTCACCTGGAATCACGCCAACGCCCTCTCCGGCTCGAACCGGGAGTGCGTCAACTGCGGCCTGAGCCACCATGGGCGCGCGTTCATCCGCGAGCTGTACCGCTGCGGCATTCTGCCGGATGTGTCGCACCTGTCGGACGCGGGCTTCTGGGACGTTGTGTCCATGAATCTTGGCCCCGTGATTGCCACGCATTCCAACAGCCGCGCCGTCTGCGGCCATCCCCGCAATCTGACGGATGAGATGTTCTGCGCCATCGTACAGACCGGAGGTTTGGTCGGGATCAATTTTTATCAGGAGTTCGTCGGTGGCAGCACATACACATTTGATTCGCTGCTGCGCCACATCGATCATTTTCTGGCGCTCGGCGGCGAGCACACGCTTTGCTTTGGCGGCGATCTGGATGGCTGTGACCAGCTGTGCAGCGGGATGCAGGGTCTGCAAAGCATCCCTGCGCTCTACGATGCGTTCCGGCAGCACGGTTATGGCGCAGCGCTGCTGAATCAGCTCTTTTTCGAAAATTGGCTGCGGCTGCTTTAAGCCGCAAACAAAAGACAAAAGCCCGCACGGGGTTCTGAATTGCACCCCATTTGTTAGACAGTATGATATACTATCTAACAAGTGGGGT
>JABLYK010000072.1 GCA_018265835.1 Oscillospiraceae bacterium | reverse complement strand
CTCCGCAGATGCGGTAGTTTCCCCCGGTGATGTGCAGCGGTTTCCCGTGGACAAGGCACGCTGCGATCTTGCGCCGTGCGCTTTCGTAAATCTCCTGCACGGTAGAGCGGGAAATATCCATTTGCACGGCACACCGCTCGTGGGTCTGCTGCTCCAAGTCAACCAACCGAATGACCTCGTACTCGTCCAGCGTCAGCAGGATCGGCTCGGTATCCTCGCATCCGTTGGGGCAGAAGGTATCGACTTGCGGTGCACCACAAATCCGACGGCACCGCGGCGGTCTTGGCATGGGCATGCCTCCTTTGTTTTCGGTATATACCGATTATATAGCAAGAAGACGGCAAATTCAAGTAGGATTATAAAAATGAGTAACTATGTTTTTTGTTTGTTTCTTTTGCAAATTCCCATCAAAAAAATGATTTTCTATTGAAGCAAACTGGGCTCGTACGCCTTTCTCTTTGACCGCTACAAGCGGCCGTTCTATGTGACTGAGTGCGGATTGAGCTGTAATGACCACATGTTCCTGGACGGACAGATCCACGACACCGACCGGAGCGATTTCCTGCACCGCTATCTGCTCGCGCTTCGCAGAGGATGCGACCGAGCCGACGTCCACAGCTTTTCCACTGGTCGCCGACCGACAATTTTGAGTGGCACAGCGGCTATGCCGAGCGCATCGGCCTGATCTATGTCGACTATCCGACGCAAAAACGAATCCTGAAGGACAGCGCGCACTGGAACGCGCAGACCGCCCGGGAAAACGGCAGAAATCCGGAGCTATTCTTTGTTTACTGCGGCGCAGTTTCTGCGCCACTGGTTTTCCGCTCTGACCCAAACCGTGACCCAAACGCGGAAAAATCAGGTGGAATTAAAATCGAACAATTTTTATTCCGCAGATCACTTGTTGAAGTCATCCTTATCTTTGTTTCATACTGCCCAAATTCTGCATCTCATAAGACACAGGAAGCATGCTGTTTCGCGCGCGAAAATTCTATGCTATTCGTACTAAATGCACAAACATTTATTAAGCGTCTTCATCGAATCCACCATAAATGCAGTTGAGCCTTACCCATTTCTCTGCTACAATAAAAGAAAAGAAAAGAAAAGAAAACATAGTGGAGGTTTTTCCATGATCCGTGAAATCTGTAAAGACGGATATTTCTTATCCCAAAAGGCAGAATGAGCAATTCCAGACACGCATCAAAACGTTCACCGGCTGGACGGCGCAGATCATTCAGCACGAGATCGACCATTGTGAGGGGATCATCATATGATTTTATACTTTTCCGGCACCGGAAACAGTAACTATGTGGCGAAACGCATTGCGGACGCGCTGGGCGATGCGCTTGTGAATCTGAACGACCGCATCAAGGCTTCCGACACTTCGCCCGTCGAAACCGGCGAGCGAGTTATTATCGTCACGCCAACTTACGCTTGGCGCATTCCGCGTATCGTGCGCGACTGGCTTCTGAAAACGGAGCTGCGCGGCGCGAGGCTGGCGTGGTTCGTCATGACCTGCGGCAGCGAGATCGGCAATGCCGACAGATATAACCGTGACCTCTGCACGGAAAAAGGGCTTGCCTGCATGGGCACGGCGCAGATCGTCATGCCGGAGAACTACATTGCAATGTTCTCCGCGCCGCAGGCAGACGAAGCACGGCAAATCGTTGCCAAAGCCGAGCCTAGCATCGACCGAGCAATTGCGGCGATTCAGCGCAATCAACCGTTTGCGCCGACGCGGAACAACCTCTATGACCGCTTCATGAGTGGCCCGGTCAACCTGATTTTCTACAAATTCTTTGTGAATGCGGATGCTTTCACCGTATCTGACGCCTGTATCAGCTGTGGTCAGTGCGCAAAGCGCTGTCCGATGAACAACGTCACACTCAAAGACGGCAAGCCGGTTTGGGGCAAAGCCTGCACGCACTGCATGGCGTGCATCTGCTACTGTCCGGTCAGCGCGATCGAGTACGGCAAAAAGAGCGTCGGCCAGCCGAGGTATCACTTTGAGGCGCTGTGAGGTCTGCAATGAATCGTGAAGAATTAGAAGCCTACATTCTGAACCACTATAGCACAGAACCGGATTATCCTTGGGCGGATACGCCGCGCGCCGCCGTGTTCCGCCACGCAAACAATCGCAAGTGGTTCGCGCTGATGATGGAGGTGCCGCGCGGCAGGCTTGGACTTCCAGGTGCGGAGCCGCTGGACATTGTCAATTTCAAGTGCGATCCGATCTTGATCTCGTCCCTTCGCGGCGAGACTGGCATTTTTCCGGCGTACCATATGAACAAAGCCAGTTGGATCACCGCCGCGCTGGATGGCAGCGTGCCGGCAGAAACGATCGAGCTGCTGTTGGACGTGAGTTATGAGTTGACAAAGCCCAAAATTCGCAGGAAAACGGCAAACAAGGAGGAAACAGATGATACGAAAATATGAAAATCCAGATGATTTGGGCGCGGCAGGTGCAGGCTTGATTATTCTTTATCTATTGCCGCAGCCTTTGTGCTGCCTTGGACAGAAAAATTGACGGAGGACGGTCAAACGTCCTCCGTTTTGTCAATCAGTATCGCCATCCGGAACCTGACTGCTGGAATTGATGCCGCAGAAATCCGAAAATGTGCGGCTGTCCGGTCGCAACGACCGTAGTGCTGATTGGGACTAAATGGAGACTATTGATCATGCGGAATCTGCTGTCCCGGCCGTGGCGGTTCAATGAGCTGAAACAGAACTCGGAGAGGATCATCCAGAAGGTCTTGACGGACAGTCTGCGCTCGATGGAGGCTGTCGGCATCATCACGCGCACCGTATATCCCGAGGTATCGCCGCGGGTGGAATATGCGCTCTCCGAGTTGGGCGAGTCCATGCGTCCGATCCTGAATGCAATGGAGGTCTGGGGACGGTCTTACAAAGGCAAGCTGACTGGTCAGTCCACCTGCTCTTCCCACATTCCTGAAAATGCACCGGGGCCGTTCTTTGGCCTCCGGTGCATTTTTATGATTCAGGCAAAGTAAAAAATCTGCTTCATATCCGCATAGAATTCGCTGTCTGCGCGGACAGAGAATTTTTGGAAGCATGGCTTTGTGTGCGTCCACCAGCGCCGCGTCGCCTCGTCCCGCGCCATTTTTTCCATGTCGGCTTCATAATCATCGCCGATATATTCAAAATAGGCAAAGACCTGCGCCCCCTCGCGGAAGATGGAGTAATTGCGCAGATTGCAGTCGTGGATGGTCTGCAGCACCTCCGGCCATGGGGCGGCGTGAAGTGCCTCATATTCCTCGATCTTCTCCGGCTTCAGTCTGCCGAGCTGGCCGAAGATCACACGCTTTTCCGCGCTCATACGATCGTCTCGCGCAGCCATTCGAGCGTGCAGTTGACCATATGATGGCCCAACTCCTCGCTGGCCTCGACGGCGCTTTTTGCGAACCATTCGGTGTTGCGGTCACAGCGGCTGAGATCGACGTGGTCGGGGTACGTGCCCATCATGAGGGACGTTTCCCACTTGCCCGCATGGTCGAAGCCGCCGCACTTGTGCTGCGCTTCTTTGCCGATGAGCGGGATGACCTTGATGTAGGAGAACGGATCGTCGCCGGTGCCGAGATTCTCATAATAATCGGCGTAGGAATTGCTGCCCCACCAGCCGCGGCCCATGGTGTCCTCCATGTATTCCATGGTGACCTTCTTGGCGGCCTTATGGCAGGCGATGGTCATGGGCATGAGGCCCGCTTCCTCGGTCTGATGGTGCGCAACGCAGTAGATGTTCTTCACGCCGCCGTAGATCATCGACTTGAGGATGCAATATAAATAGTTGGTATATGCGTCTTCATCAACTTGAATCGTGCCGGTCTCCGGGCCGCCGACGGCATAGGACGCGACGCCGTACCAGATCGGCGGGCAGACGACGATCTCCTTTTCCTTTTCCAGCTCGCGCATCACGCCGTTGATGACCATGGTGTCCGTGCCGCAGGAGGCGTGGTGGGCGTGATATTCGATCGTGCCGATGGGGATAATGAACGGGACTTTTCGTTTCTTCGCGTCTTCGATCTCGTCGAAGAACATATCGATCAGCTGCATATGGTACCTCCATAATATCAAAATCGCCAATCCCGGCGCGCATCGCGCACCGGGATTGTTGCAGGTGCAGAATCAGAACAGCAGCTCGGGGCAGACCTCAGGGATCTCCGGCGAGAGAATGTCACAGCCGCTTTCGGTCACGACGATGCCCTTCT
>JABLYK010000026.1 GCA_018265835.1 Oscillospiraceae bacterium | reverse complement strand
ACCCCACTTGTTAGATAGTATATCATACTGTCTAACAAATGGGGTGCAATTCATTCCGGCGCAGGAGGTGTGTTTTTTCAATTTAACCGCTGATTTGGAAGCTGCCCTTGTGATGATCGGCTGTAATCCGGACAACGACTTTGCCCGATGCTTCCACAGCAAACGATTCCGTTCCGATATCTTGCTCGTCGAAAATGACATTGCCGGCTGTATCCGTGATCGCAATCGAAATCGTTCCGGATTGTGTTTCCACCGCAACATCCAGCGTATCGCCGTCTGCATACACGCTTTTCTGCATCGTTCCGTCCAGCAGCACATAATGCCCGGACCAGCTGCTGCGCCCTTCGTTGCCGGCATAGCCAACCCGCATGGCGCTGCGTGTGCTGGTAATGCCGCAAGCAATTGCTGCAATGGCCGCAACCGCCACAAGAACCAGAAGCAGAACCGTTGTCCTTTTGTTTTTGGGCCAACCGCGCATCGTCATTCCCCCTTTTTAACAGTATACATTTCACCGCATTGGCTGTCAAGAAATGCAGTCTTCCAGGAAGCGCAAATCCCCCCTGCCAGCGGCAGGGGGGATTTGGAATGGTTTTTACTTATAGTGGTGCGCGTCTTCAAGGACCATTTCCTTGACCTTCATCAGACGCACCTTGGTAGAGCTTTCGTTTTCATCCAGCTTCATGGAGATGTAGCGGATGTTCTGCTCCAGTTCAGGAATCATGACATACTCCAGAGCGTTCACGCGGCGGCGGGTCTTTTCGATCTCCTGCGCCAGCATCTGCATGGTCTTCTCGACCTGCGCCAGCTCCAGCATATCCTCAAACACCTGCGCCAGCTTTTCCAGCGCATCGTCCAGCTCGCCGGAGGTCTGCGCAAAGCCGTACGGGAAAATCTCGGACGGGTCGCTGTTCTTGGTCTTGAAATCGTATACCGGAACGTTCACGCTCATGATGTTTTTGTAGCTCATGCCCAGCTCGACGCTCTGTCTCGGGTACAGCAGCGCCTGCTCCAGCATTTCCGGGGACATGATCGCCGACGCGACCGACAGAGAGCCAAATGCCTCCGTCATCCCCTGCTCAACCTTCGCGCGGAGCTGCTTGTTCAGACGCACGATGTCGAGGAACTGACGCATCAGTTCGTCACGCTTATCCTTGAGGAGCTTATGACCCCGTCGAGCGGTTTTCAGCCGGCCTTTGAGCTGGTTGAGCACCATTCTGGTCGGGGTAATTGTGGTACCTGCCATCAAATCACCTCACTTGGTTGTTGCAGACGAACTGCCGTCATGCTTCGGGCATGTATTTCTCGATCATCTCCGGCTTGATACGCTTGAGCTCGGTGCGCGGCAGCAGGCTCAGCAGCTTCCAGCCGAGATCCAGCGTCTCCTCGATGGAGCGGTTGGTCTCGTTGCCCTGATTGACGTACTCCTGTTCAAAGGCGTCCGCGAACTTCGCAAACTGCTTGTCGTCGTCCGACAGGGCGGCCTCGCCCAGGATGGTCATGAGCTCCTTGGCGTCCTTGCCGCGGGAGTAGGCAGCGAAGAGCTGGTTCATAGTGCCGGAGTGGTCCTCGCGGGTCTTGCCCTCGCCGATGCCCTTGTCTTTCAGACGCGACAGGCTCGGCAGAACGTCAACCGGCGGGACGATGCCCTTGCGGTGCAGGTCGCGGGAGAGGATGATCTGACCCTCGGTAATGTAGCCGGTCAGGTCGGGGATCGGGTGCGTCTTGTCGTCTTCCGGCATGGTCAGGATCGGGATCATCGTGATGGAGCCCTTCTTGCCGAGACGGCGGCCGGCGCGTTCGTACAGCGTTGCAAGGTCGGTATAGAGGTAGCCGGGGTAGCCGCGGCGGCCGGGGACTTCCTTCTTCGCAGCGGAAACCTCACGCAGCGCTTCGGCATAGTTCGTGATATCGGTCAGGATGACAAGCACCTGCATATCCTTCTCAAAGGCCAGATACTCGGCGGCAGTCAGCGCCATACGCGGCGTTGCAATACGCTCGACAGCCGGGTCATTGGCGAGGTTCGAGAACACGACCGTACGGTCGATGGCGCCGGTGCGGCGGAATTCCTGGATGAAGTACTCGGACTCCTCGAAGGTGATGCCGATCGCAGCAAAGACAACCGCGAAGTTTTCGCCGTCGCCCAGCACTCTTGCCTGACGTGCGATCTGCGCGGCCAGCGCCGCGTGCGGCAGGCCGGACGCGGAGAAGATCGGCAGCTTCTGGCCGCGGACGAGGGTGTTCAGACCGTCAATGGTAGAGACGCCGGTCTGGATGAACTCTGCCGGGTAGGCGCGCGCCGCCGGGTTCATCGGCAGGCCGTTGATATCGAGATGCTTTTCCGCCAAAATCTCCGGGCCGCCGTCGATCGGCTCGCCCATGCCGTTGAAGACGCGGCCGAGCATATCCTCGGAAACGCCGAGCTGCAGCGGGTGGCCAAGGAAGCGGACCTTCGTCTGTGCGAGGTTGATGCCCTGCGCGCTTTCAAACAGCTGCACAACTGCAGTATCGCCCTCGACCTCGAGAACCTTGCAGCGACGAACCTCGCCGTTGGGAAGCTCAATCTCGGCCAGCTCGTCGTAGGTGACACCTTCGACCTGCTGCACCAGCATCAGAGGGCTGGCGATTTCCCGAATGGTCTTATATTCTTTAATCACTGCTCCTCACCTCCGGCAACAATCTCCTTGATCTGCGCGGTCATATCCGTGCCGATCTTGGTGTAAACAGCCTCGTACTCCTCGCTCGGCACGCTCTTCGCACGACCGATATCGACGCGGGCGGGGATGGCAAAGAGCTTGTTCATCGGCGCACCCTTCGAGAGCGCCTCGCGGCACTCGGCGTCGCACTGCAGAATCAGGTGCAGCAGCATGAACTGGCGCTTGTACTCGGAATAGCTGTCGATATCGACGAACGCGTTCTGCTGGAGGAAGTCCTCGCGGATCATCTTGGCCGTCTCCATTGTCAGGCGGTCCTCCGGGGAGAGCGCGTCCTGACCGACGAGGCGGACAATCTCCTGCAGCTCGGATTCCTGCTGCAGAATGCTCATGGCCTTGTCGCGGTTTTTCATATACTCCGGACCGAAGGTCTCTTCGTACCACGGCTTGAGGGAGTCCACGTACAGCGAATAGGACGTCAGCCAGTTGATGGCCGGGAAGTGACGTGCGTAGGCAAGGCTGGAATCGAGCGCCCAGAAGACCTTAACGATACGCATGGTCGCCTGCGAGACCGGCTCGGAAATGTCGCCGCCCGGAGGCGAGACAGCGCCGATGGCGGTGACGGAGCCGCGGCGGTCGTCGGAACCCATGCAGCGGACGCAGCCGGCTCTTTCGTAGAACTGTGCGATACGGGAGGCGAGGTAGGCCGGGTAGCCTTCTTCGCCGGGCATCTCTTCCAGACGGCCGGACATCTCACGCAGCGCTTCCGCCCAGCGGGAGGTGGAGTCGGCCAGAACGGCGACGTCGTAGCCCATGTCGCGGAAGTACTCCGCGATGGTGATGCCGGTGTAAATGGAAGCCTCACGCGCCGCAACGGGCATATCAGAGGTGTTGGCAATCAGAACGGTACGCTTCATGAGGGGCTCGCCGTTGCGCGGGTCGGTCAGCTCCGGGAACTCCATCAGAACGTCGGTCATCTCGTTGCCGCGCTCGCCGCAGCCGATGTAGACGACGATGTCCACGTCCGACCACTTTGCAAGCTGGTGCTGCACAACGGTCTTGCCGCTGCCGAACGGGCCGGGGACAGCCGCCGTGCCGCCCTTGGCGATCGGGAACAGGGTATCAATGATACGCTGGCCGCTGTTCATGGGCTTGTTGGGCGCAAACTTCTGCGCATAGGGGCGCGCGATACGCACCGGCCAGCGCTGGATCATGTTCAGCTCATGGTCGACGCCGTTGGCATCGGTGAGCACGGCGACGGTCTGATCGACCGTGAAGTCGCCGCCGGTGATGCTCTTGATCGTGCCCTTCATCTGCGGGGGCACCATGATCTTGTGCAGGATGGCCGTCGTCTCCTGGACGGTGCCGATCACGTCGCCGCCGGTGACGGCGGTGCCGGGCTGCACAACGGGGTCAAAGTGCCAGACACGCTCGCGGTTGAGCGCGGGCACCTCGATGCCGCGGGTGATGTTGGAGCCGGTCAGATCGCGGATCTCCGGAAGCGGGCGCTGAATGCCGTCGTAGATGTTCTCCAGCATACCGGGGCCAAGCTCGACGGACAGGGGCATTCCGGTGGTCTCGACATGCGCGCCGGGGCCAAGGCCGGAGGTTTCTTCATAAACCTGAATCGACGCGCTGTCGCCCGTCATATTCAGAATCTCGCCAATGAGTCGCTGCTCGCCGACGCGGACAACGTCGGAGACGTTCGCATCAGCCAGACCTTCCGCGACGACCAGCGGGCCGGAAACTTTGGTAATTGTTCCGCTCAATGTACATTCTTCCTTTCCTTAAAGGATATCGGAGCCGACCGCTCGCTCGACCGCCGCTTTCAGCGCGGACTGGCCAAGGCCGAGGGGGCCTTCCCTGCCGGGGATCAAAATGATCGCAGGCTTGGGGACATCTTTGTATTTGTCGATTTCGCGTTCGAGTTCCTGCGCCAGATTCTCTTCGATATAGATGATGGCGTAGTCCTCGGATTCTCTGGTCAGGCGGTGGAGCGTCCTGCGCGCTTCCTCGGCGTTGGCGACCGGACACGCTTCCAGTCCCAGTGCTTTGAAGCCCATAACGGTCTCTGCGCCGCCAATAACTGCAATTTTAAGCATAGGTTTCACGCAGCCTTTCCCGGATGACTCCGGGCTCAAGGCCCGAAAGTCTGCCCGTCAGGATCATTCTGGCGGCCGTGATCTCGCTTTCCATCGCGGCGAGATAAGCGCACACGTGCGCGGCGCCGAAGCTCTTCATCTTCGCCTCGCGGACGTAGGCCAGCAACGCATTGTCGCACAGCAGCTCAAACTCCGTGAGCGAGCCGCCGTTCATCGCAGCCGCGCCGGACGCCGCCGCCTGAGACAGCCACGTCATGTTGTACAGTCCCGCGAGCGTTTCGGCGGAATCGGTCGACGCCGCAACGCGGTCCATGCCGATCGTGCCGCCGGGGATGAGCGCCGTTTTGAGGAAGTCGTTGTCCTTCCCCATGCGGTGCGTGCGCACTGCGGCGCGGAGATTGGCGCTGTCGATCTGCAGGCGGACGTAGCCAACCGCGAAGCCGCCATCGTGAATCGCTTCCGCCAGCGACAGCATCTGCGCAAAGTAAGCCCGGTCCATTGCGAAGTCCGCGAGCTGCGGGTTCGCGGTGCGCGACAGGATACCCGCCGCTTCCTGCATGGCCTCTGCCAGCATGGGCGGCACGTCGCTGTACTCCTCGTTTACGAAAGCGTTCGTCATCACGGCCACGGGCACGTTGCCCCGCTGCGAAAGGATGGCGCTGCCATCGACGCCGGCGGCCTGTGCCTTCATGAGCGCTTTTGCGTTGTGGTAATCGTACTTCAGGCGGAAGAGCTGCACCAGCTCGCGCTCCGGAACCATGTTTTCCAGTTCCGTGAACACCGCCGCGATGCGCGCTTCCAGCGCCGCGTTGACTTCCTTCGCGCTCAGGCCGGACAGATCGCCGTAGCCGCATTCCTCCAGCGTTTTGGCCGCCTCGTCGTTCGTGGGCGCGTCGATCATGCGCTCCATGCGCTCGGCGGAAAGCATCCTGGTCTCGCGGGCTGCCAGCATTGCCGTGATTGCAAGGTAACTTGTATCTTTTACTTTAGACAATTCCGTTCCTCCCTCATGCGGCATCCGCTGCGGATGCCCCATATAGGATGTGTTACCTGCCCCGCGCGCGGCGGGGATCAGGCCTGTCAGCCGAACATGACCTCGGCAACCTGCGCGGCCAGATCGCTGCGGCAGAGCTCTGCAAGGACCTCCACGGCGCAGTTGATCTCCACATCGCCCTCCTGCAGCACAAACCCGGCGCAGATATCGCGGGTCTCGCCGCTCGTGGTGAGGTTGGCAGCGCCGCCATTCTTTGCAAGGATCGCATTGGCCGCCGCGACGATCTCCGCGCCGCAAACCTGCTGATCCTTGCCGTTGAACACGACCGTCTCATTGCCGGTAACCGCCGCCTTTGCGGCCAGCTTGGCCATAACCGCGACGTACTCGTCCTTCGGCATGGTGCAGATCATCTCAACGGCGCGGTCAAACGCTTCGCTGACCATGGTCTGCTTGAGGCTCAGCGTGCTTTTTCTGGCCTCCATTTCAGCCATTCTGCCCATGCGCTGCACGCGATCCTCGCACTCTTTCACGCCGGCGCGGACGCGCGTCCAGTACTCGTCCTGCGCCTTTTTGTCGTATTCCGCACGGATCTCCGCGCACTTGGCGTTGGCTTCCGCCGTGATGGCCGCCGCCTCCGCTCTCGCGTCCGCTTCGATGCGTCCGGTGATTTTTTCAATACCAGTCATAGAATCGTTCCCTTCTGTTTGAAGAGGGTTTTCGCTTACTTCAGGCCGTTGAGCATCAGGAAGGATGCAAGCAGGCACAGGATGGCGTAGAACTCAACGGTGATGCAGAAGATCATGCCCTTGGACCAGTCGTCCGGCTTCTTCGCAAGAATGTTGATGGAAGCAGCAGCAACCTTGCCCTGCGCGATAGCGGACAGCAGGCCGCCGAGTGCGATCGGCAGGCAGGCGCCGAGGTACTGCATACCCTGCGCAACCGTCATCATATCGCCCGCCGCATGGTAGGCGCTGAAGATCTGGGACTGTGCGAGGAACCAGATAACGAAGCCGTACAGACCCTGGGTGCCGGGGATAACCTGCATGATCATCGCTTTACCGAACTTGGACGGATCCTCGGAAACGAGGCCAGCGCCCGCTTCGCCGGCGATGCCGGTGCCCTTAGCAGAGCCGATGCATGCGAGAAGTGCTGCGAGGGCAGCGCCGAGCAGGCCGATTGCGAGGCCGCCGATGGATTCCATAAAAGACATTTTGAATTTCCTCCTTAATTTATCTCACTTTTAATTTTGCTTTTTAATGAATCAAAAATTGTGATTTTCCACATCTACGTACTTGGTGTTGATCTCCAGCGGGCGGAAGGGCTTTCCGCCGTCCACATAGAACTTTCCGAAGAACTCCAGGCACTGCAGACGAAGGTCATGCACAAAGCAGCCCAGCAGGTTGAGGCCGAAATTCAGCAGGTGGCCGACCAGGAAGATCACAATGAACACCAGAATGGACACCACGCTGACGCCGCCCTGAGACGGCATCGCCGCGAGTGTGTTGAACACCTGCGCGATAACGCTGCCCGCGAGCATCAGTGCCATCAGACGGGAGTACGACAGAATGTCGCCGAACCAGCCCGTGAGGCCGTTATAGATCTCGCCAAACACCGCCGTGACCTTACCAATGCCCTTGGAATGCCGGCCGGAGCCGTACAGCAGCATCAGGCCGCCGATGCACAGCACAACCGGGACGCCCCCGACGTTGCCGATCTTCAGCAGGAACAGCGCAAGGCCGATGAAGATGACCCACCAGGTGCCCTCTTCGAAAATGCCGTCCATGACGTTTCCGGCCTTTGCTTTCTGCACGAAGCTGACCACCATGCCGGTGACGAGCTGGATAAAGCCGAGCGCCATGGCGCCGATGAGGATCGTCGTCGTCTGCGTGAGCGGGTCCAGCAGCGGCTTGCTCAGAATGCCGAGCGGCACATCGTGGCCGGTGAACATGTTCGCCAGCGTCGGAATGGCGTTTCCAAAGAAGCCGCCTGTTACGATGCCGAGCAAAAATGTTGAAATACCGCATTCCAGCAACAGCTTGCAGAAATACTTCGTTCCCCGCTTCGGCCGCATCACCTTGAGCGCCACAAGCGCGGCGATGACCATCAGCAGGCCGTAGCCCATATCCGCCATCATGATACCATAGAATAATACGAAAAACGGCGTCATCAGCGGGTTCGGGTCCACCGTGCCATAGGCCGGCAGACTGTACATATTCGTGACCATGTTCAGCGCTTCGGTCACCTTGTTGTTTTTCAGCTTGACCGGAACGTCCGGATATTCCTCCTCGACGGGATCCTGCAGCTCCCACGAGCAGTCGTACTTGGCGAGCGTCTGCGCGAGCTTTTCCTCCTCCGGTGCGGTCAGCCAGCCGCGCATACACACGACGCGATCCGTTCCGACAAGGCGATCCTCCGCCTCTGCTCTGGCGATTTTCACCGTCATGCGGTCAATGCTGAGCTTCATCGCGTCGCGGTGCGGGCCATACGTGATAATGGCCGCCTCCGTGTCAACATGCTGCTTGGTAATGGCGGCGATCTCCGCCGTGCATGCGTTCATGCACGCCTTCGCCGTGCCGGTCATGCCGCTGACATTCGAGAACGCATAACCAAACGCACGCAGTGCTGCAAGCGCCTCCGCCTGCTCTTCCCGCAGGCACACAAGCACTGTATAGTGCTGCTCTCTGTCAGCGGAAACCGGGAACAGCTCCGCCTCCGGTGCGGCATCCGCCAGCGCACGCTGCGCCTCGTTCAGATTTGTCGCAGCCGGGAGCGTTCCGAACAGAACCGCCGTGCGTTCCGTCCCCGTCGTATCCAGCGGGATCTCCAGCGCGACCCACGGGCGAAGCGCCTCAACGGTGCTGCGCAGCTTGCTCTCCTCGCTGCTGAGCCGCCGGATTTTGGCTTCCAGTTCCTCGAGCTCCTGCGCGGCGGTAAGCTGCTCGCGCAGCGCGTCGTCGTTCAGGAAATCCGCCTCCGTCACTTCCGGGCGGGAACTGAGCAGTTTGGATTTGACCGGGGCATATTTGTCCAGCAATTTGAGCGCCCCAACCAGCCGGGTCTGATCGGCGCGGACTTCCGTCAGGTTTCCGGATTCATGGTGCAGGAACGAAGCGGCTTCCTCGTCCTCAAAAAATGCATCCGGCTCGGTCACCTCAACGCAGCCCAACAGCGTCAGATCCCGGAGCAGCTCATCTTTCTGCTGTCGCACAACCATGAGCTGCAGCTTTTTCATTTTTACGATGGCCATCAGCCGTTCACAATCCTTTCCACGATGAGTGATGCAGCCTTGTCCAATCTGGTCTTCGCGCGGGTACGCATCGCAGCCTCCTTGTTTTTGGTGCTGGACGCTAACGCCTCGGCATCCTCGCGCGCCTTCTCATCGGACTTGGTTCGGAGCACCTGCAGCTCATCCTGCGCTTTGCACAGCGCAGCATCCACGGCCGCCTTACCCTCAGCCTGCGCCGCTTCCACCGCAGCGCCGGCTGCGGCGGTCGCCTCTGCTTTGATTTGCTTGGCGCGCTCCTCCGCTTCACGGATCGTTGTTATCGCTTCGAATGACATTCACACACCTCCCGACGATAAATCTATGCATAATGCCCGTGTTTCACCGGCATTTCCTACACATTGTGCATATAGTAAACTATTTTCTACGGTTTATCAAGTCAATTTTGCCAAATTCCTCTTGATATTTTTCAAACTTATTTGTGTTAAAAAAGTATTGATATTGTTAGGCTTTTCGCGTTATCGTCATAAAAATAACAATATACTGGAAGATGTTTCGTCATTTTGACCAAACACCGACTCCCTATATCTTCTACACCGCCCTGTATTGCCCTTTCTTAACCGTTGTTTTACAAAAATGATTGCAAAATTAAGAATCTCGCCCTTGTCAGGGACTGAAACTTGCCTTATAATATATTTGTTTAAAAGTTTGAATTTCTTTGGGGGGATTTTTGTGGCGAACAAAAGAAGAATTGGCGACCGGAAGGAAGGCCGCCTGATTCACTCTCTGGCTCCGTTCTATAAATTTATGCCCTACATCATGCCGGTCAGAAGCGACGCCTGCAACCAGTTTGCAGACTGCGTGGAGATTTCGGAAACTGACCGTTGGCTGCGCCAGAAGCGTTTGGAGGGCTACAAGGGGCTTGGCTATCTGCACCTGTTCATTGCCGCCTACATCCGCATGGTGTCGCAGCGGCCCGGCATCAACCGCTTCATCTCAGGCCGGCGCATCTACGCGCGCAACAACATTGAGGTCGTGCTGACGGTCCGCCGCGGCATGTCCACGGACTCGACCGAGACGACCATCAAGGTCATTTTCGACCCGTACGACACGATTTTCGATGTGTACCACAAAATGACGGAAAAAATCAACGAAATCAAGTTCGGCGAGCAGGATAACAACACCGAGGAGGTCGCCGGCGCGCTCATCAAGCTCCCGCGCTTCCTGCTGCGCTTCGCCATCGGCGTGCTTCGGGTGATGGATTATTTCGGCGTCATCCCGCAGTCCCTGCTGGACGCAAGCCCCTTCCACGGCTCCATGATCATCACCGATCTCGGTTCGCTCGGCATCGCGCCGATCTATCACCACATTTATAACTTCGGCAACCTGCCGCTGTTCATCGCCTTCGGCGCCAAGCGCAAGTCGATGGAGCTGGACATGAACGGCAACCTCGTGCAGCGCAAGTACATTGACTTCAAAGCCGTGACCGACGAGCGCATTTGCGACGGGTATTATTACGCCACGTCGTTCAAGTTCTTCAAAAAGTATCTGCACAATCCCGAGCTGCTCGAAGTCCCGCCGGAGAAAGTGGTCGAAGATCTGTTCTGAATCTGCCTACATATCAACGCCTCCCGTTGTTCCTACGGGAGGCGTTTTGTCATGTTTCACACTGAACTGCAGCGGTGCGCATTCCGCCGCACGGCGGCTGCTCCGCCGCCCCCGCCGCATGTACGCCGGAGGACAGCAGCAGCATCGCCAGTACCGTCAGCACAAACATTCGGATCTGCTTCATCGTTTCTTCCTCCTCTGGTCTCGTTTGACACCAGTATACACAAAGGGGCGGAAGAAACCTGTCGGTTTGGGGAAGATCGGATATGAAAGCGCAAAATCCCGATGGCCGCATTTCGCAAAAAATCGCGCAGGAGAACCCTCCTGCGCGATCATCCTGTTTCTATGCTGTTCTGCTTGCTGCATCCCGCGCCGCCTGTATTTCCGCTTCCGTCACATCCAGCGCGCCGCAATAGCAGCAAATTCCATAAACGCTGTAGGCTTCGCCGTTCTGCTCCACCGTGATGCGCGGACGGATCAGCCGCACCGGTGCGTCACCGGGAAGCTCCAGCTTCCCATCCGCAACGCCGTCAGATACCGTGATGCCGCCGCCCACCACATCGGCGATTTGATCCGGTCCATATTGGATCGACCGGATGGATGCGGCCCGATCCAGCAGCTCATAGTGGTACGGGAACGTATTGCCAATCCGATTCGCTCCAGGGGACGACAAGACATTCAGCAGCTCCGGGTGATCCGGTGCGTCCTGCACGTCGAACGTCCACGTTCCAATGGGGTACGTCTGCTCGCTCCCATCCTGAAATTGCACACACAGCGCCGTTGCATCCGTTACGCCCGCCGTCTCAAACGCCAGCGTTGCAGTCACCACGCACGCGCTGTAAGCTCCAATGGACTCGTGCGGCTCTACGGAAAACTCCTGAACCCGCACCGCATCATTGCCCGCAAAGGACATGGACGTTGCGTTCTGAAACACCGCGGCGCATGCTTCCTCCGTGCTGAATCCGGTGATCGCCACGGTCAGCGTAGACGATACCGGCGCGGCAAAGTAGCCTTCGCATGGGAAAAAGAACGTATCCGCCTCTGGCTGCGCCTTGCAGCCGCACAAGCCCAACGACAGCAGGAGCATCAGCGTGATGCAGAAACTTCTGAATGCACTTGGCCATCTGTGTTTCATAATGGACACCTCCGATACGAAAATCTGTTCCTATCGCTCGCAAAACTCCATTTCCTATATTTCGATACGCGATCCCCTCTTTTATGTTAAATTTACTATATTATCCTCTCCTCGTCAATCTGTTATTGTTTGTTTTTGTAAATATTGTTTCTTATTACAAATTACTGCATCTTGTTTTGGCATATTTGCCCAATCAATTCGCTGACCCTACAGAAGATTTCATTTCCTGTCCATACGCGAAACGCACGAAGCGCCCCTCTCTCGAAAGGCCTTCGTGCGTTTTGCATACATGTTTTTAATCTTTTTTACCAGTTCCGGCTGAACTCGGCCAGCTCCAGTCCGGGATTTTTCTGCTCCGCCCAGCGGATGCTCCATTCGTTGTTGAACAGCAGCAGATTCTTGCCGTGGAAATCCTGCACCCACTTGGTGTCCGACGCGAGATTGAGCGCGCTGGGATCTTCGACCTTGCTTGTGATCCAGCGAATGAAGGAATAGGACAGGTCGCGGCGGCGGATGTCAATGTTGTACTCGTTCCTGAGGCGATACTCCAGCACCTCGAACTGCAGCACGCCGACCGCGCCGACGATGACCTCTTCCATGCCGCTATTCGGCTCGTGGAACATCTGAATGGCGCCCTCCTGCGCGATCTGCGTGACGCCCTTGACGAACTGCTTGCGCTTCATGGTGTCCACCTGCGAGATGATGGAGAAATGCTCCGGCGCGAAGGTCGGGATGCCCTCGAACTGCACCTTCTGCTTTGGCGCGCAGACCGTGTCCCCAATGGAAAAGATGCCGGGGTCAAACACGCCGATGATGTCGCCCGCGTAAGCTTCGTTGATGATCGCGCGCTCCTGCGCCATCATCTGCTGCGGCTGCGCAAGCTTGAGTGTCTTGCCGCCCTGCACGTGGAGGTATTCATGGTCGCGCTCGAATTTGCCGGAGCAGATGCGCATGAACGCGATGCGGTCGCGGTGCGCCTTGTTCATGTTCGCCTGAATTTTGAACACAAACGCGGAAAACTCCGGCGAGAAGGGATCGACGATGTCGTCCGCCGTCTCGCGCGGAAGCGGCGGCGTGGTCATTTGGAGGAAGTTTTCCAAAAACGGTTCCACGCCGAAGTTCGTCAGCGCCGAACCGAAGAACACGGGGCTTAGCCGGCCGGCGCGCACCTCGTCGAGATCAAACTCGTAGCTTGCGCCGTCGAGCAGCTCAATATCCTCCACGAGCTTTTCACGCATACGCGGGCCGATCAGCTCATCCAGCCGCTCGGTATCCGTCAGCTCGCACTCGATGGCGCGGATCTTGTTCTGCCCGCGGTGGAATTCCTGAAACGCCAGAATCTCGCGGCGGTCGCGGTCGAACACGCCCTTGAAATCGTGCCCGCAGCCGATCGGCCAGTTCACCGGATAGGTGCCGATGCCAAACTCGTTTTCCAGCTCCTCCATCAGCTCAAATGGGTCGCGCGCCTCGCGGTCGAGCTTATTAATAAAGGTAAAGATCGGGATATGGCGCATGGCGCAGATTTTGAAGAGCTTGCGCGTCTGCGGCTCGATGCCCTTCGCGCCGTCGATGACCATGACCGCACTGTCCGCCGCCATGAGCGTGCGGTAGGTGTCCTCCGAAAAGTCCTGATGCCCCGGCGTGTCGAGGATGTTGATGCAATAGCCCTCGTACTCGAACTGCATGACCGACGACGTGATCGAGATGCCGCGCTGCTTTTCAAGCTCCATCCAGTCCGACACTGCGTGCCGCGCCGTGGCCTTGCCCTTGACGGAGCCCGCAAGCTGGATCGCCCCGCCATAGAGCAGGAACTTTTCCGTCAGCGTGGTCTTGCCGGCGTCCGGATGCGAGATGATCGCAAACGTCCGGCGGCGCTCGATTTCCTGTTTCATATCCATAGTGCATTCACCCAAACCAGTTATCAGATTCAAACTGTGGTATTATATCTTATTTTCTTCATCCGTGCAACCAAAATCTCCGCACCACATACACTGCGCCAGATCGACGCTGCCGTCCGGAAGGAACGGCACGCCCTCCAGCTCCAGCAGCAGGCGGTGCGACTCCTTCCCCAGCGGCTGAAACGCATCGGACAGCCCGCCGCTGCGATTCACCACCCGCTGACAGGGCACGCCGTCCGGCGCGCTGTGCATGGCATAGCCCACCACGCGCGACATGCGCGGGTTGCCCAGCAGGCGCGCAATCTGGCCGTAGGTCGTCACCCGCCCCGGCGGCACCTGCCGCACCAGCTCGTAAATCTTTGAAAACGTGTCTTTCATTGCCGCAGTTCACTGCTCCCGTTCCTGCAAATACAGCAGCAGTGTGGCAAGAAACAGCTCTTGCGCGCCGTACATGGGCACGACCGGCGTGATCTGGGCAATGAAATGCTCCTTGCCCAGCGCGGCGCACAGCTCGCGCGCCTGCTCCAGCGCCGGGTTCGGCGCGTCGCCCAGCAGGGCGGCGCGCACCTCCGGCAGCAGCGTGTGCAGATCATACGCCCGCTCACGCGGATAGGCAAGCGTCTCCAGAATTGCGTCCAGTCCCGCGCAGGCACAGGTAAGCAGATCGCCGCTCTGCCCCTCCAGAATCCGGTCGCTCAGCGGCGTTTCCCCCGCAAAATACCCCAACACCGCGCTCACCGCAGAGTCTGACGGCATCAGCTCCCGGCGCAGGAGCCACAGCAGATATTGCCGCGCTTCCCGCTCCAGCAGTTCCCTGCCCTCGGGCCGGAACGCATAGGATTTCCCAAAGCACCGGCCCAGCACGCGCATCGTGTCCACATAGCCGAGGTCGAAGTTGCGGTCGAGCGTTTCCCGGTCAAAGTCGAGGAACATGCCCAGCGGGCGCGACGGCTCAATGTACGTCACGAGCGGATGGTTTGTATACTTCTTCTCCGAAACGCCGGGCTTCAGGCCAACGGCGATCACCCGCTCCGCACCCAGCCGGAACGCCGCGCTGATCGGCAGGTTATCCACATACCCACCGTCGATGTAGGTCTGCCCGTCGATCTCACACAGCGGGAATGCCGGGAAGCAGGAGCTGGAAGCCAGCACCCACTTGGGCAGGTAGCCCGGCGCGATGTCCGCCTTGTGCACCTCCACCGACTGCATGGACGGAAAGCGTACCGTCATGAGCGCATAGTCCACCGGAGAAGCGAAGAATGCCGCCTCGTTCAAATCCGCATCCAGCTTCTCGCGGTAGGGTGTGATGTCCGCGCCGCGGCAGCTTGCATAGTCCTTGGCAAAGGGAAAAAGCTGGTCGCGGTGCTCGAAATAATAGTCAATGTCGTTCGTCAGGTTGATGCCGTGGTTCATGATCGTCGCAGCCGTCGCCGTTTTCCAGAGACGCACGGCCTTGTCAAAATCGTCCTGCACCATCAGTGCGCCGTTCACCGCGCCGATCGACGTGCCGGTCACGATGTCAAAGGCAATGCCGAGTTCCCGCAGCGCCTTCCAAAAGCCGACCTGATAGGACCCCTTGGAGCCGCCCCCGGCCAGCGCAATCGCAAGTTTCATCGCAAAACGCTCCTCTCACAGATTGTACTCCAGTTTATTCTATGCGCTTCTGGAAGTCAATCCATCTTTTGCCGCGCGGCGACGTCGATCAGCGCACGCGCCAGCTCCAGTTGCCGCGGCGTCAAATTCCGAAGCTGCTGCGCCACGGCCCGCCAACTCTCGTCCGTTTCGTTCCGCACCGCGCCCACCAGAAATTCGTCCGGCGTCGTGTCGAGCGCGATCGCCAACCGCATGATAACCTCCGTAGACGGGATGGAGATGCCCCGTTCGATGTTGGACAAATATTTATAGCTCAGCTCCGCGCGTTCCTCGACCTCCGCCTGCGTCAGGCCCAATCTCTTACGGCGGCGGGCAATCCGCTTTCCAATTTCACAATAATCCAGATTCATATGCGTTCCTCCTGTGATTCATCATATGGAATCCGGTCAGATTTCAAACCAACTTTTAATCGAAAATCCATCTTGACATATGAAAAAATGGTGTTTATAATCGAATTACCGACTTTTAAGTTGAATGGGAGGAAGATAAAATGATTAAAGCCAAAGAATTAAAGCCTACCGAAAGAACCGGAGTGCGCTTGCGGGGTAAAGATGCAGAGTTTATCACCTTGAGCATATTACAGGAAATGCTTCTAAAGAAAAATGAGGACACCTTCGGTTTACCGATTTCAATTAGAGATGACAAACTTGAATCTGGTGGTCTTTTTAGCGGAACAGTTCAAGACTGTCTGATTATCACTAACACGGAGCATCCTAGTGATTATTTTAAGTATTGTGTCACCTTGAATAAGCAAGGAAAAATGGCTACAATTATCATGCAATATTATGGTCAAAGTGAATTAACTGGAAAAGCAAACAGAGCAGAAGAGCGCAAACGGAGTGGCTCTCTCCGTGGTGCGCTTGCAAATGCCGTATTGGGCTTTGATGAAGCTGCTTACGCTGCGGAATACGAATACTACGATATGTTAGAGCAACTGTTTAACGAAATTTTCGAATAAGTGTTATGAAAGGAGTAATTCATGGCTACTTATCACACCTGCAGAAATTGCGGCGGAAGCGGCAGCGTTCGCTGCCCGCGCTGCGATGGGTACGGGACAATGGATACTGGCGACACCTGCTATTATTGTCAAGGTGCAAAAACCGTAACCTGCCCGTCCTGTAACGGTATCGGCAAAGTTCAAGACTAACAAGGAGGAGTATGCAATATGGAAAACCCTTGGTTCAAATGCGTCAACTGCGGCTATGTAGAGGCTCGCAAGGTTCCGGATTATATCAAAACATCCAGCACGCCCTGCCCCTGCTGCGGCGGCAAAATGGTCAGAAAGTAAGGCGTGCCCATGTCCAGACCGTGTGATTATCACGTCACCAAATGGGGCGACTACTACTGCGCCCTGAAAAATGCGGAAGTCAGCTACGACCAGTACAATGACTACTGCAGGCGGGACAACAAGAAAACGTGCCCGATCTATCTCTTCTGGCAAAAGAACAAATAAGCACAGGAAGGAGCGCGATTCCATGGAAAAGAAAACCTGTCCAAGCTGCGGCTTTCCCTCACACTTTGTGTGCAGCGACGGACACATCGCAACCTACAAGTGCGAGCGCTGCGATACGTTTTTTAAGATTCCATTATAAGCAATCGCCGGACGGCTGGAGCCGTCCGGCGATTCTTTTATTCCCGCAGGAGCTTGCGGCGAGCTTTGTAATCCGGCAGATAGCGCTCGATGAGCGCGTAAAATTCCGGGCCGTGGTTCATGTGCACCAGATGCGCCAGCTCGTGCACCACGACGTAGTCAATCGCCTCCGGCGGGTACTGCATCAGCCGCCATGAAAAGCACAGCCTCCCCTTCGCGCTGCAGCTTCCGAAGCGCGTTCGCGCGCTCGTGATCGTGACGCCCGCCGGGCGCAGCCCCATGACATTCGCATAATATGCAACCCGCTCCGGCAAAATCTCTTTTGCCCGGCGGATGTACTCCGAGCGCTGCGCCTCGTCCGGCTCCGGGTGCGCGTCCCGCCGCGCCCGCTGTCTGGCAAGGCTCTTTTCGATCCACGCTGCGTGCCCCTGCACGAATGCGTCGATCTGCGCCCGCGGAAGGCGCTGCGGCGCGCGCACGCGCACGGTTCCGTCGCGCACCTCCAGCGCCAGCGTCCGGCGGTTCGAGCGGATCAGCTCATAGTCCGGCATCCCGCCGCCCCCTTCCATATCGAAAAAATCCGTTTTCACCGCGTTTCTTCCATGCTATAATATCAGCATTCCAAGCTAAGGAGCAAGCACTATGTTTCAAATCGGCTGTCATATTTCCTCGGCGGGCGGGTACCGCGCCATGGGCGAGCGCGCCGTAGCGCTGGGTGCAAACACCTTTGCATTCTTTACGCGCAACCCGCGCGGCGGCGCGGCCAAGGCCATCGCCCCGGACGATGTCGCCGCGTTCCACGCGCTCTGCGCCGCGCACGGCATCGAACGCTTGGTCGCGCACGCGCCCTACACGCTCAACCCCTGCGGAGAAAAGCCGCACGTGCAGGCCTTCGCGCGCACGGCGTTTGCCGACGATCTGCAGCGCATGGAGCACACGCCGGGGCAGTGTTACAACTTCCATCCCGGCAGCCACGTCGGGCAGGGTGTGGATGTTGGCATTGCGAAAATCGCCGATGTGCTCAATGAAGTGCTGTTTCCCGACATGCGCACCACCGTGCTGCTGGAGACCATGGCCGGCAAGGGCAGCGAAATCGGCGGCTGTTTCGAGGAGCTGCGCGCAATCCTCGACCGCGTGGAGCTGAGCGGCAAGCTCGGCGTGTGTCTCGACACCTGCCACGTCTGGGATGCGGGATACGACATCGTCGGCGATCTGGACGGCGTATTGTCAGAGTTTGACCGCGTGATCGGGCTGGAACGGCTGAAAGCGGTGCACCTGAACAACAGTTTGAATGACCGCAGCTCGCACAAGGACCGCCACGCCCGGATCACGGAGGGCCGCATCCCGCTCGACGCCATTGTGCGCATCATCCGGCATCCGGCGCTCGACGGGCTCCCCTTCATTCTGGAAACGCCGAACGACGACGCAGGCTACGCGCAGGAGATCGCCCTGCTGCGGGAACTGCAAGGATAAACAGCACAGCAGCCTCACGAAAGGCTGCTGTGCTGTTTTATTCCTCCGCCGCGTTCCGCAGCGTCTCGCCAGTGAGCCGATACACCGTCCACCCGTCCATCGGCGCCGCGCCCATGGATTTGTAAAACGCGATGCTGGGCGCGTTCCAGTCGAGGCACGACCACTCCAGCCGGCCGCACCCGCGCTCGACCGCAATCGCCGCCAGATGCTTCAGCAACGCCTTGCCATAACCGTGGCCGCGGTGCTCCGGCAGGACGAACAGATCCTCCAGATAAATGCCCGCGCGGCCAAGGAACGTGGAGAAATTGTGGAAGAACAGCGCAAAGCCAACCTCCGCGCCGTCTGCAACGGCGAAGAGCACCTCCGCCTTCCCCTTTTCGAAAATCCACTCGCGCAGCAGCTCCTCCGTCGCCACAACCTCGTCCGACAGCTTTTCGTAGTCCGCCAGTCCCCGGATAAAGCGCAGAATCAGCGCCGCATCCTCCGGCTGTGCGAAGCGAAATGTCACCATAGCGTTTCCCCTCCACGCAGTAAAATTCGTCGTGCAGTATAGCACATTGGCGCAGCAACATGCAAGTCCCCTTTTCATGACGCGCTACATCTGCGACCGCCGGCGCCGCCCCAACGATGCGGTACAATTACAGCTCCAACGTGCGCAAAAAGCCCCAGAACCATGGAAGTTCCGGGGCTTCTCCAATGAATCCGTCATTTCAAATTCTCTCGGAAAAATTGCGCCAGCTTTTCAAAGGGAATGATGTCCTTGCGGTCATACAAATCTGTGTGGACGGCGCCGGGGATGATGCACAGCTCCTTGTTGTCGCCCCGGAGCAGCTTGAAAGCGTCCTCCCCGAAGTACCGGGAGTGCGCCTTTTCCCCGTGTATCACGAGCACGGCGGTGCGGATCTCGTCGGCATAGGCCAGCAGTTTTGCATTCAGGAACGACAGCGTGGACGTCACATTCCAGCCGCCGTTGGAATTCAGAGACCGCTCGTGGTAGCCGCGTTTGGTCTTGTAATAATCGTAATAGTCCTTTACGAAAAACGGTGCATCCTCTGGCAGCGGATCCACCACACCGCCGCCCAGAGCATAAGCGCCGGACCTGTAGTCCTCGATGCGTTGGGCGTTCAGCGCGACCCGCAGTTCATGGCGGGCATCGGCGCTGTCCGCCGCGTCAAAATACCCCTTGGCGTTCACCCGGGTCATGTCGTACATGGTGGCTGCCACGGTTGCTTTGATGCGGGTGTCGATGGCGGCGGCGTTCAGAGCCATGCCGCCCCAGCCGCAGATGCCGATGATGCCGATCCTTTCCGGATCCACGAAGTCCTGCACGGACAGGAAGTCTACCGCCGCAGAAAAATCCTCGGTGTTGATATCCGGGGACGCCACATAGCGGGGCGTTCCGCCGCTCTCGCCGGTGAAGGACGGGTCAAACGCCAACGTCACAAAGCCTTTGGCCGCCAGCTCCTGCGCATACAACCCGGAGGACTGTTCCTTTACCGCACCGAACGGCCCGCACACGGCGATGGCGGGCATCCTGGCTTCCCGTTTTTGCGGCAGATACAAGTGCCCCGCCAGCTCGATGCCAAAGCGGTTATGGAAGCGCACTTCCTGCATTTCAATGCTGGGGTAGATTTCAAAGGTTCTGGTATCCATCGTTTCGTTCCTCCTCTGTCAATTCCCGGATGACCCGGGCCGGTACATCGTTGAACCGCCGATCACCGATTTTCCGGCGTTCATGTATTCCAGATAGGATGGCAAGTCCATATCTGGACTCCGGTTTGATTCTTGCTGCTATCATACATGGACTTTCCTGGAATGTGAAATGCTTATGCCGAATTTCTTGAAATGCTTTACGGGCATGATAAAACGCGTTAAAATGGAGCGAGGTGAATCACATGGAACTGCGACTCTTGCAATATTTCCTTGCCGTGGCCCGGGAGGAGAGCATCACAAAAGCGGCTGATGTTTTGCACGTTACCCAACCCACGCTGTCCCGGCAGATGATGGAGCTGGAAGCCGAGCTGGGCACAACCCTGTTCCGCCGCACCAACCGCAAAACGGTGCTGACCGAGGACGGCCTGCGCTTGCGTCAACGGGCGGAGGAGATTGTGGACTTGGTGCACAAAACGGAATCGGAGTTTTTGTCCAGGATTGGCCCTGTCAGCGGGGATGTCTACATCGGCGCTGGTGAGACGAACGCCATGCGGCTGATTGCGCAAACCGCACAGCAGGTGCATACGATTTATCCGGACATTCATTATCATTTGCACAGCGGCAATGCTCTGGACGTAATGGAAAAGCTGGACAAAGGTCTGTTGGATTTCGGTCTGCTCATCGAGCCGGTGGACAAAAGCAGGTATGCGTATCTGCGCCTCCCCGTCACGGACACCTGGGGGGTATATATGCGCGAGGACAGTCCCTATGCGGCGCTGCCCAGCATCACGGCGGAGACCTTGCGGGAGCTGCCGCTGATCTGCTCCCGGCAATCCCTCGTCAACGGGGATTTCACCGATTGGTTGGGGCATGATTTGAAAAATTTGCACATCATCGGCACCTACAATCTGCTGTATAACGCATCGCTGATGGTTTCGGAGGGACTGGGCTACGCGTTGTGCCTGGACAAGCTGATGAACCTGGAAACCAGCGGCCTGTGCTTCCGTCCGCTGGAACCAAAATGGGAGGCCAAGCTCGTGTTGGTCTGGAAAAAGCACCAGATGTTTTCCCGAGCCGCTGAAGTGTTTTTGAACGCTTTGCAGCACACGCTGGGATAAATAAGGAACAGCCTTGAAACGATGTAGTTTCAAGGCTGTTTTCTCTACGCTTTGCACAAAAGATACGCCGAAACCAAATCGCGCCCCAATGGAGTGGGCGCGATTTGGAACGGAAAAACAACACATTAGATATGAAAGCCAAAGGCCGTAGTCTCGAATTTGATTTCGAAATTCCCATTTTTGAGCCGAAACACCAATCAAAAAGCAAAAAACCAGGCGAAAGAGCCATAGATAATTTGAATCAAAACGAAGATTTTCCCTATATTCCCCCATTGCAGTGTTGTCTCGGCACTCAGTGAAACTGACTCTTGGACAGCACGAAATCCCGAAAATTATTGGCCGCCGGAGAGAGCGTGCGCGCCGGATCTGTGACGAGATAGAATTTTCTGTCAGGGTTCGGTCTTGAAATCTGGATGATTTTTACACTCATCCGCAAGAGCATCTCCATATAGGGGACAATGGCAATGCCGAAACCGTGGGCGACCATGCCGGCAATGACCTGATCCTCCTGCGTTTCATAGGCGGTGGAGGGGGCGGCGCCGATGGATTGGAACAATTCATCCACCACATACCGCAGGCCAGAGCCATGAGAGAACTGGATGAAGGGCTCGTCCAGAATTTCCGCCAGATCTATCGTCTGCCTTGAGGCGAGGGGACTGTCCATGGGGACAATGAGAACCAGGCCCTGCTCTGTTATGGGCAGGGAGGTGAAATGATACTCCTCCGGAGCTTTTGAGCTGAAAACAAGGTCAAATTCCCTCCGTTTCAGTTTATCCAGAAGCTCAAAAGTGACGCCGGTCTGGAACGTGAACTCAATATTCTGCTCCGGGTGCAGCTTTCTGTACTCGGCGGCAAGCCGGGGCACATAGTCAACCCCCAGCGTTCGCAAAAGCCCCAGACGGATGATACCGCTGCCATTGGCGCAGCGCTGCAGATAGCTCACGCTCTCGTCCAGAATGGCTAAGGACTGCTGGACGCTGTCCAGAAACTGCTGACCGAATTGGGTCAGCTCCACGCCCCTTGTCGACTTTTCAAACAGCGGGACGCCCAGCTCATGCTCAAGCTGTGAGATGGCATGGCTCAGACTGGGCTGGGTGATATACAATTGCTCCGCAGTCCGGGTATAGTGGCGGGTCTTGGCCAGCTGGACAAAATATCTTAGATGAGAAAGATTCATATTCCTGCGCTCCTGACCTTATTTTGCGAACCACAAGGGGCATTGGCCTGTCAAAAGACGACCAATGCCCCTCTATTATGCCATAAGTCATAGAAAAAATCTATAATTTTATGAATTTAATTGATTTGTTAATTATCAAACAACATGCTATTTTGATGCCATCAGAACAAGCCGGACGGACGGCGAGAATGACAGAGAGGAGCGTAACGCGTGAACATTACTGGAAAAACAAGACTTCTTGGTCTTATTGGGACCCCAGTCGATCATTCCAAATCCCCCGCGATGTATAACTACTGCTTTGAAAAGTACGGCATGGATTGTGTCTATCTGGCCTTTGACGTGCCGCTGGAAAAGACAGCGGAAGCCGTCAGCGCCATCCGCACCTTCAACCTGAGAGGCGCAAATGTGACGATGCCTCTGAAGGGCGCGGTCGCCGAGTACCTTGACGAGCTGAGTCCAGCCTCCAAGGCCATCGGCGTTGTGAACACGATTGTGAACGACAACGGCAAGCTCACCGGATACACCACAGACGGTCTGGGGTACACCGGGGATCTCCGCCGCAGCGGCATCGAAGTCGCCGGAAAAAAGATAACCCTGCTGGGCGGCGGCAGCGCCGGCTGCGCGCTGGCGATTCAGGCCGCTCTGGACGGGGCAAGGGCGTTATCCGTCTTCAACCGAAGGGACAGCTTTTGGGACTCCGCCGCAGAAAATCTCAAGGCCATCAAAGAGGCCGCCCCGGCTTGCAAAATAGAGCTTTACGACCTTGAGAACAAGGAGACTCTGCGCCAGGAGATCGCTGAGAGCGACATTCTCACCAACGCCACCTGCGTGGGCATGGTGCCCATGGACGAGATGAGTCCCATCACCGATTTGAGTATGCTCCGACCAGAGCTTGTCGTGACGGACATCATTTACAATCCGGTAGAGACCAAGCTTTTGAAGGACGCCAAAGTCTGCGGTTGCCGCACCTTCAACGCGCTGGGGCTGCTGCTTGGGCAGGGCGCCGCCGCGTTTGAGCTGTACTCCGGCGGGCTGGAGATGCCTCTGGATGAAGTTTACGCTGAATTTTATAAATAATTTATAAATGAGGAGAGACGTAAAATGAGCCAGAAAAAATATTACCCAACTGCCTTGGCGCTGTACATCACATACTTCGTTCTTGGTATAGCGGCCTCAATAATGGGGCACTACAAGCAGGAATTCGCGGCCTTGTGGGGCGCGCCCCTGCTTTCAAACGGAAGCTATGACGTGTCCATGGTTGTGGCTGTTATCGCCGCCATCGGTCTTGGGCGGCTTATCGCCTTCCCCTTTGCCGGTCCCCTGTCCGACCGGCTCGGACGCCGCCTTTCCGCCCTGATCGGCTGCGCGCTGTATGCCATTTTCCTGCTGTGCGTAACCTACACAAAGAATCTCTATCTCGGCTACATAATGGCGGTCATCAGCGGCATGGCAAACTCCTTTCTGGACACCAGCATCACCCCCTCGTGCATGGAGATTTTCAAAGAAAAGGGCACCATCGCAAACATCTTTACAAAGCTGGCTATCTCGATCGCCCAGTTCCTGCTGCCCTTTGCCATAGGCTTTGTCGCGGCAAATGAGCTGCCCTTCAACGTGATCTTCCTTGCCACCGCCGCCATCATTATCATTGACGGCATCGCCCTCGCCTTCCTGCCCTTCCCGCCCTACAAGCGGCCTGCCGCCGGGAACGAGAAGAAGCCCAGGGAGAAAATGAAGTTTACGCCGTCCTCTGTGATACTGGTTCTCCTCGGCTTTACGACCTCCACCACCTTTATGCTCTGGATGAACTGCAATCAGGAACTTGGCCTGATGTACGGTCTGACAACCCCCAGCATGATTCAGACCTATTACTCTGTGGGTATCGTGGTCGCCCTGTTTGTAAACGCGGCGCTGCTGAACAAGGGGCTGAAGCCCACAAACATCCTGATCATCTACCCCAGTTGCGCGCTGCTCACCCTTATCGTCGTCTACTTTGTGCACGCGCCGGTGATGTGCCTGATCGGCGGATTCCTCATGGGCTACTTTGCAGCAGGCGGTGTGCTGCAGCTTGTAACGGCTGTTGCAAATGAGATGTTCCCCAATAACAGAGGCGTTATCACCTCCATCGTGATGATATCCTCCAGCCTTGCAAACTACATCGTCATCAGCATCGCCGGGGTACTGACCCGCATTGGCGGCGCCAACGGGCCCAGTCTGGTGCTTCTGTTCAACATGGCCATCACCCTCGTCGGTATTCTGCTGGCTCTGTACCTGAAGCACTGCCAGAAGAAAGAAACCGTGAAAGGATAAAGCGTATGGACAAAATGAACAGCTGCCTGTTCCTGATCGGTTTTATGGGCGCGGGCAAATCCACTGTGGCTGCGGCTCTGGGCGAGGCTCTGAAGAGAGAAGTCCTGGAGATGGACGTCTGCATTTCCCGTCGGGAGGGGATGCCGGTTTCCGAAATTTTTCAAACCCATGGCGAAGCCTATTTCCGCCAGTGCGAGACCGGACTCTTGCGCGACTGTATGGCCTGGGAGCCGCTGGTGGTCTCCTGCGGAGGCGGCGTTCCCATGCGGGAGGAAAATGTAGCGGCAATGAAGGCCTGCGGCACGGTGATTCTTTTGACCGCCCGGCCGGAGGTGATCCTGGAACGGGTGAAAGACGATCACAGCCGCCCCCTGCTGGAGGGGCATAAGGACGTGCCGTATATCTCATCGTTGATGGAGGCACGCCGGGCAAAATACGAAGCGGCAGCAGACTTTACCATTGATACCTCCGCGCTGACGGTGGAGGAAGTGTGCAACGAGATCCTGCGATACATTTACGAACAATAACCGATATAAGAAAGACGGGAGGAAAACATCATGTCTCAGAAATACCCCATTACCATTAGCTCCTGGACATTGGGCGACCAGTGCACCTTTGAGGAGCGCGTCTCCGCCGCCAAGGCCGCCGGCTTTGATGGCATCGGCCTTCGTGCGGAGACCTATGTAGACGCCCTGAACGAGGGCCTCTTCGACGAGGACATCCTTGCCATCCTCGCCAAGTACGGCATGAAGGTCACTGAGGTGGAGTACATTGTCCAGTGGGCCGACGAGAAGCGCTCCTATGAGCAGAAATACAAAGAGCAAATTTGCTTCCATATGTGTGCGCTTTTCGGCGTGGATCACATCAACTGCGGCCTGATGGAGAACCACTCCGTGGAGTGGACCGCTCAGAAGCTGAAAGAGCTGTGCCACAGAGCCGGTAAATACACCATTGGCGTGGAGCCTATGCCCTACAGCGGCCTGCCCGATGTGAAAAAAGCATGGGCCGTTGTCAAGGCCTCCGGCTGCGAGAATGCAAAGCTCATTTTGGACTCATGGCATTATATCCGCGCAAACCAGCCGCTTGATCTCTCCGTGCTGGAGGATATCCCCGCCGAAAAGATCGTTGCCATCCAGATCAACGACGTTCAGGCTCATCCCTACGCAAAGAGCATCCTGCGCGATGAGTCCATGCACGACCGTATGCTGCCCGGCAAGGGCTGCGGCAACACTGCCGGCTTTGTAAAGCTGATGCGGGAAAAGGGTGTCGCTCCCGCTGTGGTGGGCGTTGAGGTCATCAGCGATGAAATTTTGGCTCTGGGCGTCCCCGCAGCAGCACAGGCAAACTTTGAGGCCACCGCCGCCGTCCTGAATCAGGCGTGGCCGGAAGTTCTTGAACATTAAAATGGAGGAAAACACAATGGAAAACAGAATAAACGGACATACCAAGCTCTTTTGCCTGATCGGTTCCCCAGTCGGTCACTCCGGTTCCCCTGCAATGTATAACTACAGCTTTGACAAGCTGAAGATTGACAGCGCATATCTGGCCTTTGATATTCCCCTGGAAAAGACGGCAGAGGCCGTAGAGGCTCTCAGGCTCCTGCATGTGGGCGGCTTCAACATCACCATGCCCTGCAAGACCGCGGTCAGCCAGTGCGTTGACGAGCTGTCCCCCGCCGCCAGGATGATTGGCGCCTGCAACACCGTCACCGTCGGGGCGGACGGTAAGCTCACCGGCCACAACACCGATGGCATCGGCTTTGTGCGCAACCTCAGCAAGCACGGCGTCTCCATCAAGGGCAAGAAACTGGTGGTTCTGGGCGCTGGCGGCGCTGCCACGGCGCTGACCATCCAGTCCGCCCTTGACGGGGCGGCTCAGATCCGCATCTTTAACCGCAAGGGCTTCAACTTCTATGCAAACGCCGAGCGCACTGTGGAAAAGATCAAGGCCAACATCCCCGGCTGCGATGTTTCCGTCGAGGATCTCCTGAACTCCGATGCGCTCGCAGCAGCTGCCAACGCATGCGACATTCTGGTCAACGCCACCAAGGTCGGCATGGCTCCGCTGGACAAGCAGACCCTGATCGACCCAAAGCTTTTCCGCCCGGAAATGGTGGTTGCCGACACTGTGTATAATCCCAAGGAGACGCGGATGATACAGGAAGCCAAGGCTGCGGGCTGCACCGTCGTGGGCGGCATCGGTATGTTGCTCCAGCAGGGCGTTGCCGCCTTCAACCTGTTCACCGGCGAGAATATGCCCGAAGAAGAAGTCATGCAGAAATTCTTCAGCTAATCCACAACGATAAGGAGATTATAGAAATGAAGTATCCCACTCTGTTCAGCCCAGTTCAGATCGGCACTGTCACCGTACCCAACCGTTTCGTGGTTCCGCCCATGGGCAACAACTTCGCCAACACCGACGGCACGCTCAGCGATCGCAGCGCCGCCTACTATGAGGCGCGCGCCAAGGGCGGCTTCGGCCTTATCACCATTGAATCCACCGTTGTCTACTCCGAGGCCAAGGGCGGCCCCCGCAAGCCCTGCCTGTTCTCGGACGACACCGTTGAAAGCTTCAAAAAGGTCATCGACCGCTGCCATCGCTACGGCGCGAAAATGTCCATCCAGCTTCAGCACGCAGGCCCCGAGGGCAATTCCAGACTCACCGGCTATCCCCTGAAGGCCGCCAGCGCCATGGCCTCCCATTGCGGCGGTGAGATTCCCGTGGCTATGCCCACTGAAGAAGTCTACCGCCTGATCGAATGCTACGGCGACGCCGCCGCCAGAGCCCAGAAGGCCGGCATCGACATGGTGGAGATCCACTGTGCCCACGGCTACCTTGTCAGCACGTTCATCTCTGCCCGTACCAACAAGCGCACCGACGAGTTCGGCGGCTGCTTTGAAAACCGTATGCGTCTGCCCAGACTGATCATCGAGAACATCCGCAAGAAAACCGGCAACCTGCCCATCCTCTGCCGCATCAACGCCAGGGACGAGGGCGAGGGCGGTCTGACCGTTCAGGATGCCGCCGCCGTGGCAGCGTATCTCGAGCAGGAGTGCGGCGTTGACGCGCTGAACGTGTCCCGCTCCATCCATCTCCATGACGAGTTCATGTGGGCGCCGAACAACACCCACGGCGGCTTCAATGCCGATCTGGTTTCTGAGATCAAGAAGGCCGTCTCCATCCCCGTTATCACTGTGGGGCGCTACACTGAGCCCCAGTACGCGGAGCTTCTTGTCAAGCAGGGCAGAGCAGACCTTGTGGCCTTCGGGCGTCAGTCCATCGCCGACCCCGAGCTGCCCCTCAAGGCTCGCACCGGCAAGCTGGAAACTCTGACGCCCTGCATCGCCTGCCTGCTGGGCTGCGTGCCCAACATGCTGGCCGGGCGTCCCATCACCTGCGCCATGAACCCCACTGTGGGTCGTGAGGCGGAGCTTGTCCCTGCCAAGGTGCAGAAAAAGGTGGTCGTCATCGGTGGCGGCCCCGGCGGTATGTATGCCGCTATGATGTGCGCCAAGCGCGGACACGATGTGATCCTTCTGGAAAAGAGCACGGAGCTTGGCGGACACTTCCTTGTGGCCTCCTATCCCCCGGCCAAGGGCGAAATCGCCCCCGCCATCCGCAGCCTGATCGTCCGCTGCTATGAGGCCGGTGTGGATGTGCGCCTCGGTGTCGCCGCCACCCCCGAGCTTGTGAAGGAGCTGTCCCCCGATGCAGTCATTGTTGCCACCGGCTCTGTACCGCTCATCCTGCCCATTCCCGGTCTGGCAGACTGCGGCTATATCAATGCCGAGGATATGCTCACCGGCAAACAGAACGTGGGCAAAAAGGTGCTCATCGTTGGCGGCGGCATGGTCGGCGCGGAAGCTGCCGAGCACCTGGTTGAGCGCGGCCACCTCTGCGACATCGTGGAGATGAAACCTGTTGTTGGCGAGGACATCATGCCCGAACCCCGCAAATATATTATGGCAAGCCTTGAGCAGCACAAGGTGGGTCAGTTCACCAATGCCAAGGTCAGCCAGTTCTACTCCGACGGCGTCCAGTACACCAACACCATGGACGGCAGCGTGGGCGAGCTTCGCGGCTACGACAACATCGTCCTCGCCATGGGCTACCGTTCCAATAACCCCCTCAGCGCGGAGCTCGAGAAGTTTGTGGATCAGGTCATCGTCATCGGCGAGGCTCGCCAGGCTCCCGGCAATTCCATGATCGCCACCGGCGATGCCCTCAATGCGGCACTCTCCATCTGAGCCATCCTTAAAAAATATGTCAAGATGCCGTAGGCGCAAAGCCTACGGCATCTCAGTTTGTCAAAGGACCTCGTAGAGTTTCGCCGCCGGAGCGGCGGCGTCAGAAGACGCTCACTCCGTTC
>JABLYK010000071.1 GCA_018265835.1 Oscillospiraceae bacterium | reverse complement strand
ATTTTCTTTCGCCGCTCCGGCGGCGAAACTCTACGAGGTTTTTTGACAAGCTGGGTGCGCCGGGGAGATTTCTCCCCGGCGCATTCTGCATCAGATGGTAAATTGCATAAACGGCGCGGAAAAATCCGAAAAAATTTTACCCTCGAATCGACGCACACCCCTTTCCATCCAGCGGAATTGTTGGTATAATGAGAAACGTAATAATATGGGTATTCTGCCCAGAAGATAGAGAGAGGATCAATAACTATGATTGCACACGGCAAAGAAATCAAAGTATTCACTGGGAATTCCAACCCCGCGCTGGCGGACATGATCTGCAAAAACCTCGGCATCAACATGGGCTGCAGTACGGTCACCGCCTTTGCCGACGGGGAGTGCTCAATCAGCATCAACGAGCCGGTGCGCGGCGTGGACGTGTTCATTGTGCAGTCCACCTGCAAGCCCGTGAACGACAGCCTGATGGAGCTGCTCGTGATGATCGACGCCATGAAGCGCGCCTCCGCAGGCCGCATCACCGCCGTGATCCCGTACTTCGGTTACGCCCGTCAGGACCGCAAGGCCAAGGCGCGCGACCCGATCTCCGCGAAGCTCGTGGCAAACCTGCTGACCACCGCAGGCGCCGACCGCATTCTGACGATGGATCTGCACGCGCTGCAGATTCAGGGCTTCTTTGATATTCCCGTGGACAATCTGTTCGGCGCGCCGATCTTTGCCAACTACTATCTGCGTCAGTTCGGCTACGGCAGCGAGGACACGGTGGTTGTTTCGCCGGACGTGGGCAGCGTTTCACGCGCGCGCAACTTTGCCCTGAAGATGGGCGTGGGGCTTGCCATTGTGGATAAGCGCCGCGAAAAGGCAAACTGCTCTGAGGTCATGAACCTCATCGGCGACGTGAAGGACAAAAACTGCATCCTGCTTGACGATATGGTCGATACGGCCGGCAGCCTCTGCGGCGCGGCGAAGGCCATTGTGGAGATCGGCGGTGCGAAAAAGGTCTATGCCTGCGCGACGCACGGCGTGCTCTCCGGCCCCGCCATCGAGCGCATTGAAGCCAGCAACATCACCGAGCTGGTTCTGCTCGACACGATCCCGTATCCGAACGATCAGCCGGAGTGCTCCAAGATCAAGTACCTGCCGGTGGCGCCCGTGTTTGCAGAGGCGATCACCCGCATTTATGAGGAGGTCTCCATCTCCTCGCTGTTTGAGTAAGCGATGCTGTTTTCCAACTGCGGCGGCGTGCAGTGGCTCGTCGTCTTTCTGGGCAACCCCGGCCCCCGCTATGCGCAGACGCGGCACAACGCGGGCTTTCTGGCGGGCGACGCGCTCGCGCGCAAGCTGAACGTGCAGATCGACCGGCTGCGCTTTCGCGCGTTGACGGCGCAGTGCGATATCGGCGGACAGAGAGCGCTGCTGATGAAGCCGCAGACGCTGATGAATCTCTCGGGCGAGGCGGTCGGGCAGGCGGCGAAGTTCTATAAAGTGCCGCCGGAGCATGTGCTCGTCGTGTCGGACGAGGTCAGCCTCCCGGTCGGCCGCCTGCGCGTGCGTATGAAAGGCTCCGCAGGGGGACACAATGGTTTGAAAAACATCATTGCGGCGCTGGGCACCGACGCGTTTCCGCGCATCCGCATCGGCGTGGGCGCGCCGCCGCACCCGGACTATGACATGGCCGACTGGGTGCTGGGCACGTTTCAGAATCAGGATGCGGAAATCATGGCGGAAGCGGCGCAGCGCGCGGCGGATGCCTGCGTCTGCTATCTCACCGAGGGTGCGCAGCAGGCGATGAACCGATACAATCAAAAGGGGCGTGAACCCGCCCCGTGACATGCAGGCGTACCGGACGCCGCTGCGGCGTGCGGCGTCCGATACGCCGGTTTTTTCAAAAGCAAAGCGTTGAATTGTGCGGAAGGAGTGGTTCATTCTGAAAAAATCCTGCATTGCCATGCTGTTGGCGGGCGGCCAGGGCTCCCGCCTGTATGCGTTGACGGCGAAGGTGGCAAAGCCCAACATGCCGTTCGGCGGCAAGTACCGAATCATTGATTTCCCCCTTTCCAACTGCGCGAACTCCGGCATCGACACCGTCGGCGTGCTCACGCAGTATCAGCCGCTCCTGCTCAACCGGTATGTCGGCAGCGGGCAGGCGTGGGATCTCGACTCGACCGACGGCGGCGTGTATATTCTCCCGCCGTACCAGAGCGCGGGGGAGCGCGGTTCATGGTTTTCCGGAACTGCGAACGCGATCTATCAGAACATGGACTTCATCGAGATGTATGACCCCGACCATGTGCTCATCCTCTCCGGCGACCATGTGTATAAGATGGACTACTCCAAAATGCTGCGCGCGCACACAGCGGCGGGCGCGGCGTGCACCATCGCCGTCATTCAGGTGTCGATGGAGGAGGCCACGCGCTTCGGCATCATGAACGTGGGAGAGGACGGGTTCATCAGCGAGTTTGAGGAAAAGCCCGCCCACCCGAAAAGCGACCTCGCCTCGATGGGAATCTATATTTTCGACTGGCAGGCGCTCAAACGGTATCTGATTGAGGACGAAAATGACCCGGATTCCGACAAGGACTTCGGCAAAAACATCATCCCCAAAATGCTTGCCGCCGGCGAGAAGCTGCTGCCCTACCGGTTCGAGGGCTACTGGCGCGACGTCGGCACGATCACGAGCCTTTGGGACGCGAACATGGATATGCTCGGCACCACGTCGATGAATCTGTATGACCCGCAGTGGCCAATCCGCGCGAAAAGCCCCATCCGCCCGCCGCACTATGCCGGGCCGATGGCGCGCATCGTCCATTCCATCGTCACGGAGGGCTGCGTCATCGAAGGGAACGTGGAAAATTCCGTGCTCTCCAACTCCGTCACCGTCGGCGCGGGGGCAATGGTGTCCTATAGCATCCTGATGCCGGGCGCGGTGGTGGAGCCGGGCGCGGTGGTGGAATACGCCATCATCGGCGAGCATACGCGCGTGGGCGCCGGGGCGCACGTCGGCGGCCAGCCGGACGGAAGCGAGAGCTGGGGCGTGGCCACCATCGGGCCGGACGTCACTGTCCGGGCGGGCGTGACCGTGCCGCCCAGCGCGATGATCTATGACAGTTCGGAGGTGCAGGCATGACGGATGTACACGCGATCGTTTACGCTTACCACAGCTCCCCGCGTCTGGGCGAGCTGACCCGCACACGCACGAATGCGTCGCTCCCGTTCGCGGGGCGCTACCGCCTGATCGACTTTGCGCTCTCGTCGCTGTCGAATGCGGGCGTGCGCGACGTGGGCGTCATCATGCAGCGGGACTATCAGTCCCTGCTTGACCATCTCGGCAGCGGCAAGGCGTGGGATCTCTCCCGCCGCCGCGGCGGTATGCGCCTGCTGCCCCCGTTTGGCAACAGCCGGGGCGACTATTCCGGCACGGCCGAGGCGCTCAACGCCGTCATCTCCTACGTGCGCGACATTCCGCAGGAGCACGTCGTCCTCATGCCGGCGGACATTCTCTGCAACATCGACGTGGCCGCCGCCGTGAACCGCCATGTGCAGTCCGGCTGCGGGCTGACCGCCGTGTGTACGCGCAGAATGCCGAACGGCACGCACTACCGGTTCACCACGGACGATACGGGCCGCGTGCGGCAGATCCTGTTCCGTCAGGTGGGCGCGGGGCCGGGCGTCGCTGCGCTGGAGATCTACATCGCGCGCAAGACCGCTCTGCTGGAGATTCTCGACCACTGCGAGCGCGAAAACCGCTTTCACTTCCACCGCGACGGCATCGCGGCGTATCTGGAGCGCGGCGGCACGATGGACGTGACGATGCACGACGGCTATTTCACGCGCATCGACGCGGTGGAGGACTATTTTGCCGCAAGCATGGATATGCTGCTTCCGGGGTCGCGCGCGTCGCTGTTTCCGACCGACCGTCCCGTCCGCACGAAGGAGCGCGCCGACGTGAGCACCTATTACGGCGAGCACGCGCGCGTGGAAAACAGCCTCGTGGCCGACGGCTGCATCATCGAGGGCACGGTGAAAAATTGCGTGCTGTTCCGCGGCGTGCGCGTCGCGCCGGGCGCGGTGCTGGAAAACTGCATCCTGATGCAGGACACCGTGATCTGCGAGGGCGCCGCGCTCAAGTTTATCATTTCCGATAAAGACGTGCGGGTCTCGCCATATGTGATGCTCACCGGCAGCGAAAAACTCCCGCTCGTGATCCCAAAGGGCAGCGAACTGTAGTCAGAACGGACTCGTTCCATTCCGCTTCCCGGGCAAGCCGGAAAGCTCCATATCCACTCCTCCGTTCTTCCTTTCCCGTCCGCAGGTCAAGCCTGCGTCCGGGGGATGCGGGGGGGGCGATACGCACCGAGCCAAGGCTTCCCCCTCCGGGGGAAGCTGTCGGCGGAGCCGACTG
>JABLYK010000025.1 GCA_018265835.1 Oscillospiraceae bacterium | reverse complement strand
GGTGCGCTTAGAGACCTTGACGATCTCATCGCCGCGTACCAGGCGCACCATCTGCATGATGAGGAAGTCGAGCTTCTGCCCCTCCAGTCCCAGCGCGGGCGCCTTCATCGTTGCAGCGAAGCGCACGGCGTGGCCGTGGTGGTCTGCGCCCCAGACGTCGATCACGCGGTCAAAGCCGCGCTCAACGAACTTGTTGCGGTGGTATGCGATGTCTACCGCGTAGTACGTATAAAAGCCGTTGGAGCGGCGCAGCACCTCGTCCTTGTCCGCGCCAAGCTCGGTGTTCTTCAGCCAGAGCGCGCCGTCCTTCTCATAGGTCAGGCCCGCGTCGGTCAGAAGCTGTACCGTCTCGGCCACGTAGCCGGATTCGTGCAGGCTGCTCTCCAAAAACCACTGGTCGAAGTGGATGCGGTAGCGCTCCAGATCGCGCTGCATACGCGCAATGTTGTGCGGCAGGCCGAACGCCACAAACGCAGCGCAGCGCTCCGCGCTCGGCATGGTCAGATATTTGTCGCCGTCGCGCTCATAGATCAGCCGCGCCAGCTCGCGGATGTCGTCGCCATGGTAGCCGTTGTCCGGAAATTCCACAGCGTCCTCGCCCTGGAGGAGCTGGAGATAGCGCGCCTCGATCGACTTGCCGAAAAGATCCACCTGATTGCCGGCGTCGTTCACGTAAAATTCGCGCCATACGTCGTAGCCCGCGCGGTCGAGCACGGACGCCAGCGCGTCGCCCAACACGCCGCCGCGCGCGTTGCCGATGGTCATCGGCCCTGTGGGGTTCGCGGAGACAAACTCGACCATGACCTTCTCGCCGCGGCCATCGTCCGTGCGGCCAAAGTCCGTGCTCTCGGCCTCCACCGCCGCCAGAACGTCCGCGTACCAGCGCGCGGACAGGCGGAAGTTCAAAAAGCCCGGCCCCGCGACCTCGACCGCAGAAAACCACGTGTTCTGCAGCTCCATATGCGCGGCAATCGCCTCGGCGATCTTGCGCGGCGCCATGTGCAACGCCTTGGCAGAGGCCATGGCGTGGTTGGCGGCGAAGTCCCCGTTCGCAGCGTCCTTCGGCTGCTCTACCGAGCCGCGGATCTCCGCGCCTGCCGGCAGCGCGCCCTGCTCCGCCGCGCGCGCATATGCCCCGGCGATGAGTTGGTCAAGCGCCTGTTTTGCCTGTTCGATTCTGTTGGCCATAGTCGTTTATCCTCTCTGTTCTGTGATATTAATCTTGAGCTGGTTGCGGCCGACAAAGGCGTGGTCAAAATCCACCACATATCCAATTTCCAGCTCGCCGCCGTGTTCGGAGAGCGTTGAGCGGTAGCGCTGCGTCTCCAGCCCGACGGTCGCAGTGCCGTACGGCGTTTCGTACAGGAATGTATTCTTCTGGCCTCGGACAAAATACATGCGGCTGTTCACCGTGCCCTCGCGCGTCAGCGTGGCGGAGCACGGCGTGAATTCGATCGTGGTGCATGTGCCGTCCATACCGGTCAGCTCGCTCTCCTGATAGGTGAACGATCCGCTCCCATCGGCACAGATATAGCGGCCTTCCGTGGTGAATTCGGCCAGTTCCTCCGGCTCCTGCGCCGCATCGTCAGCCTGCGAGCCGACGATCTTGATGATAACCTTCTTCATGGTACTCCAGTCCGCCGCGTGGGCGGCAAAATATTTTTCATACCCGGCATTCGGCCGGTTTCGCCGCGTTTTGCAGCGCTGCGGGAATGATTACCCCCAATTTTTATATAATAAGCCAATCTCGCAAATTTTACAACAGAAAATTGGTGTGGAATTTCGCCGGATGCTCTGCTATAATGAAAGCGAGGCGGCATCCGCAGCGGCACAGCGCAGCGGATGTACATTTTTCGGAAGTCCGGGCGCGCTCGCACTTCCTGTCGGGAGGGACGGCGAAACATGAATATCGAGCTTACCGAGAAGGAATTCCGGCGGCTCCTGGATCTGGTCTACATCGGCAACTGGGTGCTCAACTCCACGCGGGGAGAGGATCGGTTTGAGGACTATGACATCATTCAGGAGAAGCTGTTCGCGCTGTGCGCGAAAAACGGGATGAACGCCCTGATCACACGCTGGCACGGACATATTTTCCCCTCCAACGCCTACGAAAACGGCGGCATTCACGAGGCAATCGCCGACTATGAGGACGCCGTGTTCTTCGACATTCTGGCCGAGGAGCTGGCGCGGCGCGACCTCGATTGTCTCGACAGCGAGCCGGAGGAATACCCGGAGCTGGCCGCGCGTATGGACGCTTATCTGGATGAGTTTGAGAAAAACGGAATCGAAAATCTGACGTTGGAGGTTTGATTCATGCACACACGAACGATCGCTTCCCCAGCCGGCGTGCTGACGCTGACGGAGGACGGCGGCTGCATCACCGGCCTGCACTTCGGCGGTTCCGGCAGCGCAAACGATGCCTCACCCGTTCTGGACGAAGCGGAAAAGCAGCTTCAGGAGTATTTCGCGGGCACGCGCCGGAGCTTTGATCTCCCGCTCGCCCCGGCCGGAACGCCGTTTCAGCGCGCAGTATGGGACGCGCTGCGCGCCATTCCCTATGGGGAAACGCGCACCTACGCCCAGATTGCCGAGGCGATCGGCAATCCGAAAGCCTGCCGCGCCGTCGGCATGGCGAACAACCGCAACCCCATTGCCATCCTCATCCCGTGCCACCGCGTCATCGGCGCAAACGGCAGTCTGACCGGCTACGCCGGCGGGCTGGACGTCAAGGAGCGTTTGCTTGCGCTGGAGGGCGCAGATTGACAACCAGAAAAAGCTGTTGCCGCAAATCTGGCAGCAGCTTTTTTGTGCATAAAAAATGCATCCGCCTGCCATACTGACAAGCAGGAGTTGATTGCGTTGAAGATGAACAATGAGGAATATGCGCAATACGTAAAAAAGCTGTCGCCGCCGTCGCCGTTCTGGCCCGATCTGCTGCGGGCGTTTCTGGTCGGCGGGCTGATCTGTGCCATTGGGCAGGGGCTGACGAATCTCTACCTCTATTGGGGTGCGGCCGAGCAGACCGCCGCAACGTGGTGTTCGATCACGCTGGTGTTTCTCGGCGCGCTGCTGACCGGCCTCGGGCTGTATGACGATATCGCGCGCTTCGCAGGGGCCGGCTCGCTCGTGCCGATCACCGGTTTTGCAAACTCGGTCGTGTCCCCCGCGCTGGAGTTCAAGACCGAAGGCTACGTCACAGGCCTTGCGGTCAAGATCTTCACCATTGCGGGGCCGGTTATCGTGTTCGGCATCAGTGCCAGCGTGATCTACGGCCTGATTCTCTGTATTCTGGGGGTGGTCTGATGAAATCGCACAAAAAGGGCACGCGCCAACCCGCACCCGTCCCAACCGGGAACGACAAGCGCGGCAAGGAACGCTCGCATGACCCGGCCCCCCACAGCAAGCCCATGGCGCCGGACGGCATCTCCGGCTACTGGGAATAAGCATACGCAAGCGGCGTCCTCCTGTGAGGACGCCGCTTCCATCATGAAAGCGCCAGACGCAGATAGAGCACATCCGGCATGGGGTTGTTGTAATACGGAGGGATTTCCTGAAAGCCGAAGCTGCGGTAGAGCCTGATTGCGCTCTGCATAGGCAGCAGGGTATCGAGCACCATCTCCGCATACCCCTCCTGCCGGGCGGCGGCAATGATCTGCTCGATCAGCCGCTGTCCAATCCCCTGCCCGCGGCAGGCCGGACGGACATACAGCCGCTTCATCTCGCAGCGCTGCGCGCTGTGGCGGCAGAAGGCCACGCAGCCGACGACCGCGCCGTCGTCCGAGCGCGCCGCCAGCAGCCGCCCATGCGGCGGTACATACTTGGTCGAGAGATCGGCCAGCTCTTCCGAGAGGTTCTAGAACGTCAAGTCCCGCCCCAGCGACTGCGTATATTCCACAATGAGCGCCCGAATCTCCTCCAGATACGGCTCACCTGATACGATCTTCATGCCTGCTCAATGTGGATTTCGGCCTCGGAGTAGAGCGCAGCTTTCCCGCTGAGCGTGACGCGGTCGCCCGCCAGCCTGCCATACACCACGCCGCCGCGGCGCGATGCCTGATAGGCAACCAGCTCGTCCCTGCCGTACTGCTGCGCCCAATAGGGCAGGATGTGGCAGTGTCCGGAGCCGCAGACCGGGTCTTCGGGGAAATTGCACTTCGGCGCAAAGCTGCGGGAAACGCAGTCTGTTTCCGTGCCGCGCGCAGTAATGTGCAGGAGCAGGCCGTCCAGGGCCTTGACGCACTCCAAATCCGGGACACACGTTCGAACGCTCTCTTCGCTGTCCAGAACGCAAAGCAGATCCCGTCCCATCCATGCCTCCACAGGCCGGATGCCGAGCGCCTGCTCCATCTCATCCGTCACGGGGACGGGCGCAAGCTGATACGCGGGAAAGTCGATCTGCAAAAGTTCGCCGGAACGTTTTACGGTGAGAATGCCGCTCAGCGTCTGAAACACGACCTCGTCCAACTCCGGCTCGATGAAATGCGTAATCACATAGGACGTCGCCATTGTGGCGTGGCCGCACAGATCAATCTCGCCATTCAGCGTAAACCAACGCAGATGGTACACATCCCCTTCTTTGACGACGAACGCCGTCTCCGAAAGATTGTTTTCCCATGCGATTTTCTGCATCAGGTCGTCCGGCAGCCACGCATCCATGACGCACACCGCAGCGGGATTGCCTGCGAACACCTTGTCGGTAAACGCATCTACGACATATTGCTTCATGTTGATTGCCTCCTCAAAAAATGTGAGATTTCCTCTGATTGCATTGTAACGCGGAACTATATGCCACACAATTATTTTTATTGTATGGCGTACAATTCTCATTCCGCCAGCAGCCGCGCGCCCGTCAGCGCGTCATAGGCCACAAAGGTACCGCTCCCCACCGTGGACGAAAGCAGTCCCTTCATCGCGCACTGCTTCAGCGCCTTCGTTACCGTGCTCACATTGACATCCAGAAAATCGGCCAGCCCCCGCTGGGGCAGCAGCTTCGTCCCAAGCTTGAGCACGCCCATTTGAATGTCTGCCTCCAATTGCGCAGCCAGCCGCTGATACAGGCAGCGACTGCGCTTGTCCAGCGTCGGCCGCCAGGACATCGGGTAATCGTCAAAGGAATTGATGGGCATAGGACTTCACCTCGCCGTACAATTTTACCATTGTCCGGCCAGATTGTCTACAGCCACAAGTTCTGGTGCTGATCGCGGTCAAGTGTTATGTTAACTAGATGACCATAAAAAACACCGCCTCCATTTGGAGGCGGTGTTTTTTTATGGTGCATTACACGAGTTCGATAACAGCCATTTCAGCAGCATCGCCGCGGCGGGTGCCGATGCGGGTGATGCGGGTATAGCCGCCGTTGCGCTCGGCATAGCCGGGGGCAATCGTATCGAACACCTTCTTGGCAACGTCCTCGCGGGTGATGAAGGCCAGCGCCTGACGATAGGCTGCCATGTCCTTCTTCTTGCCAAGGGTAATCATTTTCTCGGCCAGAGGCGCGATCTCCTTGGCACGGTAGACAGTCGTCTCCATGCGGCCAAGGTCGAGCAGGTCTGTCACCTGCTGGCGCAGCATCGCTCTGCGCTGATCGGTGGTCTTACCGAGTTTCCTTGTTCCGGGCATATCGGTTTTCCTCCTTGTAAGAGTAACTGGTTATTACTGATTTTCATCGCTTGCAAGGGACAGACCCATCATTGCAAGCTTGTGCTCGACCTCTTCCAGAGACTTGCGGCCAAGGTTGCGCACCTTGATCATCTCTTCCTGCGTCTTGTTCGTAAGGTCTTCCACAGTGTTGATGTTTGCACGCTTCAGGCAGTTGAAGCTCCGGACCGAGAGATCCAGCTCTTCGATCGTCATCTTCATGACGGTATCCGGCTGCTTGACCTCTTTCTCCACGACCGTGCTGCGGCTGCCGATGGTATCGGACAGGTCGGTGAACAGCGTGAAGTGGTCGCAGAGGATCTTGGCGCCGAGGGAAAGCGCATCCCGCGCGGAGATGGTCTTATCGGTCCAAACCTCGATGGTCAGCTTGTCGAAGTCCGTCTGGTTGCCCACACGGGTGTTCTCAACGGCGTAGTTGACCTTCAGAACCGGCGCGTAGATGGAGTCCACCGGGATCGTGCCGATCACCTGCTGCGCGCTCTTATTCTTTTCTGCAGGGACATAGCCTCTACCGTGGCCGAGCGTGATCTCCATGGAGAGCGCGCCGTCCGGGCCGAGGGTGGCAATGTGCTGGTCGGGATTGAGAATCTCAACCTCGCTGTCAGCCTTAATGTCGCCCGCAGTCACTTCGCACTCGCCGGTGGCCTCAATGTAAACGGTCTTGGGACCGTCACAGTGCAGGCGGGCAATGACGCTCTTGATATTCAGCACGATTTCGGTGACGTCTTCCTTGACGCCGGGGATCGTGGAAAACTCGTGCTGCACGCCTGCGATGCGGATGGAGGTCGCGGCGGTGCCGGGGAGAGAAGAGAGCAGAACTCTGCGCAGAGAGTTGCCCAGCGTCGTGCCATAGCCGCGTTCCAGAGGTTCGATTACATACTTGCCATAAGACGCGTCCTCCGGAGATTCGATGCATTCGATGCGCGGCTTTTCTATTTCAATCATTTCGACTAAACCCTCCTTATTGTATTCTTGCGTCTATCCAGACGCTGCGGTTGTCAGCTTACCAATTTGAGGGTCTCTTTATTACTTGGAATACAGCTCGACGATCAGGTGTTCCTCGACAGGCAGATCAATGTCGTCTCTCGCGGGGAGCGCGACGACCTTGGCGATCAGGTTGTTCGCGTCATAGTCCAGCCACTTCGGAGCGGGGCGGGACGCATTGGCTTCCACATTTGCCTTGATCTTTTCGAGGCTCTTGCTGGAGTCCTTCAGAGTAATAACCATACCCGGCTTGACCAGGAAGCTGGGGATGTTGACCTTGCGGCCATTGACGGTGAAGTGTCCGTGGGAAACGAGCTGGCGGGCTTCGGCGCGGCTCATTGCAAAGCCGAGACGGTAAACCACGTTGTCCAGACGGGTTTCCAGAATGGAGAGCAGGTTCTCGCCGGTCATGCCAGGGCGCTTTTCTGCCATGGCAAAGTAACCGCGGAACTGCTTTTCCAGAACGCCGTAGTAACGGCGAACTTTCTGCTTCTCACGCAGCTGAGAACCATACTCGGAGGTCTTGCTGCGGCCCTGACCGTGCTGGCCGGGGGCGTAAGATCTGCAGTCGATTGCGCACTTCTGGGTGTAGCATCTGTCGCCCTTCAGGAAGAGCTTCTGGCCCTCTCTGCGGCACTGGCGGCAGACAGCTTCGGTATATCTAGCCATAATTTCTTACCTCCTTCAATCAGACGCGACGGCGCTTCGGGGGACGGCAGCCGTTGTGCGGGATCGGGGTGACGTCCTTGATCATGGTGACCTCGAGACCAGCGGTCTGGAGGGCGCGAATCGCGGCTTCACGTCCGGAGCCGGGGCCTTTGACGAAGACTTCGACCGTCTTCAGACCGTGCTCCATAGCAGCCTTGGCAGCCGTCTCAGCGGCGGTCTGCGCTGCGAAGGGGGTAGACTTCTTGCTTCCGCGGAAGCCCATGCCACCTGCGGACGCCCAGGAGATCGCGTTGCCCTGGGGATCAGTGATGGTGACCATCGTGTTGTTGAACGAAGAGCTGATATGAACGGCTCCCTTTTCGATGTTCTTGCGCTCTTTGCGGCGGGTTCTTACTTTCTTGCCTTTTGCTGCAGTTGCCATTTCATATCCCTCCTTTACTTCTTCTTATTGGCGATCGTGCGTTTCGGACCCTTGCGCGTGCGCGCATTGGTCTTGCTGCGCTGGCCGCGGACCGGCAGTCCCTTTCTGTGGCGCATGCCGCGGTAGCAGCCGATCTCCGTCAGGCGCTTGATGTCCAGCGCCACGCTGCGGCGCAGGTCGCCTTCGACGATGAAGTTGTGGTCAATGCACTCACGGATCTTGGCCTCTTCCTCATCGGTGAGATCCTTCACACGGGTGTCAGGGTTGATTCCGGTCATTTCAAGAATTTTCTTTGCGCTGGTTCTGCCGATACCATAAACGTAGGTCAGGCCAATTTCAATTCTCTTGTCCTTGGGCAGGTCAACGCCGGCGATACGTGCCATCTTATTCGATCATTCCTTTCGAATTTTTTGAATTCCGCACTCAAAAAGGAGGCGGCTTACTCCCGCCGGAGGGAGCCGACCTTCTGGCGCGGGATGTTTGAGGACTTTACAGGATCAGTTCCTTAACCCTGTCTCTGCTTGTGTTTGGGGTTTTCGCAAATTACCATGACTTTGCCCTTGCGCTTGATGATCTTGCACTTCTCGCACATGGGCTTGACACTCGGTCTGACTTTCATTTCTTAACCTCCTACTTGCTTCTCCATGTGATGCGGCCACGGGTCAGGTCGTAGGGCGACATCTGCACCGTTACCTTATCACCGGGGAGGATCCTGATAAAATTCATCCGGAGTTTTCCGGAAATGTGCGCCAGGATGATATGGCCGTTGCCGATATCCACCTGGAACATCGTGTTGGGCAGGGATTCGACGACCGTACCCTCAAGCTCAATTACATCGTCTTTTGCCAAACTGATTGAACCTCCTGTGGTTTGTACGGGCGTTTCCGCTCCGTCAAATGTCGTCTGCGATCGTTAAAATTTCCGGTTCGCCGTCCGTGATGAGGATCGTGTTCTCATAGTGGGCGGAAAGGCTTCCGTCCGCCGTGACCACAGTCCAGTCATTGTCCAGCACCCGAACCTCCACCCCGCCGATGTTAATCATCGGCTCGACCGCGATCGTCATGCCTTTTACCAGGCGCGGACCGTGGCCGGGTTTTCCGTAGTTCGGGATTTCCGGCGCTTCGTGGAGCTTTGCGCCCACACCGTGCCCGACATACTCGCGCACCACGGAATAGCCGAAGCTTTCGGCATATTCCTGAATGGCATGGCCGATATCGGAGATGCGGTAGCCCTCTTTGGCGAACTTGATCCCCTCGAAGAAGCTCTGCCGGGTGACTTCGATCAGGCACATGGCCTCTTCCGAACACGTTCCGCACGGGAACGTGCCGGCGCAGTCACCGTTGAAGCCCTTGTACTTTGCGCCCACGTCAAGGCTGACAATATCGCCCTCGTGGATGACGCGCGGTCCGGGGATGCCGTGGATGATCTCATCATTGACCGAAATGCACGCGCTGGCCGGGAATCCCCCATAGTTGAGGAACGACGGCGTCGCGCCCGATTTCGTGATGAACTTGTGCACCTCACGGTCGATCTGATGGGTGGTAACGCCGGGTTCCACCATCTGGCGCGCGATGGTGCGCGCGCCAGCGGTGATTTTTCCGGCTTGACGCATGAGGTCAATTTCTCTCGGAGACTTGATGATAATCATTCGAGCCCCAGAGCTTTCTTGATCGCTTCCGTGGTGGCCTCAATGGTCGGCTGATTGTCCACGGCCACAAGCTTGCCGCGCTGTGCATAGAAGCCCTTGAGCGGCTCCGTTTCAGCGTGGTAGACGTCCAGACGGGCCTTGACGGTCTCCGGAGCGTCGTCCTTGCGGATGGTCAGTTCTCCGCCGCAGAAGTCGCATTTTCCTTCGGCCTTGGGCGGGTTGGAAACAATGTGGAATGTCGCGCTGCAGTCCTTGCAGGTTCTGCGGCCGGACATGCGCTCGATGATGACCTCGTCCGCAATCTCGATGGACAGGGCGCAGTCAACCTCGATGCCGTTGGTCTCCAGCGCTTCCGCCTGCGGGATCGTGCGAGGCATACCGTCGAGAATGTAACCATTCGCGCAGTCAGGCTCAGCCAGACGCTCGCAGACGATGCCGATGATCACATCGTCCGGAACGAGCTTGCCGCTTTCCACATATTTCTTTGCTTTCAGTCCCACGGGCGTGCCGTTTTTCATGGCAGCGCGCAGGATATTGCCGGTAGAGATCGTGGGGATGGAGAGCATCTTGCTGAAGATCTCCGCCTGAGTCCCTTTGCCCGCGCCGGGCGCGCCTAACAGTACAAGCTTCATAATGTTCCGCCTCCTATTAGCTGAGGAATCCCTTGTAGTTGCGCATCAGCATCTGCGCTTCGAGCGCGCGGACGGTTTCAAGCGCAACACCGACAACGATGATGATGGACGTACCGCCCAGAGAAATACCCGTCAGCTCCGGCGCACTGGAAACGGCGCTGATGATGATGGGGACGACCGCGACGATGCCAAGATAGATGGCGCCGAACAGGGTGATCTTGTTGAGCACCTTCTGGATGAAGTCGCTGGTCGGCTTGCCTGCACGGAAGCCCGGGATGAATCCGCCGTTCTTCTTCAGGTTGTTTGCCACCTCGATGGGGTTGAACTGAATGGTGGAGTAGAAATAGCTGAAGAAGATAATCAGCAGGAAATAGATGACCGCATACGGCCAGGTATCAAGACCAAAGATATGCTCCATGACCCAGCTGTGCTGCCAAGACGCTTTGAACGCGCAGACAGTCGCTGGAAGCGACGCGATGGACTGCGCAAAGATGATCGGCAGAACGCCGGACATGTTCACCTTCATGGGAAGGTGCGTGGACTGTCCACCGTACATCTTGCGGCCGACAACGCGTTTGGAGTACTGCACCGGAATGCGGCGCTCCGCGTCGTTCACCAGCACGATCAGCACGATCAGCAGCAGTGCGCCAAGATACATGAGCACCAGGAGCCACCAGGCCAGGTCGCCGGAAGCGACGTTGCTGATCTGGGTGATGATCGACGTCGGGAAGCGGGATACGATGCTCGCAAACAGGATGATCGAGATGCCGTTGCCGATGCCGAACTCCGTGATCTGCTCACCCAGCCACATGATGATGGCCGAGCCGGAGGTGAAGGTCAGGATGATGACGATCGCCGACCAGATGTTGGACGCATAGTCCGCCACGATGAGGGACTGGTTTCTCATGAGCATATAGTACGCAAAGCCCTGAAGCAGACCGATGGCCACCGTGCTGTAGCGGGTGATGCTGGCGATCTTCTTCTTGCCTTCCTCGCCGCCTTCCTTCTGCAGACGCTCCAGCGCGGGAATTGCGATGCACAGGAGCTGAATGATGATGGAAGCGTTGATGTACGGCTGAATGGACAGTGCGAAAATGGTTGCCTGCGAGAACGCGCCGCCGGACATGACGTTATACAGGCCCAGAACGGTGTTTTGCAGGTTGTTGTAGTCGAAGTACTGCTGCAGCAGCGCAGTATCGACGAAAGGCACAGGTACGGCATTGCCGAGACGGTAAAGCAGGATAATCAGAAGCGTAAAGAGGATCTTCTTGCGCAGTTCCTCAATTCTCCATGCATTACGAAATGTCTGGAGCACCTTACACCACCTCAGCCTTTCCTCCTGCAGCCTCGATCTTCGCCTTGGCAGATTCCGAGAAAGCGGAAGCCTTGACAGTGAGCTTTTTGGTCAGCTCGCCGTTGCCGAGGATCTTCACGCCGTAGGTGCACTTGGACAGCACGTGTGCGTCCAGCAGCGCCTGCGCGTCAACAACAGCGCCATCCTCGAACTTGTTGAGCGCGGAGAGATTGATGCTCTCCAGCGGTTTTGCAAAAATGTTGTGGAAGCCGCGCTTCGGGATGCGGCGTGCCAGAGGCATCTGGCCACCTTCGAAGCCGATGCGCACACCGCCGCCGCTGCGGGCCTTCTGGCCCTTGTGACCACGACCTGCGGTCTTGCCGTTGCCGGTCGCGTGGCCGCGGCCTTTGCGCTTTGCTACATGGGTGGAGCCCACTGCAGGAGACAGTTCATTGATATTCATTTCGGGGCCCTCCTTCATTCAACTTCGGTGACCTGAAGCAGATAGCCGATCTTGGCAATCTTGCCTCTGGTCTGCGGGTTATCGGGCTGCACCGTCTCGTTACCGATCTTGTGCAGGCCGAGGGAGTAAGCAGTCGCAATGTGCTTATCCAGTCTGCCGTTGAGGCTCTTGACGAGCTTAATCTTCAGATTTGCCATGTCTGCCCCTCCTTAACCCTGAATTTCTTCAGCGGTCTTGCCTCTGTAAACAGCGACCTGCTGGGCGTTGCGCAGAGACTTCAGACCCTGCATCGTGGCAGCGATGACGTTTGCGGGGTTGTTGGAGCGCAGGCACTTCGTGCGGATGTCGCGGATGCCGGCTGCTTCCACCACGGCACGGACAGCGCCGCCGGCGATCACGCCGGTGCCGGGTGCGGCGGGCTTGAGCAGAACTCTGCCAGCGCCGAACTCGCCGATGACTTCGTGCGGAATGGTGGTACCCTGCAGCGTGATCGTGCACAGGTTCTTCTTCGCATCCTCCAGGCCCTTGCGGATCGCTTCGGAAACTTCGGCAGCCTTGCCGAGACCGTATCCAACGCGGCCCTTGCCGTCGCCAACGACGACCAGAGCGGAGAACTTCATAACGCGGCCGCCCTTAACGGTCTTGGAAACGCGGTTCAGGGCAACGACTTTTTCGGTGAATTCCTGGGGTTCCTCGTCGCGGTTGCGGCGATCCCGTCTGTCATTGTTATATGCCATTTCGTTTCCTCCTCCCGTTAGAATTTCAGGCCGCCCTCGCGGGCGCCGTCTGCCAGCGCCTTGACACGACCGTGATAGATATTGCCGCCGCGGTCGAATACGACTTCCTCAATACCCTTTGCCACGGCGCGCTCGGCGATGAGCTTGCCAACCTTCGCAGCGGCTTCGCAGTTGCCGCCGTTGCCTTCAAAGCCCTTTTCCACGGTGGAGGCGGAGCACAGGGTGCTTCCGGCCACGTCGTCGATGACCTGGGCATAAATGTGATTTTCGCTGCGGAACACGCTCAGGCGCGGTCTCTCGGCAGTGCCGGAAACCTTACCGCGGACACGCTGGTGACGCTTGACGCGCTGCGCTTTTGTATTCGGTCTTTTAATCATTCAGGCACACCTCCAATTACTTCGCGCCGGTCTTGCCTTCTTTGCGGCGGATATGCTCGTAATCATACTTGATGCCCTTGCCCTTGTACGGCTCCGGCGGTCTCTTCATACGAACTTCTGCTGCAAACTGGCCGACCTTCTGCTTGTCAATTCCCTTGATTACGACCTGGTTCGGATTCGGAACGTCGATCTTGATGTCGTCAGTCTCGGCGACGGTGACCGTGTGCGAATAGCCAAGGTTCATCACAAGGTTGGTGCCTTCCTTCGCCGCTCTGTAGCCGACGCCATTGATCTCCAGCGTCTTGGAGAAGCCCTCGGTCACGCCAACGACCATGTTGTGGATCAGCGTGCGGGTCAAGCCGTGCAGAGAGCGGTACTTCTTCTCATCGCAGGGGCGGGTGACGTGGACAACGTTGCCCTCGACGGTGACGTCGATTTCCGGAACAACGTCCATCTCCAGAACGCCCTTCGGGCCCTTGACGGTGACGTGCTTGTCATTGCAGGTGAATTCCACGCCTGCGGGGAGTTCAATGGGAGCTCTACCAATTCTAGACATGTCTGTACCTCCCTTACCACACGAACGCAAGGACTTCGCCGCCGACGTGCTGTGCGCGCGCCTTCTTGTCGGTCATGATGCCCTTGGAAGTGGAGATGATTGCGATGCCGAGGCCACGGAGCACCTGCGGCAGCTCGTCAGCGCCGGCGTAGACACGCAGGCCGGGCTTGGAGACTCTGCGAAGGCCCTGGATCGCCTTCTCTTTTCCGGGGAGATACTTCAGGGTGATGCGGATAACGCCCTGCGTGCCATCATCAATGAGCTGGAAGCTCTTGATGTAGCCTTCCTCCAGAAGAATCTCGGCGATTGCCTTCTTCATCTTGGAGTTCGGGATATCCACGGTGTCATGCCTTGCACAGCCGGCGTTGCGGATGCGGGTCAGCATATCTGCAATGGGGTCAGTGATCTGCATAGTGTTTGTTTCCTCCTTATTAGAGTTACCGATGTTCGGTTTGGGCGGCGAGGTTCCACATGAATGCTTGATTCCCTGTGGCCTTTCGTCATCCCTGTTCTTTCTTATCAAGAAAGAACCAAAGAATTTTAGAGCGTTACCAAGGCTGGCAGGTATCTTACTGCATCAGCTCGGTAACAAGGGTGCCAGCGTATCGCACCTTTTGGGTGAGACGCGTTACCGGGACTGGCAGGTGTCTTGCTGCGACGGCTCGGTAACAGGGATGCCAGCTTGTCACACCTTTTGGGTGAAACGCGTTACCGGGGCTGGCAGGTGTCTTGCTGCGGCGGCTCGGTAACAGGGGTGCGGGATCCTATTTCAACGCGCGGCGCTGTGATCCAGACACAACGCAGCGAAATTGACTGTGCTGCTCCAGCGCAGGAAATTTTTTGTCAGGCGAAGCGCGGCGGACGAGGCAGTACTTTGGTGTACGGCGAGTCCGCCTCGCAACGCATGGCAGAAAATTTACCAGCTGGCCTTGCGGACGCCGGGGATCTGGCCCTTATAAGCCAGTTCGCGGAAGCAGATACGGCAGATGCCGTAGTTGCGCAGATACGCGTGCGGACGGCCGCAGATCTTGCAGCGGTTATACTTGCGGGTGGAGAACTTTGCAGGCGCCTGCTGCTTGAGAATCATAGATTTCTTAGCCATTCTTCTTCTCCTCCTTTAAGCGTTGGTGACAAACGGAGCGCCCATGAGCTTCAGCAGCTCGCGTGCCTCTTCGTCGGTCTGAGCGGTGGTGATGATGGCAATGTTCATGCCGCGGAGCTTCTCGATCTTGTCGTACTCGATTTCCGGGAAGATGATCTGCTCCTTCAGGCCGAGGCTGTAGTTGCCTCTGCCGTCGAACGCGTCGGCGGAGATGCCGCGGAAGTCGCGGACGCGGGGCAGCGCCACGTTGAACAGTCTGTCAAGGAACTCCCACATGCGATCCTGACGCAGCGTGACCTTGACGCCGACGTGCATGCCTTCGCGGAGCTTGAAGTTTGCAACGCTCTTCTTGGCGACGGTGGCAACGGCCTTCTGGCCGGTGATCGCGGTGATGTCCTTAATCACGGCTTCCAGAGCCTTGGCATTGTCCTTGCAGTCGCCGCAGCCGACGGATACCACGATCTTGTCGATCTTCGGGATCTGCATGACGCTCTTATACTGGAACTTCTCCATCAGCGCAGGAGCGACTTCCTGCGCATACTTGGTTTTCATCGTAGGCATTTCAGTCTCTCCTTTCCTTACAGTTCTGCGCCGCACTTCTTGCAGACGCGGACTTTCTTGCCGTCCGTGATCTTGTGGGCGACGCGGGTGCCTTTGCCGCACTTCGGGCAAACGAGCTGAACCTTGCAGGCATAGATGGGGGTCTCAACCTTGATGATGCCGCCCTCTTCGCCCTGCTTTCTGGGCTTCTGATGCTTGGTCGCAACATTGACGCCCTCGACAACAACCTTCATGCCCTTGGGATCGGCGGAAAGGACTTTGCCTTCCTTGCCCTTGTCCTTGCCGGACAGGACAACAACCTTATCGTCTTTTCTGATATTCATGATGCGCCCTCCTCAAATGACTTCGGGAGCCAGAGACAGGATCTTGATGAAGTCACTGTCGCGCAGCTCACGGGCGACGGGCCCAAAAATACGGGTGCCGCGGGGGTTCTTGTCTTCGCCGTTGATCAGCACAGCCGCATTGTCGTCGAACCGGACATAGGTGCCGTCCGCGCGGCGGACAGCCTTGCTGGTGCGAACGACGACAGCCTTCACGACATCGCCCTTCTTCACAGAGCCGCCCGGGGCAGCCTTGCGCACGGAAGCCACGATCACGTCGCCGATGCTGGCGTATTTACGCTTCGATCCGCCGAGAACGCGGATGCACTTGATTTCCTTGGCGCCGGTATTGTCGGCAACCTTCAGATAACTTTCCTGCTGAATCATGTTGTTGCCTCCTTACTTCGCCTTTTCAACGATCTCGACCACGCGCCATCTCTTGTCCTTGGACAGGGGGCGGGTCTCCATCACGCGGACGATATCGCCGACGTGGCACTCGTTGTTCTCGTCGTGTGCCTTCAGGCGGTAGGTCTCGCCAATGATCTTTTTATAGACTTTGTGCGCCACGTGGTCTTCCACGATGACGACAACGGTCTTGTCCATCTTGTCGGACACCACTTTGCCGACGCGGGTCTTGCGGGAAGTCGTTCTCATTTCGTTCATTCTCACTTACCTCCTCACTGCTCGAGCTGCTTTTCGCGGAGCACGGTTTTGACTCGGGCAATGTCGCGACGCACAGCAGAAATCTTAACGGGGTTGTCAAGATGATTGGTAGCGTGCTGCATACGGAGCATGAACAGATCCTTCTTCAGTTCCACCAGCTTGCTCTCCAGCTCAGCCGGGGACATGGAGCGAATTTCACTTGCCTTCATCTTTATTCACCACCATTCTCAGTCTCGCCCTTCTTGACGATCTTCGTCTTGCAGGGCAGCTTGTGGCTGGCCAGACGCAGCGCCTCGCGGGCGACCTCTTCCGGAACGCCAGCCATCTCAAACAGAACTCTGCCGGGCTTCACGACGGCAACCCAGTACTCAGGAGAACCTTTACCGGAACCCATACGGGTCTCGGCGGGCTTCTGCGTCACCGGCTTGTCGGGGAAGATCTTGATCCAAACCTGACCGCCGCGCTTGGTGTAGCGGGTCATGGCGACACGGGCCGCTTCGATCTGGTTGGAGGTGATCCAGGACGGCTCAACAGCCTGCAGGCCGAATTCGCCATACGTAACGGTGTTGCCGCGGGTGGCCTTGCCGGTCATACGACCGCGCTGGACTCTGCGGTATTTCACTCTTTTCGGCATCAGCATTAGTCTTTGCCTCCTTCCTTGGGTGCAGCGGGTGCTGCAGGAGCAGCCGGACGGGGACCACGGTTGTAGCCGCCCTGCGGACGGTTGCCGCCCTGGTAGCCACCCTGACGCGGGCCGTTCTGGCCGGCGCCCTGGCGATAGCCGCCCTGACGGTTGCCGTCGCGGCGATCACGGTTGTAGCCGCCGCGGTTGCCGCCTCTGCGGTCGCCGTCACGGCGGTCGCGGCGACGGTCGTCGCGCTTGTTCAGATCCATCGTGCGCGGGGTGGTGCGCAGCGTCTGGGAAAGGATCTCGCCTTTGTAGATCCAAACCTTCACGCCGACGCGGCCGTACGTGGTCGCGGCTTCTGCGAAGCCGTACTCGATGTCGGCACGGATGGTCTGCAGCGGAATGGTGCCTTCGTGATAGCACTCGGTGCGGGCGATCTCAGCGCCGCCCAGACGGCCGGAGCACATGATCTTGATGCCGCGGGCGCCCATTCTCATGGCGCGGCCCATGGCGTTTTTCATCGCGCGGCGGAAGCCGATGCGCTTCTCGAGCTGCGCGGCGATGTTCTCAGCGACGAGCTGCGCGTTCGTATCGGGCGTGCGGACCTCCACGATGGAGAGGGCGACCGGCTTGCCGATCATCTTCTCGACGGAGAGGCGGATGCGCTCGATCTCCGCGCCGCCCTTGCCGATGACAACGCCCGGACGAGAGCAGTGGATATAGATGCGGACCTTCGCGCTGTCGCGCTCGATCTCGATGTTCGGGATGCCTGCGGAATACAGGGTCTTCTTCAGGTACTCACGGATCTTGTAGTCCTCAACGATCAGGTCGCCGACCTTCTCGTCGCGGGCATACCAGCGGGAATCCCAATCTTTGATGACGCCGACACGCATGCCGTGCGGATTAACTTTCTGTCCCATATCGTCTGCCTCCTCCCTTATGCCTTCTCAGCCACGACGATGGTGATGTGGCTGGTGCGCTTGTTGATGCGGTACATACGGCCCTGTGCTCTCGGGCGGCCTCTCTTGAGGATGGGGCCTGCCGTGGCATACGCCTCGGCGACGTAAAGGTTGTCAGGGTCCATTTCAAAATTGTTCTCCGCGTTGGCACATGCGCTCTTGAGGAGCTTGAGCATGAGCTCGCAGCCGGCCTTCGGCGTGTTCGCCATATAAGCTTCGGCGATCTTGGCATCCTGACCGCGAATCATATCGCAGACGATCTGAACCTTGCGGGGAGCAATGCGGGCATACATGAGCTGCGCCCGTGCAGTTTTCTTTTCTTCCATGTTTCCTCCCCCTTACTTACCGCTGGTCTTGCTGCCAGCGTGGCCGCGGAACGTGCGCGTGGGCGCAAACTCGCCCAGCTTGTGGCCGACCATGTCCTCGGTGATGTACACCGGCACGTGGCGGCGTCCGTCGTGGACAGCGATGGTGTGTCCGACAAAGGACGGGAAAATGGTGGAGGCACGGCTCCAGGTCTTGACGACCTTCTTCTCGCCGGCCTTGTTCATGGCATCGACGCGCTTCAGGAGTTCCGGAGCGGCGAACGGGCCTTTTTTGATACTTCTGCTCATTAACTGTCCCCTCCTTACTTCGCGTTACGGCGCTTGACAATGAACTTGTCGGTCTGGTTCTTCTTCTTGCGGGTCTTGTAACCCAGAGCCGGCTTACCCCACGGGGTGACCGGGCCGGGACGGCCGACAGGCGATTTGCCTTCGCCGCCGCCGTGCGGGTGATCGCACGGGTTCATGACAGAACCGCGGACGGTTGGGCGGATGCCCATGTGGCGTTTGCGGCCAGCCTTGCCGATGGAGACGTTCGCGTGATCGACGTTGCCGACCTGACCAATCGTCGCCATGCAGTTGAGGCGAACCTTGCGGAATTCACCGGAAGGCAGACGAACCGTTGCCATGCCGTTTTCCTTTGCCATGAGCTGCGCTGCGACGCCGGCGGAGCGGACGAGCTGCGCACCCTTGCCGGGGTAAAGCTCAACGTTGTGGATCACGGTACCGACCGGGATGTTTGCCAGCGGCAGAGCGTTGCCCGGCTTGATGTCGGCCGCGGCGGAGGCGAGCACCGTGTCGCCGGCGTTGAGGCCGACCGGCGCGAGGATGTAGCGGCGTTCGCCGTCTTCATACTCGAGCAGGGCAATAAACGCGCTGCGGTTCGGGTCATACTCCAGACGCAGAACCTTCGCGCTCATGTCGAGCTTGTTGCGCTTGAAGTCGATGATGCGGTACTTTTTGCGGTTGCCGCCGCCCTGATGGCGGACGGTGATGCGGCCATAGCTGTTGCGGCCGGCGTTCTTCTTGAGAACTTCCACCAGCTCCTTCTGGGGCTTCACGTGCTTGTCGACACCGTCGAAGCCGGAGACGGTCATGTGTCTGCGGGTAGGCGTGGTGGGTTTATAGGTTTTAATAGACATTGTTGTTCTCCTCCCTTACACCATGCCCTCGAAGATCTCGATGTTCTTCGAATCGGCGGAGAGCTTGACCACAGCCTTTTTGCGGGTAGCGGTCATACCGGAGGGATTGGCTCCGACGCGCTTTTCCTTGGCGTGGATGGTGGTGGTGGTCACCTTGATGACCTTGACGTCGAAGATCTCTTCGATCGCCTTTTTGATCTCGATCTTTCCGGCGTCACGGGCAACTTCGAACACGTACTTTTTGATGTCGAGGTCTTCCATCGACTGCTCGGTGATGATCGGGCGGAGAATGACGTCGTAAGCGGTTCTCATTATGCGTACACCTCCTCGATTTTCTGGAGCGCAGCCTTGTCAATGACCAGAACGCGGTTGTTCAGGATCATGTAGGGGCTGAGGATGGTTGCGATGGTGCTGGACACGCCGGGGATGTTGCGGGAGCTCTTGACGACCTTTTCATCAACGGCCTCGGTGACCAGCAGTGCCTTGCCGGAGACGCCGATCTTGTTGAGGAACGCCTTGAACGGGGCGGTCTTGATCTCTTCGACGTGCAGACCGTCGATCACGACGATCTCGCTCGCGGCGGCCTTCGCGGACAGCGCGCTCTTCAGCGCCAGTCTCTTGACCTTCTTGTTGAGCGTGTAGCTGTAATCACGCGGCTTCGGCGCAAACGCGACGCCGCCGTGCGTCCACACGGGAGAACCCTTGTAGCCGGCGCGGGCGCGGCCCGTGCCCTTCTGACGCCAAGGCTTCGCGGTGGTGTAGGAAACTTCGCCTTTGGTCAGAGCGCTCTGCGTGCCCTGACGGCAGTTGGCCAGATGGTTCTTAACAGAATCATGCAGCACGGATTCGTTGGGCTCGATCCCGAAAACAGCTTCGGAGAGCGCAACCTCGCCGACCTGCTCGCCAGCCATGTTGTACATAATTGCTTTCGGCATTGTTTTTCTCTCCTCTCGTTATTTTCTTGCAGACGCCTTCTGCGGGTTGCGGCCGGACGCCTTCTGCGGGTTGTGGCTGATGCCGGCGTCGCCCTTCTTGACGACCGTGGTCTTCACCGTGCTCTTCAGGTAGACGATGCCGCCCTTCGGGCCGGGGATTGCGCCGCGGATCACGATCATGTTCAGTTCCGGATCGACCTTGACAACGTCGAGGTTCTGCACCGTGACCTGATCAACGCCCATGTGGCCAGCCTGCTTCTTGCCCGGGAAAATGCGGGAAGGATCGGTGCTGGAGCCCATGGAGCCTGCATGTCTGTGGACCGGGCCGCCGCCGTGCGTGGTGGGGGTACGGCCCTGACCGTAGCGCTTGACAACGCCCGCGTAGCCTTTGCCCTTGCTGATGCCGGTGATGTCGACCTTGTCGCCTTCTGCGAAGACGTCGGCCTTCAGGACATCGCCCACATTGACGGATGCGCAGTCCTCAAGACGGAATTCCTTGAGGTGCTTCTTGTAGCCGACGCCGGCCTTGTCAAGGTGACCCTTTTCCGGCTTCGTCAGCTTCTTCTCGGCGATGTCTTCAAAGCCGAGCTGGACGGCGTCATAGCCTTCCTTTTCCTTGGTCATCTTCGCGGTGACCGTGCAGGGGCCCGCCTCGATCACAGTGACGGGGACGACCTTGCCTGCTTCATCGAAGATCTGCGTCATGCCGACCTTTTTGCCGATGATGGCTTTCTTCATATGATTTCCTCCTTCAGGTTATTGGTCAGCTCGCATGGCTCATTGGCCGGAGGCTGCTGACTTGACCCGTCCGCATACGCAAGCTGCGGACTGTGGGTTGTTGATGTGGGTTAATAAAATAAGGTATTGCTTACAGCTTGATGTCGATTTCCACACCGGCGGGCAGCTCCAGATTCATCAGAGCCTCGACCGTCTTCTGGGTCGGGTTCATGATGTCGATCAGGCGCTTGTGGGTGCGGCGCTCAAACTGCTCGCGGCTGTCCTTATACTTGTGAACAGCGCGCAGGATGGTGACGACCTCAGTCTTGGTCGGCAGCGGGATCGGGCCGGAAACCTTTGCGTCCGTGCGCTTTGCGGTCTCGACGATCTTTTCCGCGGCCTTGTCGATGAGCTGATGGTCGTACGCCTTGAGGCGGATGCGGATCATTTTCTTGTTGCTTGCGGTTGCCATGTTCTTTCCTCCGTTACGAAATGTTCGGCAGCATTGGCTCTGCCAGTTGGATTCGCACGGATGAGACTCCCATACACCGTTCCGTGCGTATCAAACCCTGTCCGAAAAACAAACCGGCTTACGCCGGCCCGTCCCACACAGGTGATATACGCAGTGCAGGTCATCTCAGCCGCCCGATTGTCTGCCGGCGCGGAGCCGGCAGCGGACATACTCCACGGAAGTTACCGGAGCGTTTTGCCCCGCAATCTCCCGCTTCATCGCATAATACGCCCATGTACGCACAGGCGCTTATCTAAGATATCAAAATCCCCCTTGCTTGTCAAGAGGGATTTCTCTGTTTTCGCAAAATTTTTTGAGAAAAATTTGTGCAAATCTACATTTGTTCTTCAGCCGTCCCCGCCGCTCTCACCGCGTTCGCCGCAGACTCCGCCGCGCGCAGAAGCTGTTCGCCCTCTGCGCACAGCACCCGGCCCGCTTCCGTCAGCGCAACGGTGCGGCGGTCGCGTGTGAACAGGCGCACGCCCAGCTCCGCTTCCAGCGCCGCGACGGCGCGGCTGGTCGTCGAATGGCTGACGAACAGCCGCTTGGCTGCGCCAGTGAAGCTGCTGGTCTCGGCCACGGCCAGAAAGATCCTGAGCTGTTCCAATTCCATGTGTGGTTCCTCTTAATAATTAAAGGTACAGGGCAGCATTTCGCTCAGCTTATGGCTGACGTAGCGCCCGCCGCCTTTCGCGGAGAGTACCTCCATCTCCGGCGCAAACTCCGCCAGAAACTGCCGGCACGCGCCGCAGGGATAACAGTAGCCCTCCCCATCGCCGTACACCGCGATCCGGGCAAAGTCGCGGTGGCCTTCGCTGACGGCCTTGCAGGCCGCGGTGCGCTCGGCGCAGATGGTGCTGCCCAGCGCAGCGTTTTCGACATTGCAGCCGGTGAACACCGTGCCGTCGGTACACTCCAGCGCCGCGCCGACCGCGAAGTGCGAATACGGGACATAGGCCTTTTTGGAGGCTTCCGCCGCCAGATTGATCAAATCTCTGTCTGTCATAGTTCTTCGCTCCCTTTCCCATTTTTTCGGACCTTGAACACCAGATATTTGTAACCGAAATAGTTCAGCAGCGCGACCTCCAGCGTCACGCCAACCTTCGCCCAATACGCATTCATGCCCCATCCGGTCAACAACGCAATCAGGCCCGTGCTGACCAACAGGGAAAATACGTTCCACGTGATGAATTTGATGCACTGGAGCCAGCGCGCGCCGCTTCCGTCCCGGAAGGTGATCCGCCCGTTGAGCAGGTAGCTGCTGACTGCGCCGACCAGATACCCGATCGCCTGACACGTGGGTGCGGTCAGCTTCAGCAGCTCATGTGCCGCTGTAAATGCCGTCCAGTCCAGTCCCGTATCCACACAGCCCACGAGCGCATACGTGATGAACCGCTTGAATTGCGCAAACCTTTGCTTCATGTAAGATCAATCGTCCAATTCGTCAGATTATGAAAGATGTTATACTGCGTCGGCGCAAAGCCGCCGACCGTGCCGCGGTGCGTGCATACCTCGTGCTTTTCAAAGCACACCGGCAGGATGGGCGCGTTGTCGGCCACGTATTGCAGCATCGCGTCGCAGGCTGTCTGCCGTTCGCCGTCCGGCGCAGCGAGATAGGCCTTGATCACGTCGCTGTAGCCAGAGCTGGTTACGCCGCCGTAATTCATCGAGCCGCCCGCCGTGAGCAGGGAAGAAAGATCAAAGTCCGCCGTAAGCTTCGATTCGCCGTAGTACAGGTCAAACTTGCCCTTGGACAATGCCGCGCAGTACTCCTCCCAGCCGAGCGCCTGCACCACAACCGGCAGGCCAAGGCTCTCCAGATCCTCGGCGATTTTTTTCGCCATGCCGGTCTTCTGCGCGCTGTCGCTGCACACCAGGAAGGTCAGCCGGATGTCCTGCACGTCGGTCTCCCCGAGCAGAAATTCGCGCTTGCCGTCGCCGTCGTAGTCGACCACCTTGCAGCGGTCGAGCGCCTCGCAGCAGGCGTCCAGATTATATTCCATCGTCGCGGCGATCTGCTCGTTGTACAGCGGGCTGACCGGATGCACCGGCAGCGCCGTCGCCACCGCCGCATCCCCCAGCAGGGATACCGCGTAGGCACGGTCCACGACGCAGCGCAGCGCGGCGCGGTAGGAGGAGTTCAGAAAGAAGCTGCTGTTCGTGTTGAAGCCCACGTACTGCAGATTCGTGGTGCTGTACTGCCGCGTCTCGTTGACACTGCTGAAGCTGAGATCGACGTCGCTCGTCGGGTCGTTGATCGCAAGATCCAGCAGCTCATCGTCAAAGGCGTTGATGACGTCCTCCATGGAGTCGTATTCCTTTAAATATACGGTATCGACCGGCATGGACGCCGCATCAGGATGGTCGGCAAAGCGCGTCAGGCTCGTATTCCCGTCTCCATACTGGTACGGGCCGGTACCGTACGGGTAGGCGCTGCCGAGCGCGTTGTTCTCAATGACTGGGACATTCAGCAGCGCGGGAAGCTGCGTGTTCGCCGCCGAGAGCCGGATGGCCACCGTGCCGTCCTCCTGCGCCGTGACCTCCTCGATCGCCTTCAGGCGCGGGCCGTAAAGGTCGGAGTCGCGCGCGCACTGGATGGAGTAAGCCGCGTCCTGCGCCGTGAGGAGGTGCCCGTCGTGAAACGCGCGGTCAGTGTCCACCGTGAACACCCAATCGACGCCGTCCTCCGTCGTCCACTGCGTGAACAGGCGCGGCTGCGCCGTGTAGGTCTCATCCACCTCGGTCAGCGTCTCGTAGACGAGTTGACCGACCACCTGGTTCCAGACGTTGGTGGCCGTATAGGGGTTCATGCCGGCGGATGCGCTGTAATTGAGCGTAAACAGGCCGTCCGAGTTGGAGACGCGCTCCTCCTTCTGCGCATCGCTGCCGCCGCCCCCGGCGCTCTCGTCCTTCTGTCCGCAGCCGGAGCAGCTCAAAAGCAGCGCCGCCGCCAGAATCAACGGCAAAAGCCGTTTCAATCGTTTTTCCACTGTATGTTCCCTCCGTTGGCTGCGTGCGGACGCGTCACAGCGTGATGACTGCCGTCTGAACGCCGCGTCTGCCGTTGGTCAGTCTGTGGGACCAGAATTGGTCGGGTCTGCACATGGTACAGGTCTCCGAACAGTCGATCTGCCGCGCCGGGACGCCGAGCTGCGTCAGCCGCCGGGCGTTCGCGCGCTTGAGATCGGCCATGAATTTCCCGTTGGATTTGGCGCGGAGCAAACCGTCCGTGTCGCCGCCGAGGAGCTGCTCGACGCCCTCCACGACCTCCGGGCCGACCTCAAAGCAGCAAAAGCCGATCCCCGGCCCGATGGCCGCGTGGATATGCTCCGGCTGCGCGCCGAGCGTGCGCATCTGCGCCACAGCCGCGCCCAGAATGTCCTGCACGGAGCCGCGCCAGCCGCAGTGCACCGCGCCGATCACGCCTGAGGCCGGATCGTGCAGCAGCACGGGGATGCAGTCTGCCATGAACACCGCCAGAGGCACGCCGGGGCAGTTCGTCACGAACCCGTCGCACGCAAAGCGCGGCTCCAGCTCCGGCGGCTGCAAATCCCCCGGCTGCGCAATGCGCACGTCCGCGCTGTGGATTTGCCTGGCATAGACGGCGCGGGAGAGGTCGATTCCGGATGCCGCCGACAGGCGCGCCCAGTTTTCCCGCACACGCTCCGGCGTGTCGCCGCGCCGGACGCTGAGATTCAGACTCTCCAGCGCGCCCGTGCTCACGCCGCCGAGGCGCGTGGAAAAGGCGTGCTTCGCCGCGATCCCCGGCGCGGTCAGGTAGACCACGCCGTTTTGATTGTGCTCCATAAAATCCATAAATCGTTTATTCGTTGCGTCCGCAGCAGTCCTTGTACTTCATGGGAAGGCCGTTCGGGCGCTTTTTGCCGCAGGGGCAGGGATCGTTGCGTCCCGGCTTCTTCGCGCGGCGGACCGGGCGCTTTTTTGCGCTGTCGTCCCCGCCGGCGTTGGCCGCGGCGTTTTTCGCAACGCTTTTGCGCTCCAGCTTCTGCTCCCGGCGCACGCGCACGGTGAACAGGCGGCGCACCGTCTCCTCGCGGATGCCGTTGTTCATGGCCTCAAACATCGCGAAGCCCTCTTCCTTATACGCATCGACCGGCTTGATGTTGCTGTACGCGCGCAGGCCGATGCCCTGCCGCAGCTCGGTCATACCGTCGAGATGATCCATCCAGTATTCATCGACCACGCGCAGGAGCACCACGCGCTCCAGCTCGCGCATGAGCGGCGTGCCATCCGGCTGGAGACCGAAAGCCTCCTCGCGCGCGGCGTACACCGTCTCCGCCTGATCGAGCACGTCCGCCGCCAGCTGATCCGCCGTGAGCGTATGCAGCGCCTTTTCGTCGTACTGCAGCTCGCCCGGGCGCAGGAACAGCTTCTCAAACGGCGCAAGCACCTCGTCAAGCTGGCGCTGCGTCTCCAGATGGCCGCCCGCCATGCCGCTCACAACCTCGGACGTGATGACCTCGTGGATCATCTTGCGGATCTGCTCCTGCAGATCCTCGCCGTCGAGCACCTTGCGGCGCTCCTGATAGATGATGTTGCGCTGCACGTTCATGACGTCGTCAAACTCCAACACGCTCTTGCGGGTCTGGAAGTTGCGGCTCTCAACGGTCTTCTGCGCCTGCTCGATGGCGCTGGAGAGCATCTTGTGATCCAACGGCGTGTCTTCGTCCACGCCGAGCGTCTCCATCATGTTCATCATGCGCTCCGAGCCGAACAGACGCATCACATCGTCCGTCATGGCGATGAAGAATCGGCTCTCGCCGGGGTCGCCCTGCCGGCCGCTGCGGCCGCGGAGCTGGTTGTCAATCCGGCGGGATTCGTGCCGCTCAGTGCCGACGATAAACAAACCGCCCGCCGCGCGAACCTGTTCCGCCTCCGCGTCTACAACCTTCTTGTGCTCCTCCGTGCGCGCGGTATAGAGCTGCCGCGCAGCAAGGATGTCCTCGTCCTCCGTCTCCGCATAGCCGGTTGCCTCAGCGATGATCTCCTCGCTGTACCCGGCCTTGCGCAGATCGGCGCGCGCCAGATACTCCGCGTTGCCGCCGAGCATGATGTCGGTGCCGCGGCCGGCCATGTTCGTGGCGATCGTCACCGCGCCGAGCTTGCCGGCCTGCGCGACGATCTCCGCCTCTTTCTCGTGGTGCTTCGCGTTCAGGACGTTGTGCGGAATGCCCTGCTTTTTCAGCAGTGACGAGAGATATTCGCTCTTTTCAATCGACACCGTGCCGACCAGCACCGGCTGTCCCTTTTCGTGGCAGGCACGGATCTGCTCGATGATGGCGCGGTTTTTGCCCGCGTCGGTCTTGTACACCACGTCGGGGTCGTCGATGCGCGCGAGCGGCTTATTCGTCGGGATCTCGATGATGTCGAGATTGTAGATCGCGGCAAATTCCTCTTCCTCGGTCATGGCTGTGCCGGTCATGCCGGAGAGCTTGCCGTACAGACGGAAGTAGTTCTGGAACGTGATGGTGGCGAGGGTCTTGTTCTCGCGCTGCACATCCACGTGCTCCTTGGCCTCGATAGCCTGATGCAGGCCTTCACTGTAACGCCGGCCAAGCATGAGACGGCCCGTGAACTCATCCACGATGATGACCTCGCCATCCTTGACGACGTAGTCAATGTCGCGCTTCATGATGCCATGCGCCTTGATTGCCTGATTGATATGGTGCGAGAGCGTGGAATTTTCGAGGTCGGCGAGATTTTCCAGGCCGAACGCCGCTTCCGCCTTGGCGATGCCGCGGGCGGTCAGCGTCGCGGTGCGCGCCTTCTCGTCCACGACGTAGTCCGCGTCGAGATCGTCGTCCTCCTCTTCCTTCTCGTCGATGGAGGCATAAACCCTGCACTTCAGCCGGGACGCAAACTCCTCCGCCTGCCGGTAGAGGTCGGTGCTCTCGTCGCCCTGACCGGAGATGATGAGCGGCGTTCTCGCCTCGTCGATGAGGATGGAGTCCACCTCGTCCACGATGGCAAAGGCATGGCCGCGCTGCACCATCTGCGACTTGTAGATGGCCATGTTATCGCGCAGGTAATCGAAGCCCATTTCATTGTTCGTGCCGTAGGTGATGTCCGCCGCGTAGGCCGCCTGCCGCTCCTCGTTCGTCAGACCGTGCACGATCAGGCCGACGGAGAGGCCGAGGAAGCGGTAAACCTTGCCCATCCACTCGCTGTCGCGGCGGGCAAGATAGTCGTTCACAGTGACGATGTGCACACCCTCGCCGGTGAGCGCGTTGAGGTACGCCGGCAGCACGGCGACGAGCGTCTTGCCCTCGCCGGTCTTCATCTCGGCAATGCGGCCCTGATGCAGCACGATGCCGCCGATGAGCTGCACGCGAAACGGCTTCATGCCCAGCACACGCCACGCGGCCTCGCGCGCGGTGGCAAACGCCTCCGGCAGCAGGTCGTCGAGCGATTCGCCCGCGTTGTAGCGCTGCTTGAATTCGTCGGTCCTGGCGCGCAGCTCCTCATCCGTCATGGCGGCGTAGGAGTCCGACAGCGCCTCTATTTTATCCGCGATTGGATAAAGCCGCTTCAGCTCATGATCGCTGTGCGATCCGAACAGCTTTGTTAAAAATCCCATTTCTGTTTACACTCCTTATCCAGTGTAATAACGATGCGGCGCGCTTTGCGCCACCGGATTAGAAATTATACCACATATTTATGAACAAAAAAAGGGTGAATCCCATTGTCGCAAATTTTTTACCAGGAAGCCAAATTAGCCGTTGCCGAAGGCCGTCTTTTATTGTAGAATAAATACTTGTTTGCAGAGAGAGAATCCCAGATTTGGGTCACGGAGGATCGAGAAAAATGAAAGCAATTGGATTCGACAACGACAAATACGTCCGCCTGCAGTCAGAAAAGATCCGCGAGCGCATCGCCAACTTCGGCGGCAAGCTGTACCTGGAGTTTGGCGGCAAGCTTTTTGACGATTACCATGCGTCCCGCGTGCTGCCGGGCTTCCAGCCGGACAGCAAGGTGCGCATGCTCATGGAAATGCGCGACGAGGCGGAGATCATCATCGCCATCTCGGCGGACGACATCGAGCGCAACAAGCGCCGCGGCGATCTCGGCATTACATATGACGACGATACGCTGCGCCTGATCGACGCGTTCAAGGGCTGCGGGCTCTTCGTAGGCAGCGTCGTCATCACGCACCACCGCGGCCAGAGCGCCGCCGAGAAGTTCCAGCAGCGGCTGGAGGCGCTCGGCATCCGCGTCTACCGTCACTACATCATCCCGGACTACCCGTCCAACATCAGCCTGATCGTCAGCGACGACGGGTTTGGCCGCAACGATTATATTGAGACCACGCACAGTCTCGTCGTCGTCACCGCGCCCGGCCCCGGCAGCGGCAAAATGGCCACCTGCCTCAGCCAGCTCTATCACGAGCACAAGCGCGGCGTCTGCGCGGGCTACGCCAAGTTCGAGACCTTCCCGATCTGGAATCTGCCGCTGCGCCACCCCGTGAACCTCGCCTACGAGGCCGCAACCGTCGATCTCGACGACGTGAACATGATCGACCCCTATCACCTGGAAGCCTACGGCGTCACCACCGTGAACTACAACCGCGATGTGGAGATTTTCCCGGTGCTCAACGCCATGTTCCAGCGCATTTACGGCACGTCGCCGTACAAAAGCCCGACGGACATGGGCGTCAACATGGTCGGATATTGCATCTCGGACGACGCGGTCTGCTGCGCCGCGTCCCAGCAGGAGATCATCCGCCGGTATTACGACACGGCATGCGCCCAGCTGCGCGGCTTCTGCGCGCCGGTGGAGGTGCACCGGCAGGAGCTGCTGATGAATCAGATCGGGCTGACCACAGCCGACCGTCCGGTCGTCGCCGCCGCGCTCGCCCGCTCCGAGGAAACGGACGGCCCCGCCGTTGCGCTGGAGCTGCCGGACGGCACGATCATCACCGGCAAGACGTCCTCCCTGCTCGGCGCGTCAGCCGCCTGCCTGCTCAACGCGCTCAAGCGTTTGGGCGACATTGACCAGTCCGTCACGCTGATTTCGCCCGAAATCATCGAACCGATCCAGCATCTGAAGGTTTCGCATCTCGGCAACCGCAACCCCCGGCTGCACACGGATGAAATTCTCATTGCCCTGTCCATCTGCGCGGTCACCGATCCGGCTGCGGAGACCGCCATGCAGCAGTTGGAGAAGCTCGCCGGCTGCGAGGCACACTCCACTGTGATCCTTTCCCACGTGGACGAGAATGTGTTCAAAAAGCTCAAGGTCAACATCACCTATGAGCCGCGGTTTCAGAATAAAAAGCTGTACCATCGCTGACACAGACGGCGCGCTGACAGTCCAGCGCGCCGTTTTCTACAGAAATTTTCCGCTTTTAGAAACTTAGGCTTGACAAACCCTCTTTGATAATGGTATATTCGTAAAGCTGAAATGTGGGAAAGACCTTCGCGGGTGTAGTTCAATGGTAGAACACCAGCCTTCCAAGCTGGATACGTGGGTTC
>JABLYK010000003.1 GCA_018265835.1 Oscillospiraceae bacterium | reverse complement strand
GTCTTCTGACGCCGCCGCTCCGGCGGCGAAACTCTACGAGGTTTTTTGACAAACTACAAACCGCCCGCTCGCAATGCGAGCGGGCGGCTTATTGTTTTAAATAAGTATCTGGCGCAAAACAGAACAAACCCCGGGCGTTGCCGTCCGGGGCTCGTTCAATAGAGAGGAGAATATAAAGAGGAGTGAAGCAATCAATAGATATCGTTCGTGTCCACCAGAGTCACGGTAACATCGAACGTTTTTCCGTCGCGGTAGAGCGTCAGCGTCATGCTGTCGCCCACCTGCAGGCCATCCTTAATGGCGTTGACGTCGTAAGTTGTCGCCACAGGCTCGCCGTTGACCGCGACGAGAATGTCACCGGACTGCACGCCCTGCTTTTCCGCGTCGGAGCCATTCGCCACGCTTTCAATATACAGTCCGTCCGGCAGATCGTAATAATCCAGCGCGGAGGAAGAAACCGGGGCGATGGTGATGCCGATGGACGGCCGGCCGGAAACGCAGCCTTCGGCGATGAGCGCGTCCACCACCGTGTGTACGGAAGCGGTCGGGATGGCAAAGCCGATCCCTTCCACGCCGTTGGTGGAGACGGCCTTCATATTGGTGATGCCGATGACCTGCCCATACATGTTGATGAGCGGGCCGCCGGAGTTGCCCTCGTTAATGGCGGCATTCGTCTGAATGAGCGTCATCAGATGCCCGTCATACGTGATGTCGCGGTTGATGGCGGAGATGATGCCGTTGGTCATCGTGCCGCGCAGATCCTCGCCGAGCGGGTTGCCGATGGTGACGACGCTGTCGCCCACCTGCAGGCCGGAAGAATCGCCGAACTGCGCCGGGGTCAGCCCCGTGGCCTCAATCTTCAGCACCGCGAGGTCGCTGATCGTATCGGCGCCGACGAGCTTGGCCGCATACTCCGTCCCGTCCGAGAGCGTCACGGTGACAGCATAGCCGCCGTCGAGCACGTGCGTATTCGTGACGATATAGCCATCCGCCGTCATGATAATGCCGGTGCCCATGCTGTACTGGCTCGTGCTCAGCTCTGTGCGGATGCCAACGACAGAGGGCAGGCACCTGGAGTAGATCTCCTGCAGCGTCAGCTCTGAACCGCCGGGAACCGGGCTGACCGTCATGGTGACGCCGGTGCCGGTTTCGGCAGCGGGAATGCTGTTTTTGCCGGAGACGGTGTTCTCCGTCTCATCCCGCTTCGGGATCTCAGGCGTGCCCGAATCCCCGGTCGTGTAGCCGGGACCAAACATGTAGAAGTGCACCTTGCCGCTGCCCGCGAACGCGTAGGCCGAAGCGATAATCAGCACGATCACGCCGAGGATGAGCATGGTGATCTTCATTTTCGAGTGCTTTTTCTTTTTCTGCTCCGCCTCCGGCGCCCAGAACGGGTCGGTGTAATCCGGCTGGTCGTTCGGCTCGGTGCGGTGCTGTTCCCCGCCTGTGCTGCCGGTCTGATACCAGCCGCTGCGGTCGTCGTCGTACATAAGTCGTACCTCCTGGGAACGAATTCAGGATAACACGGTTTTTTGTGCTCCCTATGAATAGAATGCGAACATTTTATGAATCCGGCGGGCAGGCGCCGGTCAATTTTTCCCGGCTTTTGCCCCCGTTTTGGCCGACGCTCTGGGCGCGGGCTTGGCCAGCGTGAGCGTGAAAACAAACTCCGTCACGCCGTCCCGGCTCGTCACGGCAATGTCCTCGCCGTGCGCGTCGAGAATGCTCTTGACCAGATACAGGCCCAGCCCCACGCCGTCGCGGTCCAGACTGCGGCTGCGGTCGGACTTGTGGAACCGGTCGAAGATGAACGGCAGATCGCTCTCTGGAATCGTCTCTCCCGTGTCGCGGACGGAGACGTAGGCCTTCCCGTCCGTCTTCCAGAGGGAGATGCACAGCGTGCTGCCGGGGGCTGCGAATTTCACCGCGTTGTCCATGAGATTGTAGAGCACGCGGGTGATCGCATCCGGGTCGGCCACGACGTTGATGTGGTTTTCCGGAAGCTGCAGGTCCACGTCCAGACGCTTGGCGTTGGCGCGGCTCTCAAAGCTCAGAAGTGTGCTGATGATCGTCTCGGACACATCGAACTCCCGCCGGCGGGCGAGGTCGATGCCGCTGCTCTCCATCTTGGAGAGGTCGAGCATGCTGCGCACCAGACGCGACAGGCGCCGCGTCTCCTCCGCGATCGTGGCGAGGTATTTGTCCTCATCCTCTTTGGGGATCGTACCGTCCAGAATGCCATCGGCAAAGCCGGCGATGGTGGTCATGGGCGTTTTCAGCTCGTGCGAGACATTGGCGATGAATTCGTTACGGCGCTGCTCCGCGGCCTCCAGCGAGTCGGCCATGGAGTTGAACGCCGAGACGAGCGCGCCGACCTCGTCGGTGCGGCCGTCCTCCTTCACGCGGACGGAAAAATCACCGTGCGCAAATTTCCGGCTGGCGCGTGCCATCTCGTCGAGCGGCTGCGCCATGCGCTTGGCCGTCATCAGCGACAGCAGCATCGCCAGCAGCATGACGGCGATTGACGCGGCGATAAAGACCCACACAAAGGTATACCAGCTCTCTACGATCGACGCGCTGTCCGACGTGACGAACACATAGCCCATCACCCCGAAGCCGTCCACCGTTTGGATCGCCTGCGCCACGACATAGTGCGGCGTATCATAAAACCCGTAGAGGTTCGTCATCTGGTTGAACCGCTCGTTGCTGCGAAGCTGAATGAACACGGCCGGGTCGATCTGGCGGCCCAGATGATCGCAGGCGATATTCATGTCCGAGCAGGAGATGATGATGCCTGCGGGGTCGCTGATGAAGATCTGGTTGCCGGTGATCTTCGAAACCGCGCTGATCGTCATGCGCAGCTCCCAGCCGTTGAGCTCGCCCTCGCGCGTGAGCGCCTGCGCGCTGCGGCTGACCTCTTCGGCGTTGGCCTCCATCTTGTCGCGTGCGTCGTTGATGACATAGCTGCGGCCGAGGAACACGAACGCAATGCCGAGAATCAGGAAGCTCACCATGACCATTGCGGCAGTCGCGGTGAAATTTTTGAAATAGATGCTTTTCACTTACGTCTCTTCCGCTTCAAACTTGTAGCCCACGCCCCAGACCGTCTTGAGCGACCACTTGTCCGAAACGCCCTCCAGCTTTTCGCGCAGGCGCTTGATGTGCACGTCCACCGTGCGGGAATCGCCGAAATAGTCGAAGCCCCACACCTCGTCGAGCAGCTGGTTGCGGGTGTAGACGCGATTCGGCGTCGCCGCAAGGTGGTACAGCAGCTCCATCTCCTTGGGCGGCGTGTCGATCTTTTTTCCGTCCACGATCAGCTCGTAGGAATCGAGATTGATGACCAGCTTGTCAAACGTAAGCTTTTTGCCCTGCGCAGGGACCCCCTCGCCGGTGCGGCGCAGCACGGCGTGCACGCGTGCGAGCAGCTCTTTGACCTCGAAGGGCTTGACGATGTAGTCATCCGCGCCCATCTCCAGACCGGAGACCTTGTCCTCCGTCTCGCCCTTGGCGGTGAGCATGATAATCGGGGTCTTGGTCGTTTTGCGCAGGCGGCGGCAGACCTGCCACCCGTCGAGCACAGGCAGCATGATATCAAGCAAAACCAGATCCGGCTGCTCGTTCTCCGCGAGCTTCAGCCCCTCTCCGCCGTCGTGCGCAATCTTGACTTCAAAACCGTCCTTCTCCAGATATAACCGCAGCAGCTCCGCGATGTTGATGTCGTCCTCAACGACCAGTACCTTCTGGCTCATGGCAGTTCCTCCTCAAACGGCGGGCTGCGCCCGCCGGGTCTCTTGGTTTTCCAATATTATAGGGCACGTTCGGACCGATTTGCGTTAAAAATCTGTAAATCCGCAGCTCATACTCCTTCCTTTTTATTATAATCTCCCCACACACAGTTGTAAAGCGCGGCGCACGCGCAAAAAGATTTACAATCACGCGGTTTTGTTGTATTCTATGATATTATGCCATACCTTATAGAAATAGTGAGGATCTTTCATGAACACATACGGAGAACATTTGAAGGTCACCATTTTCGGTGAGTCGCACGGCCCCGGCATCGGCGTGGTGGTGGACGGTCTGCCCGCGGGCGAGGCGATCGACCTCGACGCAGTGCGCATCCAGATGCGCCGCCGCGCGCCCGGCTCCTCCGATCTGACCACGCACCGCTCAGAGACGGACGACCCGCTGATCATGAGCGGCCTGTACCGCGGGGTGACCACCGGCGCGCCGGTCGCGGCGCTGTTTCAGAACCGGGATGCGCACTCCTCTGACTACCACCCGGAGGTGCTCCGCCCCAGCCACGCAGACTACACCGCCACGGTGAAATTCGGCGGCTACGCAGACCTGCGCGGCGGCGGCCCATTCAGCGGGCGGCTCACGGCGTGCATGGTGTTCGCCGGGGCGCTCTGCCGGCAGGTGCTGGAGCGGCGCGGCATCCAGATCGCGGCCAACGTCGTGCGCGTCGGCCACGCCTCCGGCAAGGAGCTGAACTTTGAGATGAAGCGTGAGATCCTCGACGCGCGCAGCGCGGGCGACTCCGTCGGCAGCGTGCTTGAGTGCGTCGTCACCGGCATCCCCGCCGGCGTGGGCGGACTGATGTTCGGCGGCATGGAGAGCCGCATCGCCTCCATCCTCTACGCCATCCCCGGCGTAAAGGGCGTGGAGTTCGGGCTGGGCTTCGGTCTGGCCGAGCTGCGTGGCAGCGAGGCAAATGACCCCTTCGTCCTCAAGAACGGCCAGGTGGTCGCTGAAACGAACAACGCCGGCGGCATCAACGGCGGCATCACGAACGGGATGCCCCTCGTCGTGCGCATGGCCATGCGCCCCACGGCATCCATCTCCCGCGAGCAGCACACCGTAAACATCCAGACCATGGAGGAAACCACGCTGCGCGTCACCGGCCGGCACGATCCGTGCCTTGCCCCGCGCACCATCCCCGTGATGGAGGCCGCGCTGGCCTGCAGCGTACTTGACGCGATGCTCGATTCCGCAGCAGTCGCGTCCGTTTGAAGAAAGGACCAGATCAATGAAACCTCAAAACGACCCCATCCGCCTGCGCCACGCGTATATGCGCGTGATCGCAGCCGTGCTCGCCGCCGTCATCCTGCTGGCAGTCCCCGGCTTTGCCACGTTCAAGCTTCTGCGCGGCGGCCAGACGTTCGACGTGATTGAAGACGTACAGCCGGGCGACTACGTCGAGCGCGACATCAGCATCATCCTCGACTACTTTGCCTCCGGCTACAACAAGGGCGGCAGCATCACGGAAAAATACGCCGTCGTGCCGATCAACGGGCAGATGGTCGCCTTCCGCTTCCCGGCGCGGTGGTTTGCCTCCGCCGACACGATCCAGAGCAACACGCGCGCCGTGCTCCAAGGCATGTCCTCGTCGCTCGACCAGTATATCCGCGTTTCCGGAACGGTCAAGGCCATGTCTGAGGACGTCGCAACGCAGCTCTACAGCTGGTTCGGCCAGAACAAGGACTGGATGACGCAGGGCGGGATGATTCAGGAGGTGGAGGACTATGCCGACTACCTGCCGGATGTGGTGGTTTCCGTGGACACGGTCGGGTATCTGCCCAGCGGCTGGGTCGCAGTCTTCTCCATCGCCGCGGCGCTGTGCCTGATCTACGCCATCGTGGTCCTGATTCGCATCGCATGCAAAAAGTACGCCGCGCCCGACATTCTGGTCGAGATCACGGAGGAGCCTGCCGAGGTTCCCTCTGAACTAGCCGAAGAAACGCCATCTCCGGATTCCGCCGCGGCGGAACCCTCCGACCCCATCCCCGACGAACCGGACGCGCCTTCCGAGACAGCTGCCGCAGACGCAGCAGCGGAAGCCGAGCCGGAGCGCAGAGAGGAGTCCTCCGACGATGCTTGAGCTTTGCGCGCCGTGCCTGTTTGGACTGGAAGGGCCGCTCGGCAATGAGCTGCGCCATATGGGTATGCAGAACGTCCGGCCGGAAAATGGCCGCGTCCGCTTTTCCGGCACGGAGGCGGACATCGCCCGCGCCAATCTCCGCTCCCGTTTCGGGGAGCGCATCCTGATCGAGCTGGGCCGCTTCCCGGCGGACACGTTCGACCGCCTGTTTGAGGGCGTCAAAGCGCTGCCGTGGGAGCAGTTCATCCCGAAAAACGGCGCGTTCCCCGTCAAGGGGTACAGTCTGGAATCGAAGCTGCACTCTGTGCCGGACTGCCAGAAGATCGTCAAAAAAGCGGTCGTGGAGCGGCTGAAGCAGCACTACCGCGTGAGCTGGTTTGCCGAGGACGGCGCAACGTACCAAATTCAGTTCGCGCTCATGCACGATACCGCCGTGCTGTATCTGGACACGACCGGCGTCGGGCTGCACAAGCGCGGCTACCGCCCGGCGCACGTCGCCGCGCCCCTGCGCGAAACGTTAGCTGCCGCGATGGTGGACATTGCAGGCTACCGGGGCCGGGGCGATTTCTGCGACCCCTTCTGCGGCGGCGGCACGATCGCCATCGAAGCCGCGCTCGCCGCGAAGAACCGCGCGCCCGGCCTGCTGCGGACGTTTTCCGCGCAGCAATGGGACTGCCTTGCCCCCGCGATCTGGACTGCCGCCCGCGAGGAAGCGCAGGCGCGGGAATTTTCGGGCGATTACCACATCTTTGCCTCCGATATCGACCCACACGCCGTCGCCATCGCGCGGGAAAACGCCCGGCGCGCCGGAATGGAGGGGCTGATCTCCTTCTCCGTCGCAGACGCGGCGCAGTTTGACCGCACAACCGACCGGGGGATCATCGTCACGAACCCGCCCTACGGCGAACGCCTGATGGAAAAGCGCGAGGCGGAAGCGCTCTATCGCGCGTTTGGCGCGGCGTACCGGAACACTGCGCACTGGCAGCTCTATCTGCTCAGTTCTCACACAGAGTTTGAGCGTGCCTTCGGTCTCCCAGCCGACAAGAAGCGGAAGCTCTACAACGGAATGATCAAATGCGATCTGTTCCAGTACCGCGCGGCGCGGTGATCGCCCAAAAGTTAAAAAAGTGGAAACATGATAGGATTCCCACTTGAAAATCCTGTATCTTTAGCGTAAGATGTCCGTATCGACATTTTTCGTCTTGATGGAAAGGCAGGAGCATGGATATGAAGCATCTGTTTATTGTCAACCCTGTAGCCGGCGGCAAGGACCGCAGCGCAGAGATCACGGCACAGGCCGAGCAGGCTCTGCTGGAGAGCGGCGTCCCGTTCGAGGTCTACCTGACCAAGGCGCCGATGGACGCGTGCGACAAGATCCGCGCCGACGCGGCGGAGGGCGGCGAGCTGCGCGTATACGCCTGCGGCGGCGACGGCACGCTCAACGAGTGCGTCAACGGCGCGGCAGGGCTGCCAAACGTCGCCGTGACCCACTTCCCCTGCGGCACCGGCAACGATTTCATCAAAATGTTTGGCGGCGAGAAGGATCGCTTTTTCCATCTGGAGGAGCTGATCGACGGCGAAGTGCGCCCGCTCGACGTGATCGAGTGCTGCGGACGGTACAGCATCAACATCTGCTCCGTCGGCGTGGACGCGCGCATCGGCACAGAGGTGCACAAATACAGCCACATTCCCCTCATCGGCGGCGCGGCCGGCTATGTCGTTTCCACGGTGGTGAACCTCGTGAAGGGCATCACGCAAAAGCTCTCCGTGCGCGGCTGCGGCATGGAATATGAGGGCGGCACCACGCTGATCTGCGCCTGCAACGGCCGGTTCTATGGCGGCGGCTTCAACCCCGTACCGGAAGCCCGGCCTGACAACGGCGAGCTGGAATTTCTGGTCGTGAAGGACGTGACCCGCCTGCAGTTCGCCACGCTCGTCGGCAAGTATGCCCAAGGCCGCTGGCGCGAGCTGCCGAAGAAATTTGTCACGCACCTGACCGGCTCGCATCTGGAGATTGAGGGCGACGAGGAAATGGTCGTAAACATCGACGGCGAGGCGCTCTACAGCAAGCACGTCAACTTTGACGTGTGCCCCGGCGGCGTAAACTTCATCGTGCCGCGCAACATGGCCTTTTTCGCCGCGCCGCAGGACACCCCCAACGCCGGGCACCATGTGTCGGAATTCGTCCATTGCTGACATTCATGAAACGTTTACAAAAAAAATTCCCATAGGGGCTTGATAATCCGAAAAAATGTGTTATGATAAGATGCGTTAGCACTCCTGACAATTGAGTGCTAACGCATCTCTTCTTTTGTATTAAATTATAGGAGGCTATATAAGATGAAACTGAAACCTTTGGCTGACCGGGTTGTGCTCAAGCAGTTCCAGGCAGAGGAAAAGACCAAGAGCGGCATCATCCTCGCCGCCTCGGCGCAGGAAAAGCCTGAAATGTACGAGGTCGTGGAAGTCGGCCCCGGCGGACTGGTGGACGGCAAGGAAGTCGTGATGACGGTTAAGGTCGGCGACCGCGTCATCGTCGGCAAATACAGCGGCACCACCGTGAAGGTGGACGACGAGGAATTCTCCATCGTCAAGCAGGGCGACATTCTGGCAACGCTGGAATGATCGAAATTCCACGCATCTGAAAATTAGGAGGCTTTTATATTATGGCAAAACAGATTATCTATGGCGAAGAGGCACGCAAGGCGCTGGAGCGCGGCGTCAATCAGCTTGCAGATACCGTAAAGATTACCCTCGGCCCCAAGGGCCGCAACGTAGTGCTGGGCAAGAAGTTCGGCGCTCCGCTGATCACGAACGACGGCGTGACCATCGCCAAGGAGATCGAGCTGGAGAACGCGTTTGAGGATATGGGCGCGCAGCTCATCCGCGAAGTGTCCACCAAGACGAACGACGTCGCGGGCGACGGCACCACCTCCGCCACCGTGCTGGCGCAGAGCATGATCCGCGAGGGTCTGAAGAACCTCGCTGCCGGCGCGAACCCGATGGTCATGCGCCGCGGCATCCAGAAGGCGACCGACGCCGCCGTCGAAGCCATCCGCGCCAACTCTCAGCCCGTGAACGGCTCCGGCGACATCGCCAGAGTCGGCGCCATCTCCTCCGGCGACGAGCACATCGGCAACCTGATCGCGGAAGCGATGGAGAAGGTCGGCCAGAACGGCGTGATCACCGTGGAAGAGAGCAAGACCGCCGAGACCTATTCCGAGGTCGTCGAGGGTATGCAGTTCGACCGCGGCTATATCACCCCCTATATGGTCACCGATAACGAGAAGATGGAAGCCGTCATTGACGACGCGTTCATTCTCATTACCGATAAGAAGATCTCCAACATTCAGGAGATTCTGCCGGTGCTCGAGGCTGTGCTGAACGCTGGCAAGAAGCTCGTCATCATCGCCGAGGACGTCGAGGGCGAAGCGCTCGCCACCATCATCCTCAACAAGCTGCGCGGCACCTTCACCTGCGTCTGCGTCAAGGCGCCCGGCTTCGGCGACCGCCGCAAGGAAATGCTGCAGGATATCGCCATCCTCACCGGCGGCAACGTCATCACCTCCGACCTGGGTCTGGAGCTGAAGGAAGCCACCATCAACGATCTGGGCCGCGCGCGTCAGGTGAAGATCACGAAGGAAAACACCATCATCGTCGATGGCGCCGGTTCTCAGGACGCGATCCAGAGCCGTGTCGCGCAGATCAAAGCGCAGATTGCCGCCTCCACCTCCGATTATGACACGGAGAAGTTCCAGGAGCGTCTGGGCAAGCTGTCCGGCGGCGTCGCCGTCATCAAGGTCGGCGCAGCCACCGAGACTGAGATGAAGGAAAAGAAGCTGCGCATTGAGGACGCGCTCAACGCGACCCGCGCAGCCGTCGAGGAAGGCATCGTGGCCGGCGGCGGCACCGCCTACGTCGTGGCGAGCAAGGCCGCGCAGTCCGTTGCCGACACCCTGTCCGGCGATGAGAAGACCGGTGCTGCCATCATCGTGTCCGCGCTGAAGGCTCCGATCTGCCAGATCGCCGCGAACGCAGGCGTCGAGGGCGCCGTCATCCTCAACCAGGTCATCAAGAGCGAAGACGTCAACTACGGCTACGACGCCGCGAACGACACCTTCGGCGACATGATCGAAACCGGCATCGTCGATCCGACCAAGGTCTGCCGCAGCGCGCTCGAAAACGCCGCGTCCGTCTCCTCCATGGTGCTGACGACCGAATCCCTGGTCGCCGACCTGCCGGAACCGCCCGCCCCGGCCGGCGCACCGTCCCCGGAAATGACCGGTATGTATTAATCTCAGCGTATCAAAAGTTCCCCGCTCATGCGAGCGGGGAACTTTTTGCGCTTATTCGTGCACCAGCAGCTGCAAAACATCCGGACGGGCGTAATGCCCGCAGACGTCGTGCTCCATGCGGCTCGCGGGTACTTTTTGCAGATCCAGATCCGCGTACAAAATGCCCTCCGCATCCCAGAGCGTATCAGTGACCGCGTGACCGAACGGGTCGATGACGCAGCTCCCGCCGCGGCAGACGATCTCCGGCAGCGCGGCAATCTCCTGCGGGCAGTGCAGATCATCCGGATACATCGCGCGCGTAAAATACAGATCCGCGTTGACGAAGTAGCAGTGTCCCTCGATGGCGATGTGCCGGATGGTGTGCTGCCACTCGGGATTGTCGTTGGTGTTGGGCGAAATGTAGATCGTCACACCTTTTTGATACAGCGCCACCCGCGCGAGCGGCATGTAGCTCTCCCAGCAGATCAGATTTCCCATCGGCCCCCAGGGGGTGTCCATCACGGGGAAAAAATCGCGGTCCGCATCGCCCCAGACGACGCGCTCGCTGCCGGTCGGCTTGAGCTTGCGGTGGTTCAAAACCGCTCCCTCCGGCGAGATCATGAGGTTGGAGTTGTACAGCGTTGCCGTCACCGCGTCGCGCTCGGAATAGCCGATGCTGAGATACACGCCGCACTCCTTCGCGGTTTGCACCAACCGCGCGCTCTCCGGCCCCGCGGCAAGGATCGAGTTGTCATAGTACCGCTTCCAGTCCTTGCGCCCGTCTTCGTTCCGGCTGCCGACGGTATAGCCAAAGGTCATGCCGTAGGGGTAGCCCGGCAGGAACAGCTCCGGAAACACGACCAGCTCTGCGCCGTTCGCGGCACATTCCCGAATCAACCCCACGGCCTTCTCCAGACAGGCCTCTTTGTCGAACATCACCGGCGCGGCCTGTACCACCGCGATGCGGCAGGTGTTTTTTAAGTTCTGCATGATTCTCCCTCTTTTCTGACGGTTCCTATTTGGGTGGATTTGATTTATTTTTTATTTTATCATATTTAAGGTTCTTTTTGTACCCCGACCGTGTTATCATACAGCCATAACCTGCTTTCCGGAGGCGCAAAATGAAGTGCGTTCGTCCCGATGACTATCCCCAATTTCAATGCCTGGCGGGCGCTTGTCCGAACACATGCTGCGCCGCGTGGGAAATCGTGATCGACCCGGAGGCGCAGGACCGCTATCTGCGCCTGCACCACCCGCTTGGACAAAAGCTGCGCGCCGTGATGCGCGTAGACGCGGACGGCGACACCTATTTCGCGCAGGAAAACGGCGCCTGCCCGTTTCTGTGCGCCGACCGGCTTTGTGAATTGCAGCGCACGCTCGGCGAGTCCGCGCTGTGTGACACCTGCCGGGAGTTCCCGCGCTACAGCGTCTGGCTGTATGACCGCGTGGAACAGGGATTGTCCCTCGCCTGTCCGCAGGCGGCGCGGATGCTGCTCGCGCGCACGGAGCCGCTGCGTCTGGCGGAAATCCCGCTGCCGGACGACGGCTATCTTCCCACCACGCGGGAAAAGCGCCTGACTGACCTGCTCTCCGCGCTGCGCGCGCAGATGCTCGCCCTGCTCTCCCGCCCAGCGCACTCCGTGTCGGAAAATCTCGCCGGCGCGCTGCAAAGCGCTGCACACATGCAGCGGCTGCTTGACCGGCATCGTCTGCGCGCGCTGGAAGCGCCGCTGACGCCCACCGTGCCGCACAGCACTGCCGCACCACCGCGTCCGGCGGATTTCGTGGGCGTATTCCGCACGCTGGAGCCACTCGACCCGCGCTGGCCGCCGCTGTGCGAGCGCATGGCCGCCCTGCCCGCGTTCCCGCCGGTGAAGCTGCCGCCGCTGCAGCAAACGCTGCTCGCGCAGCAGATTATCCTGCGCTACTGGATGGACGCGCTCGACGACCGGGACGTTCTCTTTTCCGTGCGCTACGCTGCCGTGTCGCTGCTGACGCTCGGCTGCCTGACCGCGCTTGCGGAGGACGCGCCGGACGCGCTGCTGGTGCAGTACACGCGGGAGATGGAAAACTCCCCGGTCAATCTGGCGCGGCTGCACGCGGCGCTGCGCACCGATCCCGTCTTCTCCGCCGAGGCACTCTGTTCGGCGCTATTATCTGAATATCAGGAGGAATCATCATGCATCTGACTCAAAAGACCTGGGGGCACATCGGCGTGGCCGCCTATGCGCTCGGCGCGGCGAAATATATCACGCACCGTATGCCGGACAAGCGCTGGGACGACGCTTTTCGCAAGCTCCATCTCGTTGCGGCGCTCGCCCTGCCCGTCGCCGCAGGCGTACATACCGCGCAGGCGCTTCGCGCCGGCAGTTTCACAGTCGCCAAGGCCGTCACCGGCGCAGTCATTCACACAGGCATCGCCGGGCTGATCGTCAGCCACGTCTGCTCCACGCCGCTCGGCAGCAAGGCCATGCCCATGCACCGCGCTGCCACCGTGGTCTCCGGCGCTGGCATCCTTGCACATCGCCTGTGCCGCTGATGCCTGTTCCCTCCATGAAAAAAGGCGCGCGCTCCCTGACGCGATGGATTTGTCTTTTCTGCGCACTCCTCGCGGCGTTTTTCACACTGCCCGGCTGCATGCACAAGCCAAAGCCTCTGGAGCTGTATCTTCCGGCCGGCCCCACCGTCATGGTGGACGGCACAGCGCTCGCCTCGCTGGCGCTGGATGACACCGTGCTCATCCGACTGAGCGACCTGCAGCAGGTCTGGCCCTGGCTAGAGCTTCTGGAGGACGGCGATCGCTGCACCTTCTCTCTCCGCGACAGCGCAGAAACCGTGTCTTTGCCGTGCATAGAGGTCAAATCCCGCGCAGCGAAAACATTCGATTTTGCAAGCGCCCAGCCAGGCTGCATCCGCTATCTCGACGGCAAAACGGCGGAGCACTGGCTGCCACTGCAGGCCTTCTGTGATCTAATGGGCGCATTGCTGCTGCCGGATGCAGAAACGCAGACATGCTTCGTCTCCGGCGTGGCCCTGCGCGGCAGCACCATCCCCGCCGGGCGGCAGATCCCGGTACTGATGTACCATTGCATCAGCGACGACGTCTGGGGCGAAAAGGAGCTGTTCATTTCGCCGGACGTCTTCCGCAAACAGATGCAGTATCTGAAGGAGCACGGCTATGAACCGATCTTCTTCGAGGATCTGTATCATCTGGACGACTACGAAAAGCCCATCCTCATCACGGCGGATGACGGCTATCTCGACAATTATACCGAGATGTACCCCATTTTGCAGGAGCTGGGCGTCAAAGTGACAATCAACCTCATTACCGGCTCCGTGGGCAACCCAACATATCTGACGGCGGCGCAGGTCTGCGAAATGGAGCAGTCCGGTCTGGTCTCCTTCCAGAGCCACACCGTCACCCACCTCCGGCTCGACACCGCAGATGCGGAAACGACGGCGCGGGAAATGGAGCAGTCCCGGCTCGACGTCGCGCGTCTCACCGGAAAGATTCCCTATCTGTTCTCCTGCCCGGAGTCGCGCAAATCCCAGACTACGTTCGATCTCATCGGCGACTATTACCAGTTCATGACGATTGGCAGCGGCGACTGGTCGCCGGACGATGGGACATACCGCATTCTGCGCCGCTATATTTGCCGCAGCATGTCCCTGCAGGAATTCGCGGCTCTGTACCCCTGACCCTGGCATCGCTTGACAAGATGCATACACGGTTTTGACGGACATCAAAACATCCCCGGCCGATGGCCGGGGATGTTTTTTCTTCTGCGGTCACCGCCAGCGGCGGTGCGGATACGCGCGGATTTTTGCGCCGATAATCAGTGCGATCTGCACCGGAATCCCAACGAAAAAAATCATCCAGAAATTATATTTGAGATACTGGAAATAGAAACTGATCAAAATCGACCAGACCAGCCCGGACGAAAAGGCGCACAGCATTTTTTGCTCGCCCCAACGCAGAATGAACCACACAATGACGAGGAAGGACACCGGAACCGCCCAGACGAACGCCATCCAGATCATGTTTCCGGCCGTATACTGCGAATAGAAGAACACGAGCGCCGCAACGATCCAAACGATCGAGACCCACAGCGCCACAACCAGCACCTTCTGGTTTCGCTGTTCGTCCCGCCGTTCGCCTCCATGCGCCTCCTGCACGCCGTTTTCCGTCAGCAGGTCGTCCACCCGCAGATGATACATATCCGCAATCGTCTTGAGCATCACCACGTCCGGTAGCGAGTCGCCCCGCTCCCATTTGGAAACCGCCTTGTCGGAATAATTCAGCCGCGCAGCAAATTCCGCCTGTGTTAAATTTTCAGACTTTCTCAGCTCGGCCAAATTCGCGGCCAGAGCCTTCCGTGTTGTTTCCATGGCTCTGATTATACCACATTTTCCGCTGGGTGCAAGTCCCGGATTATTTCCCTTCTTCTGTAATTCTACCGTTGGGAGAATTGCCTTCTCCCAACGTTTCTACCGCTCGACAGGCCAGAGGGTGCCTTTTCTGCGCGGGTGTGCTTATAATGAATTCCGACAAAAGCGCATGAATCTCCGGCGGCGCAACGCCGCCGGAAGCGCGAAAAAGGAAGACGATCTATGAACCAAACAGATTTGGAAAATCACGCTGCGCCGCAGGACGGTACGGTTTCCTCCGGGCAGAACGCGGCTGTTTCTGAGAAAAAGCCGCACCGCAAGCGTCTCTACGCGCTGTGCGCCGCCGTGCTCGCGCTGGCGCTCACGGCGACGCTGGTGCTGCCGGGGCTGCTCGGCGGCGGTGAGGAGGACGACGATGCCGCCGGCGGCGAGAGCAGCCTGCTCGCCCGGCCGGACGGCGACCCCTCCGGTCAGACGGCGGAGGATAATCTCTATATCTGCATGGGCGTGATGCAGCAGACCGCCTATCGCTCCGTCACGACCGGCACGGCCAAGGCGAAGGTCGGCTTCATCGACTACACCCAGCAGGTACACAACGAGCGCGTTGTGACGGCGGACAGCGTGTTTACCGAGGCCGTCAGCACCAGCCTGCTGAAAAACATGGGCGAGCAGAAATATTTCAAGGACGGCGCGATCCTCGTGCGCTACGCCTCGTCCGTGAACGCGGAACACACCCAGTGGTCTGACGACATCATCGCCATCTCGCAGGAGGACTACGAGTCCGCCTACGGGCAGGACCCGCGCAATCTCACGAACTACGTCGTGTCGCAGGAAACGGTGCAGAACGCCGTCATGGAGGAAACCGGCGACGGTACTTACGCCATCACCTTCGACCTGGAGCCGGAAGGCGCGAGCGTTTACTACAAACGTCAGGTGCGCACCTACGGCGGCGCGTCCAGGAACCCGATTTTCCACTCGGTCCATATGGTCTGGACAATCGACAGCGAGTGGCGCATCCTGCAGATGGACACCGTCGAAAACTACGACATCGTCATGCCGGGCATCGGCAGCCCGAACTGCACCGGCACGCTGACGGAGGTCTTTTCCGACTTCGGCGCGGTCACGGACGATCAGTCCGCGTTCCAGAACTATCTGGAGACCGAATACGACCCGAACAACCTCGGCAAGCTCAACGAGGCCGAGGACACGCAGAAGATCATTCAGGACTTCTTCCTGCGCACGCCGAACTACCGCGTCACGGTGTCGGCGAACGGGAAAAGCTACGCGCTGGACGTACACGTCGACCTGGCCGCAAACGCCTTTCAGGTGCGCGGAACCATTGAGGGGGTGAACCTCTTTGCGGCCTACGCCGGCAACCGGCTGTATCTGCACACCGGGAGCCAGAAGATCGTACTCGCCGCGAGCGACACGCTGGACGCCGCGCGGCTCGTCGCCGGGACACTGGGCGTTCAGATCCCGGACATCTCCCTCGATCAGAGCACGATCAGCCGGCTCATGAACAGCGTTTCCATGCAGGAGACGTCGGGCGGCATGGTTGTGACGCTCTCCGACCGCATGATCTCCGGCACGATCTCGCTGAAAAATCCCGACGCGCTGCGTCTCGTGCGCGCGAACCTCCGCCTGAATCTGGGCGGTCTGTCCTGCGCCGTCACCGCCGTGCCCGGCAGCGGCTTCCAGACCGAATCGCTCTCCGGCTATACCGATCTGACCGGCGCGCTCAGTCTCGTCAGCCCGATCATCGACGTGGTCAATGCCCGCGGCTACCTCTTTGACGTGGACTTCTCCGGCTACGGCGTCTCGCTCTCCGGCCGGGCGACGCTCAGCCGCACGGACAGCGGCCTTGCCGCCGGCGTGACCACCACCGTGGGCGGCGTGGATCTCTCCGCGCAATCCGTTGGAAATACGCTCTACGTCTCCGCCGGCGCCATTCACCTGAGCGGCACGATGGACGACATCCGCCAGCTGGTCGCCAAGGCCATGGAGCTGACCGGCGCACAGGGCAGCCCCGACGCGGTCGCCGCGGCCTACGCGCAGTTCTTCCGCGAGCTGACGCCGCAGTCGGCGATCGACAGCATCCGCGCGCTCTCGTGGTCGGGCGGCACGCTCTCCGCCACGCTCGCAATCGGCGGAAACACGCTCAACGCCGCGCTGACCAGCAATTCCGTCGCCGTGGACGACGGCAGTATGCGCATCGCCGTGCGTCTGCTCCAGACCTACCAGACCGCGTCGGAGATCGTGCCCAGCGGCGGCGACTATGTGCGTCTGGCCGACCTGATGCCCTTCTGCGGCACGCTGGAGCGCTACGTCGGCGCGCAGGGCATGGATCTCGATGCAGAGCTGACGATCAATGGTTATCCGCTGCACGCGGATGTGGTGCTCTCGTTCGGCACGCCGGTGGCGGCGCGCGCGGTTTCGAGCATCCTGGGCCGCGACCTGACCGCCACGCTGTATCAGGACGAGGTCTACATTTCCTATGGCCGCATTCAGGTGCGCTGCTCGACCGACAATCTCCAAAAAGCGCTGCACACCGTGCTCGCCTTCGTGCCGGGCATCGACCGCCAGACGGTTGAGGACACGATCGACGCGTATGAATATTTCTTCGGGCATCTGTCCTTCGCCGAAATCGTCGGTGCGATCTCCTCGTTCCGGTACGAATCCGGGCAGCTTCTCATCACGGCAAATATCGCCGCGGAGCCGCTGCATCTGGCGCTCACGCCGGAGCACATCGTGCTGGACACCGCCGTCGATACGGTCACGCTCCACGCCGACGTAACGCCCGGTCAGGCCTACGCCTCCGCGCCGGATCTCGTCCCCGCCGGGAACTACCGTGATCTCGACGAGCTGATCGGCCTGCTCGGCTCGCTCAGCGCATAACGGCGTCAGAAGACGCTCGCTTCATTCCGCCGCCGCGCAAGCGTGCCGTCTCCATATTCGCTCCCGCCTTCTTCCTTTCCCAGCCGCAAGGCAAGCTTGCGTCTGGGGGCGCGGGGTGCGGTGCACTCACCCCTTCGTAGGGGACGATGCCCACATCGTCCCGCGTGTGTAGTCCACTCTCTTTTTCCCTCGCGAGCGCGTCAAACCGCCAGCCGAATCATCGGCTGGCGGTTTGTGCTTCTTCCCGCTGTTTGTAGCGTGCGCAGGCCGGTGTGTCGAGCTTGCGCACCTTGATGCGCGGCTCGATGCAGTGTCCAAACCCGGTGGCATGATATCGCTTTTTGCATTTCACGTAGTGCCGCAAAAAATACGCGCAGGTCTCGCACGTTCGCCGCATGGTGTCCATTCCGAATGCCCCTCCCGGCTCAGCGCGCCCGCTGGCGTTCCAACGCAAACGCAACGCCCTCCGCCCACGATACAAACCGTTCTTTCTGCGCTGCGTCCATCCTCTGTATCAAGCTCACGATGTCGGTAATCACGTTTTTTTCTAACTCTGACACACGAAACTTCCCCTCTCGCCGTTTTTTCTCTCCTTGCGAGTTTATAATATCGCAACGCGCCAAAAATGTCAATATCTTTTCTTAAAATGTTGACATTGCGAGATTTCAACTTTACAATAAGAAAAAAGGAGGCAAGTTGATTGAAGGATCGAATTAAAATGCTCCGCAAGGCCTTGAGCCTCACACAAGTGGAGTTTGGAAATAAATTAGGGTTAAAAGGGAACACCATCACGGGCTATGAAAACGGAATCCGGACGCCATCCGAGTCGGTCATTCTCTCGATCTGTCGGGAATTCCACGTCAACGAGCGCTGGCTTCGCACCGGCGAGGGCGAGATGTTTCGCGTCCCCTCCCGCGATGAGGAAATCGCCGCCTTTGTGGGCGATGCGCTCTGCGGGGAAGCGGATAACTTCCAGCGCCGCGTTTTGGCGGTTCTTGCCCGATTGAGCCGCGAGGAATGGGCCTGGCTCGAAGCGAAAGCGCGTGAAATCGTGGCAGAGTCCCCTGCATCGCAGGCGTAAAACTTCACGCGCTTTTGCATAGCAAAAATGCCTCCGGCTCCGCCGGAGGCATTTTTGCTATTCTTTGTTCGCTTACTTCGCGTAATCGACGGCCTTCGTCTCGCGCAGGAGATGGACCTTGATCTGACCGGGATAGGTCAGCTCGTCTTCGATTTTCTTTGCGATGTCGCGTGCGAGCAGCACCATCTGATCCTCGGAGACCTCCTCCGGCTTGACCATGATGCGGATCTCGCGGCCAGCCTGAATGGCATAGCAATTGGCGATACCGGGGAAGCTCTTCGAGACCTCCTCCAGCTTTTCCAGACGTTTGACGTAGTTTTCGATGTTCTCGCGTCTCGCGCCGGGGCGCGCGGCGGAGATCGTGTCCGCCGCCTGCACGATGCAGGCGATGATCGTGTGCGGCTCCACATCGCCGTGGTGCGCTTCGATGGCATGGAGCACCTCTTCGGACTCCTTGTACTTGCGCGCAATGTTGACGCCGATGGTCACATGGCTGCCCTCGACCTCATGGTCGATCGCCTTGCCGAGGTCGTGGAGAAGACCTGCGCGCTTGGCGGTTGCCACATCGACGCCCAGCTCGGCGGCCAGCAGACCGGAAATGTGCGCCACCTCAATGGAGTGGTTGAGCACGTTCTGCCCGTAGCTGGTGCGGTATTTCATGCGGCCAAGCAGTTTGATGAGTTCGGGATGCAGCCCGTGGATGTTCGTTTCAAATACGGCGCGCTCGCCCTCGGCCTTGATGGTGGCGTTGACCTCCTTCTGCGCCTTGGCGACCATCTCTTCGATGCGGGCGGGATGGATGCGGCCATCCTGAATGAGCTTTTCCAGCGCGATGCGCGCCACCTCGCGGCGGACGGGATCGAAGCTGGAGAGGGTTATGGCCTCCGGCGTATCGTCGATAATGAGGTCGCAGCCCGTGAGCGTTTCGATGGCGCGGATGTTGCGCCCCTCGCGGCCGATGATGCGGCCTTTCATCTCATCGTTCGGCAGCGGCACGACCGACACCGTCACCTCGCTGGCGTGGTCGGCGGCGCAGCGCTGGATGGCCGTAGCAATCATCTCACGCGCGCGCGACTCCGCCTCGTCCTTGAACTGTGCCTCCACTTCCTTGACCTTCACGGCCATTTCATGCGTCACTTCAGACTCCAGACTCTCGATCAGGTAGGCCTTGGCCTCCTCCACCGTATATCCGGAGATTTTCTCCAGCATTTCAAGCTGGCTCTTCTTAATGGTACGGATCTCAGCCTGCTGTGCATCCACAGCGGCGATCTTCTGGGCGAGTGCTTCGTTTTTCTTATCGAGCGAATCGGTCTTGCGGTCGAGGGATTCTTCCTTCTGCTGCAAACGGCGTTCCTGCTTTTGCAGTTCGGTTCTGCGCATCTTCTCCTCGCGCTCATACTCTGTGCGGCTTTTATGAATTTCCTCTTTTGCTTCCACCAGGGCTTCCCGCTTCTTGCTCTCTGCGCTTTTGATAGACTCGTTTATAATTCTCCGGGCTTCCTCTTCCGCGCTGGAAATCTCGCGCTCGGAAACCTTCTTACGGTAGACAATACCGAGAACAAAGCCAATCACAAGCACTACGATGTACCCCACCGCAAGTGCTATTGTTTTTCCCATTGTTTGGTGCGTTTCCTCCATTTCTTAAAGATTCTTGAATTTTTCAGTAGAAAAGACGGACCATCAAGCGTATCCGTCGGGACATGATTCATATTTATCGTAACTCTCCACGTGTTACAGAAAATATTATCAAATTATTTTAGCTTTATTTAGGCATTATGTCAAGTAGCTGCGCCGGATTTTGCACGCAACTTTTCGCCAACGCGGTAGACAAGGCGGGGCCGGATGTACTATAATAACGAAGTATCGCTCGCGGTATCGCCGCACCCGCGCGGCGCGACATAAGCGCAGTGGTCGCGGATATGGAGTTTTCGGCTTTCGCCGGAAGCGAAATGGAGCGAGCGTCTTCTGACGCCGAAAGGAGCAAAGCGCCGTGTCTGTCATCAGCTATACGTTTCCGGCAGCCGCGATCTGCTTTGTGATCCTGCTGTTTTTGGGGCTGCGCCGCGAGGCGCTGCTTCCGCCGCCGCAATGCGTGCAACGGCACGGTGTTTGGCCCATTCTCGTGATCACGGCGGTGTACGCCGTGGCCGCGTTCTGCAACCTCGGCAACGCCATAGCGCCGCAGTCATTCTGTGTCCTGGAGCGCGGCGGGAGCGCGACGCTCACGCTGCCGGAGACCGAAGCCATCGGCTCGATCTTCTACTATACCGGTCTCGGCACGGGGGACTACACCGTCGCCCTCTCGACCGACGGCGAAACCTATACCGACGTGGGAACCATGCCGCAGCAATATGCCGACCTGTTCAAGTGGAGGTACGCCGAATTTGACGACGGCGCAGACCTCACGGCGCGGTATATCCGCATCACTGCGCACGGCAGCACCGAGCTGGGCGAGGTGGCCGTTTACCGCGCGGACGGAACGAAGATCGCCGTTTCCGCCGGCGACGGCGCGCTGCTGGACGAGCAGAGTCTCGTTCCGGACGCGCCGGACTGGCGCAACAGCACGTATTTTGACGAGATTTATCACGCGCGCACCGCGTATGAGCATCTGCGCGGCGTGCAGCCCTATGAGGTGTCGCATCCGCCGCTCGGCAAGCTGATTCTCTCGCTCGGCATCGCGCTCTTCGGCATGACGCCGCTGGGCTGGCGCTTCATGGGCACGCTTTTCGGCGTGGCCATGCTGCCGGTGCTGTGGGATTTCCTGCGCCGCCTGTTTCACGATGACCGCATTGCCGTGTGCGGCACGCTGCTGTTCGCGTTCGACTTCATGCACTTTACGCAGACGCGCATCGCCACGATCGACACCTATGCCGTATTCTTCATTCTGCTGATGTACCTGTTCCTGTACCGGTACTGCACGGAGGGGAAGCTGCGGTATCTGGCCCTGTCGGGGCTGTTTTTCGGCATCGGCGCCGCCTGCAAGTGGACGTGCCTGTACGCGGGCGCGGGGCTGGGCGTGCTGTGGCTGCTGCACTGGATCTTCCGCGGTGTGGCGGATGTGCGGGCAGGTGAAGGCCGCGCGTTCACGCGCGCGCTGCTCGGAAACATCGGGTTTTGTCTGGTGTTTTTCGTGGTGATCCCCTGCTGCATCTACTACGTCAGCTACACGCCTTATGCCACCGCCGACGGGCTTCGCGGCGCGGGCATGTATTTCACGCGCGATTACTTTGACATCGTGTGGAAAAATCAGAAGTTCATGTTCACCTACCACGCCGGGCTGGAGGCCACGCACCCCTATTCCGCGCCGTGGTGGCAGTGGCTGTTCGACATCCGCCCCATTCTCTACTATCTGGGGTATGGAGACGCCAACACGGTGTCCACCATCGCCGCGTTCGTGAATCCGCTGCTGTGCTGGGCGGGGCTGCTGTCCCTGCCGGTGCTGGGCTATCAGGCCGTCCGGCAGCGCGACCGCAGGGCGCTGTTTCTCCTGATCGGCTATCTCGCGCAGGTGCTGCCGTGGGTGTTCATTTCGCGCATCACGTTCGAATATCACTACTTCCCGGCCACGGTGTTTCTGGTGCTGGGGCTGTGCAATGTGTTCGACCTGCTGCGCCGGCGTGGGAGGCTCGGCAGCGTCTACTGCTTCACGGCGGTTTGTCTCGCGCTGTTTCTCGCATACTATCCCGCGCTCTCCGGACTGCCCATGTCCCGGAATTACGCCTGGTATTTCTTAAAATGGTTCCCATCGTGGCCATTTTAGACGCAAAAAGTACAAGCACGTTTGAATCAATTGAATTTATGAAAAGAGGTTTTGGAATATGATTGCAATCGGCAGTGACCACGGCGGCTACGCCCTGAAGCAGGAAATCATGAAGCATCTGACCGAAAGAGGCTTGGAATACAAGGATTTCGGCACGTATACAGAGGATAGCTGCGACTACCCCGCCTACGGCGAGGCCGTGGGCAGAGCGGTCGCCTCCGGCGAATTTGAGCGCGGCATCGTCATCTGCGGCACCGGCATCGGCATCTCCATCGCCGCAAACAAGGTGCGGGGCGTCCGTGCGGCGCTGTGCGGCGACTGCTACTCCGCCGAAATGACCCGCCGTCACAACGACGCCAACATTCTCGCGCTCGGCGCCCGCGTGCTCGGAACCGGCCTTGCGCTCAAAATCGTGGACACCTTCCTCGATACCGGCTTCGACGGCGGCCGTCACGCCCGCCGCGTCGCCCTGATCGGCGACATCGAAACGCGCTGAACCACCCGAACTTCTTCACCCGGAGGGATGCCCATGCCCATCAATTCCAAAGACGTCTATCGCGGCAAACGCAGCCACTGCAGACTGTGGACTGTGCTGCTGTTTGTGCTCGCGGCGCTCATCGTCGCGGCGATCGTGCTGTTTTTCGCCTGCCAGAAATACATTGTCTACGGCTCCGACGGGCTGCGCGTCGTCTTTCCGATTCTGGAGACCCCCGCCCCCGTGGACGGCGAGGCCGGCGCGCACGAGTCCGTCAACGTTGAGATCGTGTATGAGGAGCCGGACTATTCCGGCATTCTTTCCAACGCGGGCAAGGATCTGCAAACGCTTCAGGCGCAGTACATCACAGCGGACCGCATCACGCCCGACGGGCTGACCGCCGCCGCCACGCAGGTGAAGAGCGCCGGAGGCAACGCCCTCGTGCTGCAAATGAAAGCGCCGGGCGGCACGCTGAGCTGGAAGTCCGCCGTGAACGAGGCTGCGGCCTATGGCGTAAACGGCACAAATGATCTGGCGGAAACCATACAGTCGCTCAAATCGCAGGATCTTTACCTGGTCGCGGTCGTGAGCTGCTGCGTGGACACCCTGATGGCGCAGCGCTATTCCGCCCTCGCGCTCAAGGACAGCGCCGGCGCGGCCTACAGCGACGGCTCCGGCGGCTGGCTCGACCCCTACAATGAGACGATGCGCGGCTACATCGTCGCGCTGTGCAAGGAGCTGGCAGCCATGGGCTTTGACGAGATCGCGTTTTCGTATCTGCAAATGCCCTTCTCCGATCTGGATTTCGCCTACGCCGTGCAGACGAGCAGCACGCCCAGCCGGACGGACGCTGTGATGAATCTGGCGCAGTACCTGCGCAATGCCCTCGCCTCCACCAGCGTGCGCGTATCCGCCGTGTGCAGCGCGGACTCCATTTTGCAGCAGAAAGCCGCCCAGACCGGGCAGGAGCTGGCGCCGTTTACGAAGCTGTTCGACCGCATCTGCGTCTTTGCCGACAGCAGCAGTCTTCAGCAGCTCCGCTCTGCCGTCGCAGCGGACGAAGCCTTCGACGCGGAGACCCGCTTCGTCCCGTTCATCGCCGAGGCGCAAAGCTCCGGCAGCTATGTCAAAACGTCATAACCGTCCGCACAGGCGGCGAGCAAAGCTCGCCGCCTGTACTTTTTTGAATATTTACACCGCCGACCGCCTGTGGTATACTGGACAAAACCGCATAGGAAAGGTCGCTCCACGCCGCAAACGCGGCAGAGGGGAATCGGGTGAAAGTCCCGGCGAGTCGGTCACTGTGAAGCCGCGTCCGCGCGGATCAGTCAGAATACCTCGGAGCCGCCTGCGTTTCTGCCGGAACCGGAAGCTGCGTATGTTTGCCGGAGCGCTCAGCGCCCCCGGCTGATGCCCGCTGCCCGTCCGCAGCGGGCTTTTTTGCGTCCGCGCGGGCAGCGAGCCATCCCGCTGCCCCCTCCGTTCCGGCGGAGGGACTTTTCCCCGCGAAACATAAGGAGGATGTAAGCACATGAAAAAACGCGGAATCAGCATTCTGCTGGCGCTGCTCCTGATCGTGTCGCTGCTGCCGGGCGCCGCTTTTGCGCAGAACGGCGGCACGGTTCGGGTCATCGCCGAGAACCGGACGTTCACCGAGCCGGTGGACGGCGTCACCCCCGCGTGGACCGGCACGCTCTTTGACGAGACGGTCGCGCGGACGGACGGTATGACCATGATGGACGCGCTGGAAGCGGCCGCCGGGCAGGCCGGTCAGGCCGTGACGATTGTCACCATCTCCTATGGCGCATATCTCTCCGGCGTCGCCGGGCTGAACGCCGGGGACTACCCGCGCAAGACCGGCGAGTGGAACATGAGCGGATGGCTGGGCTCTCTCAACGGCAAATTCCCCAGCGCCGGAATGGACACCGTTGCCGTCGCGGATGGCGATGTCGTCTGCGTGCAGTATACCTGCGACGGTACGCATACCGACCCGCCCCATACTGCGCCGGAACACGTCTGCGCGCAATACACCGACCTGAAAAACGACTGGGCGCGCGCCGGCATCTGCTACGCGATCGACCACGGCATCATGACGGGCACCGCTACGAATGTCTTTTCCCCCGACCTGCCCATGAGCCGCGCCATGCTGGTGACGATGCTGTGGCGCGTAGCCTCCAGCCCGGCGGCAGCGGCAGCGGACTTTCCGGATGTGGCCGGCGGCACGTGGTATACGGACGCGGTCGCCTGGGCGCAGGAGACCGGCATCGTGGACGGTTATCCGGACGGCACGTTCGCCCCGATGAAGGCCGTCTCCCGCGAGGAGCTGGCCACGATTCTGCACCGCTATGCTGAAAAGGCCGGCATGGACGTGACCGCATCGAACGACCTCTCCGCATTTACCGACCGCGCGTCGGTGCAGCCCTATGCCCTGACTGCCATGCAATGGGCAGTCGGCAGCAGCTTGGTCACGGGCGTCTCCCCCACGGAGCTGGATGCACAGGGCACCGCCACGCGCGCGCAATCTGCCGTCATTCTCTGGCGTCTGCTGGACACAGACACCGCGCTGAAGGCTGCGGCGCACCACCTGCTCACGAGCGTGCCCGCTCCCACCTATGGCGACGAGTGGATCGTACTCGACATGGCGCGCGGCAATGTGACCACGCCGCCCGCCTATGCCGGCTATTACGCGCAGGCGGAAGCCAAGGTTCAGGAGACCAAGGGCGTTCTCTCCGACCGGTACTATACGGAATACGCCCGCGTGGCGCTGGCCGTGACGGCGATTGGCAAGGACGCAACGGATGTTGCGGGCTATGATCTCATCGCCCCGCTCACGGATGTGGACAAGGTCGCGTCGCAGGGCGTCAACGGCGTGATCTATGCGCTGCTCGCGCTCGACAGCGGCAGCTATGAAGCGGATGTGCGCGCGCAGTATGTGGAAAAAATTCTCGCCGCGCAGCTTCCCGGCGGTGGCTTTACCTACATGGAGGGCGACCCTGCCGACCCCGATCTGACGGCGATCGCGCTGCAGGCGCTCGACCCCTACCGCGCGGACGCGCAGGTCTCTGCGGCAGTTGACCGCGCGCTGAACTGCCTTTCCGCCATGCAGCAGGCCGACGGCGGCTTCGTGAGCTGGGGCGCGTCCTCGGCGGAGAGCACGGCGCAGGCGATCCTCGCGCTGTGTACCCTCGGCATTGACCTGCAGGACAGCCGCTTCGTCAAGGACGGCCACTCCCTGCTGGACAATCTGATGACCTTCCAGCTTGCAAACGGCGGCTTCTGCCACACGGCGGACGGCGGCTACAACGCCCCGGCGACGGAGCAGGCGCTGCGCGCGCTCGTGGCGGCGCAGCGCGCCGCGGCCGGTGACACCGCGCTGTATCAGATTCGGTAATCGAAAGGAGCGAAAATGCGGAAACAGCATCCCGTCATTTTCAAAATCATCCTGTGCCTGCTGCTGGTGGCGGCCGTCGTCATCGGCGTGACCGTCTCCACGCAGCGGGACAGGGGCGCGCAGGCCGCTCCGGACGCCGTGCAGAGCACGGCCAGTCCGGAGCCTTCCGCGCAGGAACCGGAGGAAACCGCGCCGCCGGACGCTTCCGCGGAAACCGCAGCGCCGTCAGCAGCGCCTGTGACAACGCCAGCGGCGACGCCCACACCCAACGTGCAGCCGGCAGCGGAAACCTGCACCATCTCCATCTCCTGCGCGGCCGCGCTGCAGAGCAACCGGCTCCCGGACGCGGTGCGCGCCGTGCTGCCGGAAAACGGGCAGATACTCGGCCCCGTGACCGTCGAGCTGGAGCCGGGCGACACGGTGTGGACCGTGCTGCAGCGCGTCACCCGTTCGCACGGCGTGGCGCTGGAAGCGCAATGGACGCCCGCCTACGGCACCAACTATGTGCAGGGCATCGGCCAGCTGTATGAATTCGACTGCGGGCAAGGCTCCGGCTGGATCTACAGCGTCAACGGCGCGTTTCCAGGCGATGGCTGCAACAGCTACACGCTGCAGCCGGGCGACGTGATCCGCTGGCTGTATACCTGCGACAGCGGCCACAACATCGGAGGGTAAGCGTATGCGCGAGGACGCTTTCTGCGCGCTGCACGGCACGCTCTCCTTTGGATTCTACGCGGCGGTGCTGCTCATCACGATGCTGGTGATGCACCCCGCGTTTTTGCTCGTCTCGCTGCTGTCGGCGGCGGCGTATCTCGCGGCGCTCTGCGGCGGGCGGTATCTGCTGCGGCAGCTGCGCTGGGTGCTGCCGCTGATGGTGTTGACGGCGGTGCTCAACCCGCTGTTCAACCACCGGGGCATAACCGTGCTGTTTTATCTGCGAAACGGCAACGCCGTCACGTGGGAAGCGCTGGCCTACGGCCTCGCGGCGGCGGCGATGCTCGGCGCGGTGCTGCTCTGGTTTGCGAGCTTTAACCGCGTGCTGACGTCGGACAAGCTGATGGCGCTGTTTGGCCGGACGCTGCCCGCGTTTTCGCTGCTGTTTTCCATGGCGCTGCGGTTTGTGCCGCGCTTTTCGCGGCAGGTGCGGCAGGTCGCTGCGGCGCAGCGCGCGCTCGGCGGCGAGCCGCCCCGGGGGCTCTCTGCAAGGGTGCGCTCCGGCGTGCGCGCGCTGTCCGCGACGGTCACATGGGCACTGGAAAACGCCGTCGTCACGGCGGACTCGATGAAAAGCCGGGGCTACGGCCTGCCGGGGCGCACCGCGTTCGCACGCCAGCGGTTCGACGGGCGGGACAGGCGCTTTGCCGCGCTGCTGCTCGCGCTCGCACTCGGCACGCTGGCCGGGCTGCTCACGGGGCAGGCCGCTATGACGTATTACCCCGCCCTTGCGCCCGCGCCGTGGAGCGTGCCGGGCGCGCTCACGCTGGCGTGCTTCGCGCTGTTTTGCAATCTTCCCCTGCTGCTGAACCGAAAGGAGGCGCTGACATGGCGGCGTTTGCGATCGAACATCTGACCTTCACCTACCCAAAGGCGGCGGCTCCCGCGCTGGACGACGTCTCGTTTTCCGTGCGCGAGGGGGAGTTTTTCCTGCTGTGCGGCGTATCCGGCGGCGGGAAGAGCACGCTGCTGCGGCATTTGAAGTCTGTGCTCACGCCCTACGGCACGCGCAGCGGGCAGGTGCTGCTGGACGGCAAGCCGCTGGAGACGTGGGATGCGCGCACACAGGCGCAGCGCATCGGCTTCGTGCTGCAGCAGCCGGACGACCAGCTCGTCACCGACAAGGTGTGGCACGAGCTGGCCTTCGGGCTGGAAAGTCTCGGCACGGACACGCAGACCATGCGGCTGCGCGTCGGCGAGATGGCGAGCTTTTTCGGCATCCAGACCTGGTTTGACCGCGACGTGGACACCCTCTCCGGCGGGCAGAAGCAGCTGTTGAATCTCGCGTCCGTGATGGCGATGCACCCGGACGTGCTCGTGCTCGACGAGCCGACCGGCCAGCTCGACCCCATTGCGGCGGCGGAATTTCTCCACACCGTGCAGCGGCTCAACCGGGAGCTGGGCGTGACGGTGATCCTCTCGGAGCACCGGCTGGAGGACGCGCTGCCGATGGCCGACCGCGCAGCGGTGCTGGAGCAGGGGCGGCTCACCGCGCTCGGCACGCCGGACGCGGTCGCACGCACACTGCTGCAAACGGGCAGCCCGTTTTTTGCCGCAATGCCAACGCCGGTGCGCGTCTGGGGCGGCGTCGGCGCGCCGGGGAAATGCCCGCTCGACATCCGCGCGGGGCGCGCGCTGCTGGAAACCCTCCGGCCGTGTCCTCTTCCGGCAGCGGACACGCCTGCCGCTGCCGGCGACGGCGCGCCGCTGCTGCAGCTGCGCGAATGCAGGTTCCGGTATGACCGGGACGGTGCGGACGTGCTCAAGGGGCTGTCGCTCACCGTACACGCCGGGGAGCTGCTCGCCATCGTCGGCGGAAACGGCGCGGGCAAAAGCACGGCGCTGGCCGTTCTCGCGGGGCAGCGCCGCCCCTACCGCGGCAAGGTGCTGCAAAAAACGAAGCGCATCGCCGCCCTCTGTCAGGAACCGCGCGCGATGTTCGTCAAAGACACCGTGCGCGCCGATCTGGAGGACGCGCTGCGCACGCTGTCGCTCCCGGTGGCAGAGCAGCAGCCGCGCATGGACGCGGCAGTCGCCGCCATGGCGCTCTCTCCGTTGCTGGAGCGTCACCCCTTCGACCTCTCCGGCGGCGAGCAGCAGCGCGCCGCGATCGCAAAGCTCCTGCTCGCCCGGCCGGACGTGCTCCTGCTCGACGAGCCGACCAAGGGCATGGACGCGGCGTTTCGCGCCTCGTTCGGCGCGCTGCTGCGCGCGCTCTGCGCGCAGGGCACGGCGGTGGTGCTCGTGTCGCACGACATTGAGTTCTGCGCCGCCTATGCCGGCCGCGCCGCGCTGCTGTTCGACGGGCAGATCCTTTCGGAGGGGCGCACCCGCGCGTTTTTCGCGGGCAACCACTTTTACACCACGGCGGCCAACCGCATGGCGCGGCCCTGGCTGCCGGATGCGATTCTTTGCCGGGAGGTGATCGAAGCATGCCGGACGCACCCAGAAGCGTCACGCCCGACGCCGGTCGGCGCGGACGCACCGCCTTTGCAGCCTGTCTGATCGGCCTTGCCGTTCCCGCGCTGCTGCTGTTGGGCAGTCTCGTGTGGGACAACCGCAAATACTATCTCGTGAGTATGCTCGTGATCGTGCTGGCGATGCTGCCGTTCGCGCTGAAGTTCGAGCGCCGCAGACCGCAGGCGCGCGAGCTTGTGATCCTCGCGGTGATGACGGCCATCGGCGTGGCCGGGCGTGCGGCATTTGCCATGGTGCCGCAGTTTAAGCCCGTGGTCGCCGTGGTCGTCATCACAGGCGTCGCCTTCGGCGGCGAGGCCGGGTTTGTCACCGGCGCGGCCATCGCATTTCTGTCGAACTTCCTGTTCGGTCAGGGGCCGTGGACGCCGTGGCAGATGTTCGGCTTCGGCGTCATCGGATTTCTGGGAGGCGTGCTGTTCGCGCCGGGGCGGCTCCCGGCAAAGCGGCTGCCGCTGTGCGTGTTCGGTGGCCTGGCAACGCTTGTGATCTATGGGCTGCTGCTCGACGCCGCGTCGGTGCTGATGTTCTCCGGCGCGGTGACATGGCAGGCGTTGCTCGCGTCCTGCGCCTCCGGCTTCGTGTTCAACGTCATCCACGCGGCGGCGACGGTCGTGTTCCTCGCCCTCGCAGGCGAGCCGCTCTTGCGGAAGCTCGACCGCATCAAAACGAAATACGGGATCTTAGAGGCATAGAAAACACCCCTTTCCAATTGGAAAGGGGTGTTTTCTGCACCGTGTGCGGGCGCTATCGTTCCTCCCGGAAATAGGCCATGCCCAGACTCGCGGGCGGCTGATTCTCGCGGCGGGATCGCATACTTGTAACGATGAGCACAAGGATCGTGACGACATACGGAAGCATTTTGTACAGCTCCTTGACCGCCAGATTCGTACCGGTCGGCAGGAAGATGTGCAGAATGTACAGCCCGCCAAACAGGAACGAGGAGAGCACACCGATATTCGGCTTCCAGACCGTGAAAATGACAAGCGCAATGGCGAGCCAGCCGCGGTCGCCAAAGGCGTCGTTCGACCACACGCCGCAGGCATAGTCCATGACATAGTACAGCCCGCCGAGTCCGGCAATCATGCTGCCGATGCACGTGGCAAGGTATTTATACTTGTTCACATTGATGCCGGCCGCGTCCGCAGTGTTCGGGTTCTCGCCGACTGCACGCAGATGCAGTCCCACGCGGGTGCGCTTGAGCACATAGGCCGCAATCAGCGCGATGGCGACGGCGACGTATGCCAGAAAGCCATAGGACAGAAAGATCTTCCCGAACCAGCCGAGATCCGCCGCAAACGGCAGCGATTTGGCAAAATAACGGTTCGTGGCCGAAAGGGCAATGGACGGCACCTCGCTGCCGGTGAGCTTGATGAGCGAGCCGCCCATGAAGTTGCCGAAGCCGACGCCAAACGTCGTGAGCGCAAGGCCGGTGACGTTCTGGTTGGCGCGCAGCGTGACCGTGAGGAAGCAATAGAGCAGTCCCATCAGCAGAGAGCCGAGCAGGCACGACAGCAGCGGAATTGCAATGGCGAGAAAGCCGTTCATGCCCGCGGCGCCGCCGGCGGCCTGTTCATAAACGAACGCGCCAATCACCCCGCAGATGCCGCCGACATACATGATGCCCGCAATGCCAAGGTTCAGGTTGCCGGACTTTTCGGTGAGCGTCTCGCCGGTGCTGCCAAACAGCAGCGGAATGCCCTGCACAATGGCGCGGGGAATAAAGGACACAAAATCAAACATGTTCCGCACCTCCCGCTTTCTTTGCCGGCTTACGGAAGCTGATCTTGTAGGAGATGAAGAACTCGCAGCCGATGATGAAGAAAATGATAATGCCGGACAGAATATCCGCAAACGACTGGTTCAGGCTAAAAACCGTGGAAATTTCCAGCGCGCCGCGGTTGAGGAACACGAGCAGCAGACTGGTAAAAATCATGCTGATGGGGTTGAACTTCGCCAGCCACGAAACCATAACGGCGGTAAAGCCCTGGCCGCCGGCAATGTTGGTTGCGATGGTGTGGTCGGTGCCCGACACGAGCAGCACCCCCGCGACACCGCACAGCGCGCCGGAGAGCAGCATCGTGCGGATGATGACCTTTTCCACCTTGATGCCGACATAGCGGGCCGTGCGCTCGCTCTCGCCGACCACGGAAATCTCATAGCCATGCTTGCTGTAATTGAGATAGATGTAAACCAGCACCGTCAGCACCGTGACGACCAGAATGTTCAGCAGATACTTGTATCCGCCGATCTGCGGAAGCCAGCCGATCTCCGTCGCCTGATTGATGATGCCGACCTTACCGGAACCCTTCGGCACCTCCCAGATGATGATAAAGTAGGCGACAAGCTGCATGGCAACGTAGTTCATCATGAGGGTGAAGAGTGTCTCATTGGTGTTCCACTTGGCCTTGAAAATTGCAGGGATGACCGCCCAGATTGCACCCGCGAGCACACCGGCGACGCAGATGACCGCAATCAAAAGCCCGTTCGGCAGCTTACCGGCAAGGCAAATCATGCAGGCTGCGGCAGCGAGGCCGCCCGCAAGCACCTGTCCCTCCGCCCCGATGTTCCAGAACCGCATTTTGAACGCGGGCGTAACCGCGAGGGAAATGCACAGCAGAATGGCGAGATTCTGCAGCAGAATCCAGATTCTGCGCTCCGAGCCGAACGCGCCCTGAAACATGGTGCCGTAGACCTGCAGCGGGTTCAGGCCGGTGCAGAGGGTCGTAATGAGCGCGCACAGCAGCAGCGCCGCAACGATTGCGATTGCGCGGATGCCCCACGCCCGGTACCAGGGCAGCGCATCGCGCTTGACGATGTGAAACCGGGATTCCCTGTTGTGTTTATTCATCGGCTTTCCTCCCTCCCAGCCGGGTCATCATCATGCCGACGTCGCGCTTGGTTGCGCCGCGTCCCGGCACGATTCCGCTGACCTTGCCGCCGCAGAGCACGAGAATGCGGTCGGCCAGCTCCAGCAGCACATCCAGATCCTCGCCGACATAAATGACGGCGACGCCCTGCGCTTTCTGGCGGTTGATGAGATCATAAATGGTGTAAGAAGCGTTGATGTCCAGTCCGCGCACCGCGTAAGCAGTCAGCAGCACGGTCGGCGCCGAGGCGATCTCGCGGCCGACGAGCACCTTCTGCACGTTGCCGCCGGACAGCCGCCGCACCGGCGTGCTGACGCCCGGCGTGCTGACGTCCAGCTCTTCCACGACCGTTTCGGCGAGCTTTTTCGGCGTCTTGCGGTCCGTGAGGATGCCCTTGCCCTTGCGGAAGGAGCGGAGCATCATATTATCGGACAGGTCCATGTTCCCAACAAGGCCCATACCCAGCCGGTCCTCCGGCACAAACGAGAGGGCGACGCCCATCTCCGCAATGTGCAGCGGATCCTTGCCAAGCAGCTCTTCGCGCTCCCCGTCGTCGCTGATGTAGCAGATGCTGCCCGCTTCGGTGGGCTGCAGGCCGGCGATGGCCTCGAGCAGCTCCTTCTGGCCGCAGCCGGAGATGCCCGCGATGCCGAGAATTTCGCCGGAATTGGCGGTGAAGGAGACGTCGTCGAGCTTCAAAATGCCGTCGATGCTGCGCACCGTGAGTCCCTTGACCTCGATGCGCGGTTTGGGATCGACCGGATCCGGCCGCTCAATGTTCAGCGACACGGCGCGCCCGACCATCATGTTTGTCATCTCCTGCGCGTTGGTGTTCTTGGTGAGCATATCGCCAATGAACTGACCATGGCGCAAAATGGCGACGCGGTCGCTCAGCTCCTCCACCTCGTGCATTTTGTGCGTAATGATGACAATGGCCTTGCCGGCGCTGCGCATGCTGCGCAGCACTGCGAAGAGCTTGTCCGTCTCCTGCGGCGTGAGCACGGCGGTCGGCTCGTCGAGAATGAGAATATCTGCGCCGCGATAGAGCGCCTTCACAATCTCGACCGTCTGCTTTTGCGACACGGACATATCATAAATCTTCTGATTGGGATCCACCTCAAAGCCGTAGGCTTCGCAGATTTCACGGATTTTCCGGCTCGCAGCCTTCAAATCCAGCTTGTCCTCCATGCCGAGGACGATGTTCTCCGCAGCAGTAAACACATCGACCAGCTTAAAGTGCTGGTGGATCATGCCGATGCCTTTGTCAAAAGCATCCTTCGGGCTGCGGATGGTGATCGGCGCTCCGTCGATGAAAATCTCCCCCTCGTCCGGGTAATAGATGCCGGAGAGCATGTTCATCAGCGTGGTCTTGCCGCTGCCGTTTTCGCCGAGCAGCGCCAGAATCTCACCCCTGTAAATATCGAGCCAAACCCGGTCGTTTGCCACGACGGAGCCAAAGCGTTTGGTAATATTGCGCATTTTTACTGCGGCAATTTGATTCTCCAAAGTGGTACCCCCTCATCCAAAGTGTCACTGCTTGAAACGGCGGCGCAGTCAGCGCGCCGTCCTTTAAAGCAGGGACGAGGGAAGACCTGTGCGGCAGGCCTTCCCTCAAAGCGAAGCCCGTGGGCTTCCCTTTGAGGCTGCAATCCGGGCATTTCAAAATCCCCGGATTGCAGGAAAATTGAAATTTCCGGGAGGGAATACCCAATCCCCTCCCGGCCCCGCCCCATGCAGCACTCCACATGGGCGGCAGCCCAATCTACAGCCAAAGGGAAGACCTGTGTACAGGCCTTCCCTCTGCTTGTTTGTCAGATATCAGCCAAAGTTGGTGTCCAGCATCGTGATGCCATCAATCTGCAGATCGAAGTACGGTGCGGAGCGGTACTCGGACTCGTGGAAATAGCCGTCGGAAATCGCTTCCGTATCCGGCGTGTAATCTGCGTCGGTGTCAACATCGGCCATGTGGGAGTCGAGGGTCTTGCCTTCGACCGTGAACGTGCTCGCGTCAAACACATGCAGGGAACCATCCTCGAGCGCAGCCTTCACTTCGGCGATCTTGTCGGCAGTGCCTTCGGCGGCAACGTCCTCGTTGACGTCGGTCAGCACGACGGAGCCGGTCGCAAGGGTGCCGGTCCAGTCAGCTTCCAGGGACGTGCCGTCCATCACGGCCTTGATGACCATCTCATAGTACGGGGTCCAGTCGATCCGGGAGGAAACGATAAAGGTGTTCGGGCAGGCAGACAGCGTGCTGCCGTTGTAGGAGACGTTCGGAACGCCCTTGCTCTCGCAGGCAGTGGGCGCGCCCATGGAGTCCGCGTGCTGGCTGATGAGCTTGCAGCCGCCGTCAATGAGCTTCTGGGCAGCTTCCTTCTCCAGCGCCTCGTTATACCAGGAGCCGGTGAAGGTGACGTCCATCGTCACGCTCGGGCAGACGGACTTTGCGCCGAGGAAGAAGGAGGTGTAGCCGGAGATCACTTCCGCATAGGTGAATGCGCCGACATAGCCCATCTTGGCCTCGTCAGCGGTGAAATCGCCAGCCTCGATCATCTCGTTGAGCTTCATACCGGCAGCGACGCCGGCGAGGTAGCGGCCTTCATAGATGGAAGCAAATGCGTTGTGGTAGTTGCTGAGACCTTCCGTGTGCGCTCTGGTGCCGGTGGAGTGGCAGAACTGAACGTCCGGGAACTCCTTGGCGGCCTGAATCATGAAGTCCTCATGGCCAAAGCTGTCGGCAAAAACAACATTGCAGCCGGCATCGACGAGGTCGGCGGCGGCATTGTAGCATTCCTGGTTCTCAGGAATACTGGTCTTGATGATGTACTGATCTTCGCTCAGCCCGAGATTTGCGCAGGCAGCTTTTGCGGCGTCGATGAAGTTCTTGTCATACGTAGAGTTTTCATCGTGCAGGCAAATGAAGCCCACCTTGAGATTTGCGGCGGCATCGTTACCCTTGTCGTCGTCCGTCTTGTTGCCGCAGGCGCACAGCGCAAACACCATAACGAGCGCCAGCAGCATTGCTACAAACTTTTTCATCGTGCAGTCTCCTCAATTTCAATTTTATCTTCATTGCGGATGCAATTGGATAACAAAAACAAAATCGCATTGGCGGGAAGTGCTCCACCAATGCGAGCGGGAGAACGGCGCAGGCTGGCTATTCTCCCGAAAAACACATCGATAGTCCGGTCATTTACGGCAACCGGGTAGAGACTTCAAATCCATATCATTTGGGTTATATCGATTCATCTGAAATTATCTGCAGTGTCAACACCGGACACCGTTCTAAAGTACCATTCCGCCGCGGCGATGTCAAGTGTCGAATCGTGGAAAAATGCACGGCTTTTCAACACTTTCCCAGCAAAATGCGCAATTCGCGCCCCGTTTTTCTTTTAACAGAACTGAATGCCCGTCTCCGGGTCCATCGCAGCGATGCGCGCCAGCGATTCCACGCGGCAGCCCCGCGCGCGGATGCGTGCGCCGCCGGGCTGAAACGCCTTTTCAATCGCAATCCCCGCGCCCACAACCACAGCGCCCGCCTGCTCCACCAGATCAATCAGCCCGTCGAGCGCAGCGCCGTTGGCGAGAAAGTCGTCGATGATGAGAATCCGGTCTTCCGGCAGCAGATGCTCCTTCGACACCTGCACCGTGTTCACAGTGCCGTGCGTAAAACTCGTGACCTGCGTGGAATACACGTCGTCGGACACGTTGCGGGACTTGCCCTTTTTCGCAAACACAACCGGGCAGTCAAACACCAGCCCCGCGACCGCCGCGATGCCGATGCCGCTGGCCTCGATCGTCAGAAGCTTATTGACGCCGCAGCCGTCGTACAGCCGCTTCCACTCCTCGGCCATCGCCCAGAACAGCTTCACGTCCATCTGATGGTTCAAAAAGCTGTCCACCTTCAAAACATCGGCGGACTTTACCTGTCCGTCCGTGCGGATGCGCTCCTCCAATACTCTCATCCTGCCGCCTCCCACATGCGCGATAGTTGCGCATATGGTATCACCGAATGCGCAAATCTTCAACATTTTTTTGCGCTTGCGCCCAAAATTCGCGGTATGCTCCATCCGGCGGTTGACAAGACGGCCGTTCCGCGGTATCATCAATTCCTACAAGTAGGAAAAGTATGATTTTAGTGTGGGAGGGGTCGATGTGCCTGGAGGGAAACACATCCTCGGAATGCCCAAGGGCAAGCACGTGTTCGGTACGGTCAAGGTCGGTGAAAAGGGCCAGATCGTGATCCCGAAGGAGGCCCGCACCGTGTTCGGCATCCAGCCCGGCGACACGCTGCTGATCCTCGGCGATGAGGAAAACGGCATTGTTGTGACGCGGCCGGAGGTCATCCACGACGTGGCGGCCAAAATTTTTGGAAATCTGGAGCAAGGAGAGACAAAATGAACACCGAAGCCATGTACGAATCCCTCGGCGTCAGCGCCGAGGTCTATGCATACGGCGAGGCGATCCTCGATGGGTTGAAGGAGCGCTTCGCCAAGATCGACGAGACGGCGGAATACAACCAGTGCAAGGTGATCCACGCGATGCAGAAAAACCGCGTGAACGCCACGCATTTTGCCGCCACCACCGGCTACGGCTACAACGATGCCGGGCGCGACAATCTGGAGCGCGTGTATGCCGACTGCTTCCACACCGAGGCGGCGCTCGTGCGCCCGCAGATCACCTGCGGCACCCATGCGCTGACCGTGGCGCTGAGCGCGAACCTCCTGCCGGGGGACGAGCTGCTCTCCCCCGCCGGCGCGCCGTACGACACGCTGGAGGAGGTCATCGGCATCCGGGAGAGCACCTGCTCGCTGAAGGAATACGGCGTGCGCTACGCGCAGGTAGAGCTGCTGCCGGACGGGACGTTCGACTATCCCGCCATTGAAAAGGCCATCAACCCGCGCACGAAGCTGGTCACCATCCAGCGCTCGAAGGGCTACGCCACGCGCCCGACCTTCTCCGTGCAGCAGATCGGTGAGCTGATCGCGTTCGTCAAGCGCGTCAAGCCTGACGCGATCTGCATGGTGGACAACTGCTACGGCGAATTTGTGGAGGCCATCGAGCCGTCCGACGTGGGCGCAGACCTGATCGTCGGCTCGCTCATCAAAAATCCCGGCGGCGGTCTTGCGCCCATCGGCGGGTATATCTGCGGCCGCGCCGATCTGGTCGAGCGCTGCGCCTACCGCCTGAGCGCCCCCGGGCTCGGCCAGGAGGTGGGCGCGAATCTCGGTCTGATGCCCGCGTTTTATCAGGGCTTCTTCCTCGCGCCGACCGTCACCGCCGGCGCACTCAAGGGCGCGATCTTCGCCGCAAACGTCTATGAACGCCTTGGCTTCCGCTGCATTCCGGACAGTACCGCCTCCCGGCACGACATCATTCAGGCCGTGGAGCTCGGCTCTGCGGAGGGTATGGTCGCCTTCTGCAAGGGCATTCAGGCCGCCGCGCCTGTGGACAGCTACGTCGATCCCATTCCGTGGGCCATGCCAGGCTACGACTCCGACGTCATCATGGCCGCCGGTGCGTTCGTGCAGGGTTCGTCCATCGAGCTGTCTGCCGACGGGCCGATCCGCCCGCCCTACGCCGTCTATTTTCAGGGTGGCCTGACGTGGTATCACGCCAAGCTCGGCATTCTCATGAGTCTGCAAAAAATGGTGGATGCGGGACTCGTCACGGTGAAAGGAGCGATTCGGTAACATGTGGTTTTGGCTTGCAATCATTGCGCTGCTCTGCTGGTCCGGCTCCGATCTGTTTTCCAAAATCGGCTGCCGCGACCCGAAGGATCATCTGGCGCACCTGAAGATGGTGATGGCCGTCGGCCTTGTGATGGGCCTGCACGCCGCGTATGAGATCTTCATCGGCGGCACGGAAATTTCATGGCACATCATCTGGACTTACCTCCCCGTGTCGCTGCTGTACATTCTGTCGATGGCGCTCGGCTACATCGGTCTGCGGTACATTGAACTGTCCATTTCCTCCCCGATCTGCAACGCCTCCGGCGCGCTGGTGGCCGTGATGTATCTGATCACCGGCGGACTGGACGACGAGCTGACCGGCGGCATGAAGCTCGCCGCGCTCGCAGCCGTGGCGCTGGTGTGCGCCGGCGTGATCGGTCTCGGCATCGTGGAATCGCGCGAGGACGAGCAGCTGCGCGCCGCGCGGCAGGAGGCGTCAAACTACAAATATGCCAAGTCGTGGCTCGCGCTCGCGCTGCCCATCGCCTACTGCCTGCTTGACGCCGCCGGCACCTTTGCCGATAGCCTGGTGCTGCGCACGCTGGACGAAGACTCGGCCAACTGCGCGTACGAGCTGACGTTTTTGTTCGCGGCGGTCGTGTCGTTCGTGTACGTGGTGATCATCAAGCGCGACCGGCTCGTGCCGAAGCTGGAGGCGCCGAAATACGTCGGTGCCCTGTTCGAGACTGCCGGCCAGTTTGCGTACATCTACGCCATTGCGGACGAGGCTCACGTCATGTACGCTGCGCCGATCATCTCGGCCTACTGCGTGGCCTCCGTGCTTTGGAGCCGCCTGTTCTTGAAGGAAAAACTCTCCCTGAAGCATTACCTCATGGTGCTCCTCGTCGTCATCGGCATCATCATCCTCGGCATTTTGGACATCTGATAACCTGCGCCGCTTCCGCATTTCTGCGGAAGCGGCGTTGATTTTTGGTTGCAAACAGGTTTTTCTCAACAAATCCGAAACTACGTTTCGGATTTGAAAGGAAGAAGACGGGAGCGAATATGGAGTTTTCGGCTTTAGCCGAAAATGGAATGAGGAGAGCGTCTTCTGACGTAGCGGCGTTGATTTTTGGTTGCAAGCGGGCGGTTTTTTTGATATAGTAGCCGCACTCCAGATTTTTGTGTTCATACGGGGGTGCGTGATGCAGAAAACGTTTGCCTTTGCTTTCCGCCGCAGCCTGCCGATCCTCATCAGCTTTTTCCCGGTCGGAATCGCCTACGGCCTGCTGATGCAGAATGCAGGCTACAACTTTTTGTGGACGGGCGCGTGCAGCCTGTTCGTGCTCGCAGGCTCGCTGCAGTTTCTGATGGTCAGCTTCTTTGCCGGGGGCACGCCGCTTGCCACCGTCGCGGTCATGTCGCTGCTGCTCAACAGCCGCCATGTGTTTTACGGGCTTTCCTTTGTCGAAAAATTCCGCTCGTTCGGCCCGTGGCGCTGGTTTCTGGTCTACTCGCTCTGCGACGAGAACTACTCGCTCCACTGCGCGTACCGGCCGGAGGAGGGCGTGATCGAAAAGTGGGCCTATGTGCTCACGGCGGCGCTCGTCGCCTTCTATTGGATCGCGCTGTCCATGCTCGGCACGGTCATTGGCAATCTCATCACGTTTGACACGACGGGCATCGACTTTGCGCTCACGGCGCTGTTCGTGGTCATTTTGCTCGACCAGCTGCGCGACGCAGGCACCAAGCTTCCGGCCGGAATCGCGCTGCTGTCCAGCGGCGTATGCATCCTCGTGTTCGGCGCGGCGAACTTCATCCTGCCCTCGCTGCTGCTCACCGTTGCGGCGCTGACCATACTGCGCCCGCGTCTGGAGCCGAAGCTGGCGGAAACGGAGGTGGCATAACATGGCGCTGTCCACCGGAGAAAGCATCCTCATCATCGCCGTCTGCGCCGCATGCACCTTTGCCGAGCGCGTGCTGCCGTTTGCCGTGTTTGGCAGCCGTCCCGTGCCGCCGGCCATCCGGTATCTCGGAAAAATCCTGCCGCTGGCCGTGATGGCCACGCTTGTGATCTACTGCCTGCGGGGGATCTCGTTCGCCGCCGCGGCGACGTTCGTGCCGGAGTTGATCTCCGTCGCCGTCGTCGTTGCGCTCCATCTGTGGAAGCGCAGCACGTTCCTGAGCATCGTCGGCGGCACCGCGTGCTACATGCTGCTGGTGCAGCTCGTGTTTTGAAAAACCGCCCTCAAAGCGTTTGCTTTGGGGGCGGTTGCGCTCCAGCGCGCCTTACGCTATAATGCTCTCGTACGAAATCCATCTCCGGCACAGGATGCTGTTATGAAATCTCGAAAAAAACAAGTCCTCATCGTGATCTTGCTGCTGCTCGGCGCGGCGGCGCTGGCGATCTTCGCGGCCATCGAGCTGGACGCCGAACAGGTGCGCGCGTGTCTGGGCGCGATGCTGCCCGGCTGGGCGGCGATGATCCTCGTGTGCATGGCGCTGTACTACCTGTGCGACGCGGCAAAGTACCAGATTATCACGCGCGTATTCGGCTGTGCGCAGCCGTTTGGCGACAGCCTGATTACGACCATGCTCGGCTTTTTCTATTCCGCCGTAACGCCGCTGGCCTCCGGCGGGCAGCCGTTTCAGGTCGTGCACCTGCACCGCCGCGGCGTCAGCGTGAGCACGGCCACATCCGTGATCTGCATGGCGTACGTGCTCTGGAAGGCCGCGCTCGTCGTGCTCGGCGTACTGGGGCTGCTCGTGTGCGGCGGCGCGCTGTCGGCACTGAGCGCGGCGTGGCTTCCCGTGCTGCTGCTGGGACTGCTGATCCATCTGGCGCTGCTGGCGCTGGTGCTGCTTTCGGCTGCGTTCCCGCAGGCAATGGCGCGTCTGGGCGCCGCGTGCATCCGGCGCGTATTCGGCTGGCGGCTTCTGGCCGGGCACAGTGTGGAGGCCGCGCGCTGGATCGAAAAATGGACCGGCTTTGTGGCGGAATACCACAATGCGTTCGCCTGCGGCTTCCGAAATCCACGCGCCATGCTCGCGGCGGGTGCGCTCGCGCTGGCGCAGTGCGCGGCGTACATGTCCGTGGCCTATTGCGCCTACCGCAGCTTCGGTCTTTCCGGCGCGGCGTATTTGCCCGTCATGCTCACGCAGGTGCTGCTGCACGTCGGGGCAAGCTTCTTTCCCATGCCCGGCGCCTCCGGCGCGAGCGAGGGCGGCTTCCTGCTCGTGTTCACGCAGCTTTTCGGCCCGTTTCTCACGATGGGCATGCTGATCTGGCGGCTTTCGACCTACTATCTCACCATTCTGCTCGGCTATATCGCCGTCGTCGCGGAGCGCTTCACCCTCCGGCGCAGCGGCACAGCAGTCTGAACCCGGGGGATTCGTATGGAAATTTTCACGATTTTGCTGTTTTCCGCCGCGCTGATCGGCTGCGTCGCGGCGCAGATTTCCGTTTTGTATGCGCTGGTCGCAGGCTATCTGATTTTTTGCGCGTATGCGTTTTTCAAAAAGCACACCGCCGCGCAGATTCTCAAAATGTCGCTTGACGGCATTCGCACCATCCGGAACATTCTCATCATCTTCGTCCTGATCGGAATGCTGACGGCGCTGTGGCGCGCAGCCGGCACGATCCCCGTGCTGGTCTGCTACGCCACACGGTTTATCCGGCCGTCCAGCTTCCTTGTAATGACTTTTCTGCTCAACTGCCTCGTGTCTTTTCTGACGGGTACGGCGTTCGGGACGGTTGCCACCATGGGCGTGGTCTGCATGACGATGGCGCGCGCCATGGGTGTCGGTGAATTTTTCACCGGCGGCGCCATTTTGTCCGGCATCTTTTTCGGCGACCGGTGCTCCCCGGTATCCACCAGCGCCCTGCTGGTTGCGGAGCTGACCGGCACCGATGTGTTCCAGAACATCCGCCGCATGCTGCGCACTGCGGCAGTTCCCTTCGCCGTCACCTGTGCGGTGTATCTCGCGGCGGGCTTTGCCGCGCCGCAAGCCGCCGGACAGGCCGCCGATATGCAGAGCCTGTTTTCGGAAAGCTTCCGGCTGGGTTGGGCCGCGCTGATTCCGGCGCTGTTGATTTTGATCCTGTCGCTGCTGAAAATCGACGTGAAGGTCACGATGCTGGCAAGCGTCGCCGCCGCTGCGGTCATCTGCCTGCTGTACCAGCACCTGCCGCTGGCGCAGTTGCCGCGTCTGCTGGTCCTGGGCTATCACACCGCCGACGCGCAGGTCGCTTCTATGCTGAACGGCGGCGGCGTGCGCTCCATGCTGAACGTCTCCGCCATCGTGTGCCTGTCCTCGTCCTACGCGGGCATCTTTGCCGGCACCGGCCTGCTGGACTCTCTGAAAGTGCGCGTCGCCGCGCTGGGCAGCAAAACCTCTGCCTTCTTCGTGGTTTTCTGCGTCTCCATCGCCACCGCCATCATTTCGTGCAACCAGACGCTGGCCATCATGCTGACGCATCAGGTGTGCGGCGCGGTGGAGCCGGACGCACAGCAGTTTGCCGTTGATTTGGGGGACACTGCCGTCGTCCTCTCGCCGCTGGTGCCTTGGTCGATTGCGGGCGCGGTCCCCCTCGCAACCATCGGCGCGCCGACGGTCTGTCTTGCAGCCGCCTGCTATCTGTATGCGCTGCCCCTCTGGCAGCTGCTTGTGCGGAGCATCTCCGCCAAAAAGCAGGCCGCCCATGCTCTGGAGACATGACCGCCCGCGGCGCTGGCACAGGCGCGGCACCAAAAACCCGCAGCCCTAAGGGCTGCGGGTTTTTGGTGCCGGTGGCGGGGTTCGAACCCGCACGATGCTGCCATCGAGGGATTTTAAGTCCCTTGCGTCTGCCTGTTCCGCCACACCGGCGTAAGCTTCATGTTATCACCGGCAAGGCGCTCCTGTCAAGCAAAAGCACGCCCTGTCTGCCGCAGTATATGCCGTCCGGGACGGAAAAATGACAGCCCATACTGTCACATCCGGCAGCGGCTGTGATATAATAAAATATTCTTTCTTCATTTCTCCCGCAGACCGGCCGTTTTCGCCAAATTGCACCGCTGCGGCAGACAGGACTGCGCGCTGTTTGGCAGCTCTGCGTTTCTTTCCCTATTGCGGTTTTCGCGCTTATTTGATAAAATAATATATTATTTTAATTGAGGCATCTCATGAAATACAGGAGTTGGAAAATTCCATATGACACACCGGAAATTCCGGCAGAACTGACGCAGGCAGGGTTTCCGCCGCTGCTCGCGGCGCTGCTCGCCCAGCGCGGGATGCGCACGCCAGAGGCGGCGCGCGCCTTTTTGGACGGCGGCGGGGAGCCGCTTCCCGACCCGATGCTGCTGCGGGACATGGACCGTGCCGTTGCGCGCATCCGCCGCGCCATTGAGACCCGCGAAAACGTCGCCGTATTCGGCGACTATGACGTGGACGGCATCACCTCCACCTGTCTGGTAACGGACTATCTCCGTCGCAAGGGCGTGCCCTGCCGCCCCTATATCCCCGACCGCATTGAGGAGGGCTACGGCCTGAACACCGACGCGATCGGCGCGCTGCTGCAAACGGGCATCACCCTGATCGTCACGGTGGACTGCGGCATCACCGCCATTGAGGAGACGGCGTTTGCCACCGCGCACGGCGTCGATATGGTCATCACCGACCACCACGAATGCAGCGAGCAGGCGCTGCCGGACGCCGTCGCCGTTGTCGATCCCAAGCGCCCGGATTCGGACTATCCGAATCATGGACTGGCCGGCGTGGGCGTGGCCTTCAAGCTGCTGTGCGCGCTGGAGGGCGATACCGGCGCCATTTTGCGCGACTACGCAGATTTCGTCGCCATCGGCACGGTGGCGGACGTGATGCCGCTGACCGGTGAGAACCGCTATCTTGTAATCAAGGGGCTGGAGCAGATCAACACCGCTCCCCGCCCCGGTCTGAAGGCGCTGCTGCGCGAATGCGGCGCGCTGGAAAAGAAAGTGACCGCCTCGACCATCGGCTTCACGCTTGCGCCGCGCATCAACGCCGCGGGGCGGCTGGGCAAGACCACCGTGGCCGCGCACCTGCTGATGACGCAGGACCCCTCGGAGGCCGACCGGCTGGCGGCGGGACTGTGCGAGCTGAACCGCGAACGGCAGGCTCTGGAGCACCAGATCTGGGAGGAGGCCTCCGCCATCGCGTGCCACTATCCGCCGAAGACGCCCATTGTGCTCGCCAGCGACCGGTGGCACCAGGGCGTAATCGGCATTGCCGCGTCGCGGCTGAGCGAGGAATTCCGGCTGCCGACGATTATGATCTGCTTCGACGGCGACCGGGGGAAAGGCTCCTGCCGCAGCTTCGGCGGGTTCAACCTCTACAGCGCGCTGTCTGCCTGCTCGGAATATCTGGAGGGCTTCGGCGGCCATGCGCTGGCTGCGGGGTTGACCATCCGGCGGGAAAACATTGGCCGGTTCCGCGAGGCGCTCGGCGAATACTACCGCGAAAACCCGGCAGACGCGCTGCCGGAGCTGGCGTGCGACCTGCGCGTCACCGACCCGCGCCTACTGTCGATGGAGGGCGTGCAGGCGCTCGACCTGCTGGAGCCGTGCGGCAACGGCAACCCGAAGCCGCAGCTGTGCTTCACCAACGTGCGTCTTGTGAGCATGACGCCCATCGGCGGCGGCCGCCATCTGCGGATGCACGTGGCCAAAGTCGGGTACAATTTTGAGTGTATCTTTTTCTCCTGCTCGCTCAGCGACCTGCCGGTTCGCCCGGGCGAGTGGATTGATCTCGCATTCTGCCCGCAGATCAACGAATTTCGCGGCCGGCGCTCCGTCCAGCTTCAGGTGACGGACGTTCGCCCGGCGGACCCGCTGCCGCTCTGCCGCGACATTTTGCAGGGCGGGCAGATCCCCGCGTGGGACGCGGCGGATTTCTGCCCCATCCGCACGGATTTCGTGCTGGTGTGGCGCTGGCTGCGCGGGACGCTGCGCGTTTCGCTCGGCGAGCTGCCGGGCGTCTGCCCGCGGCCCCTGCACCCGGCGAAATTCTGCCTGTGCCTGATGGTGCTGGCAGAAATGGGGCTTGTGCAGGTGCAGCTTGAGGAGGATCAGCTCACCGTCGTGCCGGCTTCCGGCGCTGGGAAGGTCGATCTGGACAACTCCCATCTGCTGCAAGCCCTGAAAGCCTGCAGACAAAGTCTGCTTTAATCTGGAAAGGAGGTGGCGGGATGTCCGCCGGAACCACCGCAGCGCCCGACACCGCGCCGATCGCTTACGATCTGGAAACCCATTATCGGGAGCTGGAACAAAAAATCACATCCGCAGGAGTCGTGGCCGATCTCGGCCGCGTGCGCGCCGCGTTTGAATGCGCTGACCGGGCGCATTCCGGCCAGAAGCGCAAGGATGGCTCGCCCTACGTGTCGCACTGCATCGCGGCTGCCATCATCACGGCGGAAATGGGGCTGGACGAGGACTCCATCGTCGCCGCGCTGCTGCACGACTGCATCGAGGACACCTCGCTGACGCATGAGGACATCGCCCACAGCTTCGGTTCGACCGTGGCCGACATCGTGGAGGGCGTCACGAAGCTGACCCGCGTGCAGTACACGAGCGTGGAGGAGCAGCAGATGGAAAATCTGCGCAAGATGCTGCTCGCCATGGCCAAGGACATCCGCGTGATCCTCATCAAGATGGCCGACCGTCTGCACAACATGCGCACGATGGCCTACCAGACCGAGGAAAAGCAGCGCATCAAGTCGCTCGAAACGATGGAGATCTACGCCCCCATCGCCCACCGTCTGGGTATGCAGAAGATCAAGTGGGAGCTGGAAGACCTCTCGCTGCTGTATCTCGATCCGGAGGGCTACAGGGCCATCACCGACACGCTCAACGAACGAATGGGCACGCTGGAACGGTTTATGGACGATATGCAGCGGAAGATCCAGGCCCGTCTGGAGGAGGATGGCGTGCAGGCGTCCATCTTCTGCCGCATCAAGCACATCTACAGCATCTACCGCAAAATGTACGCGCAGAAGATCGATATCAACGGCATTTTCGACCTCTGCGCTTTCCGCGTCATTGTGGAGACGATTCCGGACTGCTACAACGTCCTCGGCATCATCCACGACATGTTTAAGCCCGTGCCCGGCCGGTTCAAGGACTATATCAGCACGCCGAAGCCGAACATGTACCAGAGCGTGCACACCACGGTCATCGGCTCCGAGGGCATCCCGTTCGAGGTGCAGATCCGCACATGGGATATGCATCTCACCGCCGAATACGGCGTCGCCGCGCACTGGAAGTACAAAACCGGCGAGCAGGGCGCCAAGCCCGGCGACGAGGAGAAATTCGCGTGGATCCGCCGTCTGCTGGAAACGCAGCAGGAGTCGGACGCGCAGGACTTTTTCCACAACCTGAAGATCGACATGTTTGCCGACGAGGTGTTCGTGTTCTCGCCGAAGGGCGACGTCATCAACCTCCCGGCAGGCGCAACGCCCATCGACTTTGCCTACAGCATCCACTCCGAAGTCGGCAACAGCATGGTCGGCGCGAAGGTCAACGGCCGCATCGTGAACTTCGACCACGTGCTGCAAAACGGCGACATTGTGGACATCCGCACGAGTAAAAACGCCCCCGGCCCCAGCCGCGACTGGCTGGCGCTGGCCAAGAGCGGCGCGGCGCGCACGAAGATCAAGCAGTGGTTCAAAAAGGAGCGGCGCGAGGAGAATATCATCCACGGCCGCGAGATGTTCGAGCGCGAGCTGCGCCAGAACAACATCGCGCCGGCCGACATCATGGGCGACGACATTCTGCCGCTGATCCTCAAGCGCCTGTCTTTCGCCACGCTGGACGATCTCTATGCCGCCATCGGCTACGGCGGCGTGACCGCGACGCGCACCGTCAACCGCATCCGCGATGAGATTCTGCGCAGCCAGAAGGCCGAGCAGAAGACCGCGCTCGACAAGATCAATGAGCAGGCCGAGCGCCGCAACAAAAAGCAGCGCCGCGCCGTGCACGGTGTGCTCGTCGAGGGGCTGGACAACTGCCTCATCAAATTCTCCCGCTGCTGCACGCCGGTGCCCGGCGACGATATCATCGGCTTTATCACGCGCGGCGCGGGCGTTTCCATCCACCGCACCGACTGCGAAAACTATATCGCCAGCCGGATCCAGCCCGAAAACCGCGACCGCTGGATCACGGTCAACTGGGCCGACCGCACCACCGACGAATACAGCACCACGCTGCTGCTGCTGAGCACACAGCGCTCCGGCCTCGTGATGGACGTGGCTACCGCGCTCAACGCGCTCAACGCCAAGGTGCGCACGCTCACCGCGCGCGACATTGAAAACAGCCGCTCCACCGTCACCGTCACCGTGGAGGTGCACGACGTGTCCGAGCTGCGGCTGATCATCGGCCGGCTCGGCGCCATCCGCGGCGTGATCCGCGTCAGCCGCGTCGGCTCTGCCGAGGCAAAGGCCGACTTTCAGAAAGGAGCTGCCACATGAGAGCTGTTGTAACCCGCGTCACAGAAGCCTCCGTCACGATCGACGGAGCCGTTCACGGGCGCATCGGCAAAGGCTTTCTCGTTCTGCTCGGCGTGCACACGTCCGACACCGAGGCCGAGGCCAGAAAAATTGCCGACAAGATCTGCGGCCTGCGCGTGTTTGAGGACAGCGCGGGCAAAATGAACGTCAATCCCGCCGATGCCGGCGCGCAGCTGCTGCTCGTCAGCCAGTTCACCCTGTATGCCGACTGCAAGTCCCGCCGCCCCGGCTTCACCGCCGCCGCCCGGCCGGAGACCGCCGTACCGCTCTATGAGCTGGTGCTCGCCGAATGCCGCAGCCGCGGCTTCCACGTGGAAACCGGCGTTTTCGGCGCAGATATGCAGGTCGCGTCCGTCAACGACGGGCCTGTGACCATCCTGCTCGACACCGAACACCTGTAAGGAGGAAGGATATGCTAATCAAATGTCTGCCCGTCGGTCACCTGATGACCAACTGCTACGTCGTCACCGACGAAGCCACGCTCGAATGCACCGTCATCGACCCCGGCGACGAGTCGAACACCATTCTGTATTATCTGGAGGACAACCACCTCACCTGCCGCGCCATCCTGCTCACACACGGTCACTACGATCATACCGGCGCCGTGGACGCCGTCCACGAGGAGACCGGCGCAAGCGTATACATGCACGCGCTCGACGCGGGCAAGGCCGTCGCGTTTGACAGCTATGCCTACCAGCCGCCTGAGGGTACCATCTTCTACAAGGAGGGCGACGAGGTCAAGGTCGGCGGTCTGACCTTCCGCGTCATGGAAACGCCGGGGCACACGCCCGGCGGCGTCACGCTCATCTGCGGCGACGCGCTCTTTACGGGCGACACGCTCTTCAACGGCTCCTGCGGCCGCACGGACTTCCCCGGCGGCGACATGGAAGCCGAGCTGCAGTCGCTTGCGAAGATCGCCGCGCTCCCCGGCGACTACGAGGTCTACCCCGGCCACATGGATTGCTCCACGCTGGAGTTTGAGCGCAAGTATAACCCCTATCTCACCGCGCTGAAGCGGCGCGGTCAGATCTGACCAACCACGACGCGCAAAGCAGCAGCGGCGGGAAAATTCCCGCCGCTGCTGCTTTTTTTGCCGGTGCAAAGCTTCTTTGCGTGACAAACCGCCCGCCGCATGGTACGATTTGGCTGAGGTGATGGATGTGCGTGATGTGGGAAAGAACATCCGTTCCGCGCGCGTGCAGCGGAATATGACGCAGGAGGCGCTTGCAGCGCAAATTTATACAACCCGGCAGACTGTGTCCAATTACGAAACCGGCCACTCCCGCCCCGATGTGGAAACACTGGCGCGCATCGCCGAAGCGTTATCCGTGGACATCACAGCGCTCATCTACGGAACGGAATCGGCCGCCGCACACAGAAAAAAGCTGTGGACGCTACTGGTTGCCGCTGCTGTGACGGTGGTACTGGCCGGACTGTATCTGTATCTGGACTCGATTTCTGTGCGCCGGTACCAGCGAGGCGATTCCGGCGCCCTGACGGCACTGCTGCTTCTGCAGCCGGTCCTGTTTTGTTCGATCGCATGGACCATCATGCAGGCGGGCAGCGTGTTCTTCAAGGTAAAGCCGCTTCAAATCAAACGGCCCGTCTGGGTACATGGGGCAGTTTTGGGCGTACTGATGCTGTCGCTGGCATGGATCGCCGCCGGGTTCTTTTCCGGCCGGATCGGGGTGATTGTGATCCGCGTCTTTCAGAGGAGGGGCTGCGTTCCGTTCGCCTTTTTCTGCATCGGCGTTGGCCTGTGGCTGACGCAGCCATGCAAAACAGAACCAATCCAATCTGTTCTCCCCTAAATCTATTTCAACAGAACCCAGCGCATCGGGCAACCCATGCGCTGGGTTTTCTGTTTTCCCTAAATTCCGAAAAATTTTTCTTGCGTTTTGCACAAGCGTGTGTTATATTGTTCTCGTTTCAAATTCAAATGTCCGCTTTACGCGGACAATTTTACGCAAAGGAGCAAAATCATGAAGATCGGACTTTTGGGATTCGGCGTTGTTGGGCGCGGCGTGTATGACATTCTGGCCAGCCGCGGGGACATTTCGGTGCGCACAGTGCTGTGCCGCCGTGACCTTGGCGAGCTCACTGCGCGAACGACCCGCGAGATGGACGACATTCTCGCCGATCCGGAGATAGACACCGTTGTGGAGGTCATGGGTGGGCTGCACCCGGCGTATGAATACGTCTCTGCCGCGCTCAAAGCGGGCAAGCATGTGGTCACGTCCAACAAGCACCTCGTCTGCCACTACTACCAGGAGCTGACCGCGCTGGCGAAGGAAAACGGCGTCGCGCTGCGCAGCACTGCGGCAGTCGGCGGCGGCATCCCGTGGCTGACGAATCTGGAAAAGGCCGCGAAGGTGAACCAGATTTCGAAGATCTGGGGCATCCTCAACGGCACCACGAACTACATCATGGACGCGATGCACAAGAGCGACGTGGACTTTGCCGACGTGCTGAAGCAGGCGCAGGAGCTGGGCTACGCCGAGGCGGACCCCTCCGCCGACATCGACGGCTGGGACATTCAGCGCAAGCTCATCATCTCCGCAAACGCCGCCTTCGGCGTGTGCCTGAAGGAGGACGACGTGCCCGTGTTCGGCATCCGCAGCGTCACGGCGGAGGACATCCGCCGCTTCCAGGCGCGCGGCTACACCTGCAAGCTGATCGCAAGCGCCGAGCGCCTGCGCGGCAGCGTGGCTGCCTACGTGGAGCCGACGCTCCTGTCCGCCGATGCGCTGGAATCCGCCGTACCGGCGAACTTCAACCTCATCAGCATGGAGGGCGAGCACATGGGCCGCCAGAGCTTCTTCGGGCAGGGCGCAGGGCGCTACCCCACTGCCTATAACGTTGTGCAGGACCTTGTGGACATCCAGTCCGGCGTGCGCAGCTTCTACACCGACGCCTTTGCCCCGGCGGAGACGAACAATGCCGGCGCGCTGCACCGCTACTACGTGCGCACGGACGCCCACTATCCGGAGCTGGACGCGTTCGTGGACGAGGTGTGGGACGGCGCCGTTGTCACAATGCCGGTGTCCGTGGCGCACATGCATACGGCGATGCACGTCATGCGCTCCGCCGATCCGAGCAGCTTCATGGCCGCCCTGCAATGAGGTGCCGCCATGCTGAAAGTAGTCAAATTCGGCGGCTCGTCGATGGCGGACGCCAAGCAGTTTGCAAAGGTGCGCAGCATCGTGCAGGCCGATCCCGCGCGCCGCGTGGTGGTCGTATCCGCCGCGGGCAAGCGCGATTCCGGTGACCACAAGCTCACCGACCTGCTGTATCTGTGCTACGCGCACCTGCAGTACGGCGTGAGCTGCGACAGCGTGTTTCAGATGATCGCCGACCGCTATGTCTCCATCCGCAACGAATGCGGTCTCAGCACCGATATTGAACGCGAGCTTGCCGCCCTGCGCGCGCAGATGGAGCGCGGTATCTCACAGGACGAGCTGGTGTCGCGGGGCGAGTATTTCTCCGCCCTGCTGATGGCGGACTACCTCGGCTTCGACTTTCTGGACGCGAAGCTGTGGCTGAAATTCAAGTTCGACGGCTCCATCGACCAGGAGGCCTCCTACGAGGAGCTGCGGCGGCTGGCCGAGGGGCGCAGCGTGGTCATTCCGGGCTTTTACGGCGTGATGCCGGACGGGCGCATCCGCACACTCACGCGCGGCGGCAGCGACATCACCGGCGCGCTCGCCGCGGCGGCGCTGGACGCGGACGTGTACGAAAACTGGACGGACGTGTCCGGCATCCTGATGGCCGACCCGCGCATCGTGGAAAACCCGCTGCCCATCGAGCGCATCACCTACAACGAGCTGCGCGAGCTGAGCTTCGTCGGCGCGCAGGTGCTGCACGAGGGCACCGTCTTCCCCGTGCGGGAAAAGAACATCCCCCTCAACATCCGCAACACGAACGACCCCAACCACCCCGGCACGCTCATCATGGAGGAATTCGACGATTCGGAGGACGCCGAGCACCGGTTCATCACCGGCATCGCCGGGAAAAAGAATTTCTCCATCGTCACCATCGCCAAAAACGGCATGTCCTCGACCGTCGGCACGTTCCGGCAGATTTTTGAGATTTTCGAGAGCCACGACATCAGCGTTGAGTATGCGCCGAGCGGCATCGACTGCCTGTCCCTCGTCGTATCGAGCGATAAGGTCGCGCCGTGCCTGTATTCGATTCTCGGCGAAATTCAAAAGGCGCTGAAGCCGGACAGCATTAAGGTCACCGAAAACATCTCCATCGTCGCGGCGGTCGGCCGCAAGATGGTGTTCCAGCCCGGCGTTTCGGGCAAGATTTTCGCCACCCTCGGCGAAAACGGCATCAACATCCGCATGATCTCGCAGGGGCCGGACGAGCTGAACATCATCGTCGGCGTCGATACGAAGGACTTCGCCAGCGCCATTCAGGTGCTGTACAACAGCTTTGTAAAATAATCAGGAGGAATATCAACCATGAAACAATATAAAGTCGCCATTCTGGGCGCCAGCGGCGCCGTCGGCAAGGAAATGATGAAGATTCTCGAAGAGCGCAGCTTCCCCGTTTCGGAGCTGCACCTGCTCGCCAGCGCGCGCAGCGCGGGCAAGGTCGTGCAGTGGCGCGGTCAGGACATTGTCATCGAGGAAGCGCGCGACGAGGCGTTTGAGGGCATCGACATCGTCCTCGGCGCAGCGGAAAACGACATTGCCGAGCGCTTTGCGCCTGCAATTGTAAAGTCCGGCGCGGTGTTTGTGGACAATTCCTCCGCCTTCCGGCTGGACCCGGACGTGCCGCTCGTCGTGCCGGAGGTAAACCCCGAGGACGTCAAGAAGCACCACGGCATCATCGCAAACCCCAATTGCTCCACCACGATCACCGTCACCGCCGTAAACGCGCTGCGGCAGCTTTCGCCCATCAAGGCCATGGTGGCATCCACCTATCAGGCCGTGTCCGGCGCGGGCGCAGGCGGCCCCATTGAGCTGCAGAACGAGGTCGAAGCCCTGCGCGAGGGCAAGGCCTACGAGCCGAAGGTGTTCTCCTACCAGATCGCCTACAACGTCATCCCGCAGATCGGCGGAGAGCAGTGCTGCGGCTACACCTCCGAGGAGATGAAGCTGCAAAACGAGGGGCGCAAAATCATGCACCTGCCGGAGATGAAGGTCTCCTGCACCTGCGTGCGCGTGCCGGTCGTGCGCAGCCATTCGATCTCCGTGTCGCTGCATTTTGAAAAAAAGATCTCCGTCGAGGAGGCTCGCGCGGCCATCGCCGCCGCTCCCGGCTGCCGTCTGGTGGACGATCTCGACGCGTTGCAGTACCCCATGCCGCTGGACACGTCGAATCAGGATCTCGTCTTCGTCGGCCGCATCCGCCCCGACCTGACCGACGAAAACGGCCTGTGCCTCTGGTGCTGCGGCGACCAGGTTCGCAAGGGCGCCGCAACCAACTGCATCCAGATCGCAGAACTGCTGATCGCGGAGTGAAAATGAACACGAAAAAACACCCGGACGATATCCGGGTGTTTTTTCGTGTATCAATATCTCTGATATTTCTTCAAAATCCGCTGATAGCGCCAAATGAGCCACGCGATACCGACGGTGCAGGACAAGGTGAGGATGGCGGAACCAAGCTTCGGCCAATACAACCCGAGACCGGTGCCGATCCAAAACGGGATGGAATAGAGGATCCACATCCAGCCGTTTTCCCGGTTGTAGGCCGGAATATCGGTGATGCTCTCCGGCCGGACGGTGGAGCCTGCCCAGAACCACATAGGGTCCTTCCGGTGCATGGCATAGATGCCGATGCCGGTGCACAGCGCGGCAGTGCCACCAACGCACAGAATCCAGACAACGATTTCAGCTGTGCCCATGGTATTCCTCCTTCTGCATGTTTCTACCTTGATTATAAAGCATCCCCCGGCAAAGCGCAAGCTTTGCCGGGGGATCCATGTTATTCCGCTTTCAAAAGCGCCCTGTAGTCCTCCGCCGGGCGGATGCGGCCGACTGCTGAAAACGACATCCGGTCAAAATCCAGCGTCCGCTGCGCCAACGCAAGGATGTCTTCCCGCGTGATTGCGTCATACCGCTGCAAAATCTCCTGCGCAGGCACCGCACCGCCGAGAAACAGCTCGGAATAGCCGAGCTTGTTCATGTGCGAGGCGGTGGACTCCTCCGCAAGCAGGACGCTCGCGGTGACCTGCTCGCGCGCACGGTCCAGCTCCGATTGCGTGACGCCGTCTTGGCGAAACTTCTCCAGCTCCTCCAGGATCAGCTCCAGCGCGCGGCGCTCCGTATCGCGCCCCACGGCGGTGGACACGCCGAACATGCCGCAGTCAATGAAGCCCGCCATGAAGCTGTACACCGCGTAGCACAGGCCGTGCTTTTCGCGCACGGTCTGGAACAGGCGGGAGGACATGTTGCCGCCGAGGATGGACGAGAGCAGGTTCATCGCAAACCGCTCGTCCCCGCCCGTCGGGATGCCGGGAAAGCCCAGCGTGATCTGGTTTTGCTCGATGGCCTTGCGCTTCGTGCAGAGCGCGGGCGTATAGCTGCCGCCGGGCATGGTCAGGTCGGGCTGCCGCTCCAGCGCGGAAAACCGCTGCGCAATGCGGTCGATGTTCGCCTGCGTGAAGCTGCCGGAGATGGCGATGACGATGCGCGGCGCGATATAATACCGCTCCTTGAACGCGCGCAGGCTGCCGCCCGTCATGCGCCGGAGCGTGGCAGGCCGGCCGAGCACCGGCCGCCCCAGCGGGCCGGGGAACGCGGCGGAAATAAGCCGCTCGGTCACCAGATCCTCCGGCGTGTCCTCGTACATATCAATTTCCTCTAAAATTACGCCGCGCTCGTTTTCCGCATCCGCGTCGGAAAAGTTCGAATCGAAAAACATCTCCGAAAGCAGGTCAACGGCGCGGTCGAGGTGCGTGTCGAGCACGCGGGCGTAGAAGCAGGTGGCTTCGCGCGTGGTATAGGCGTTAACCTGCCCGCCGATGGCGTCCATCCGCTCTGCAAGCTCCGCCGCCGTGTGCTGCGCTGTGCCCTTGAAGAGCATGTGCTCGATAAAGTGCGCGCTGCCGGCCTCGCCTGCCTTCTCGTACCGCGAGCCGACGCCGACCCACACGCCGATGGCCGCCGAACGCACGTGCGCCACGTGCTCATAAACAATCCGCACCCCGTTCGGGAGCGTCATTTTTTCATACATAGCAATCGTCTCCGTTACAAAATGGGCGGAGCTTGTGCCCCGCCCAAATCCGTTTTGACTTCTAGGAACCTCAGGCCTCGCAGAGCGAACGTGCGCGCTTGCGCGTGCGCAGAGCGGAGTGCAATCCCCCCTCGTCACGGAACCCAGCGCAGCGGTTCCGTGACGAAATGGATTACATTAAGCCCTTTTCGCGCATGGCGTCCTTGCGGGAGAGATCGACGCGGCCGCGGTCGTCAATGTTCATGACCTTGACCCACGTCATATCGCCGAGCTTGAGGACATCCTCGACCTTCTCGGTGCGCTTGAACTCGAGATCCTTGATCTTCACGAGACCGTCCTTGCCCGGCGCCAGCTCCACCCACGCGCCGAACTCGGAGCGGATGTTGGAAACCTTGCCGTAGTACAGGGCGCCGACCTCCGGCTCGAAGACAATGTTCTCGATGGTCGTGCGCGCGGCGCGGCAGGCCTCGATGTCCTCGGAGGCAATGAAAATGCTGCCGTCGTCGTCGATGTCGATCTTGCAGCCGGTGTCGGCGCAGATCTTCTGGATGACCTTGCCGCCGGAGCCGATGACTTCGCGGATCTTGTCGGGGTTGATCTTCATCTGGATCATCTTCGGGGCGGACTTTGCCAGCTCCTTGCGCGGCTCGGGGATCGCCTGAAGCATGATCTCGTCGAGAATCTGGAACCGCGCCTCGCGGGTGATCTGGAACGCCTCCTTGACGATCTCATGCTTGAGGCCGTCGTTCTTCAGGTCCATCTGAATGGCGGTGATGCCGTCCTTCGTGCCGGCGACCTTGAAGTCCATCTCGCCGTGGAAGTCCTCAACGCCCTGAATGTCGATAAAGGTGGTGAAATCGTCGCCATCCTGAATCAGGCCGCAGGAGATGCCGGCGACGGGCGCCTTCAGCGGCACGCCCGCGTCCATCAACGCCAGCGTGGAGCCGCAGATGGAGCCCTGAGACGTGGAGCCGTTGGAGGACAGCACCTCGGACACCACACGGATGGCATACGGGAACTCCTCGACCGGCGGGATGACGCTCTGCAGCGCCTTCTCGACCAGCGCGCCGTGGCCATACTCGCGGCGGTTGGTGCTGCGGCTGGCACGCGCCTCGCCCGTGGAGTAGGAAGGCATGTTGTAGTGGTGCATGAAGCGCTTTTCTTCCTCTTCCCAGATGGTGTCCATCTTCTGCGCCATGGAGAGCGTGGCAAGCGTCGCGATGGAGAGCACCTGCGTCTGGCCGCGGGTGAACAGGCCGGAGCCGTGCACGCGCGGGATCAGGCCGACCTCAGCGCCGAGCGGGCGGATCTCGTTCATCTTGCGGCCATCCACACGGTGACCCGCGAGCAGCCATTTCTTGACGATCTTCTTCTGCATCTTGTACAGGATCTCGTCCATGTACTGCATCATATCGGGGTGCTCTTCCTCGTATTTTTCCTCAACGGCGGCGATCCATTCGTTCACGCGCGCCTCGCGGATGTTTTTGTCGTCGGTGTCCATGCAGTGCTCCATGCCTTCCATCTCGTTGGCGCAGAGCAGCTCGAACAGCTCCTCGTCAAAGGAGGCGTGCTCGTACTCGAACTTCGGCTTGCCGATCTCGGCAACCATCTTGTCGATGAGATCCAGCACCGGCTGCAGGTGTTCGTGCGCCTGCACGATGCCCTCGTACATCACGTCGTCGGGCACCTGATCGGCCTCGGACTCGATCATGACGATCTTCTTGTGCGTGGCGGCGATGGTGGTGATCATGCGGTTGGTCTTGCGCTCCTCCTGCGTGGGGTTGAAGAGGTACTTCTCGCCGTCCCAGCCGAGCACGATGCCGGCGATGGGGCCGTTGAACGGCACGTCGGAGATGGACACGGCGGCGGAGGCGCCGATCATGGCGGTGATCTCCGGCGAGCAGTCGCGGTCAACGGACAGCACCTCGCAGGCGATGACCACGTCGTTGCGCAGGTCGCTGGGGAACAGCGGACGCATCGGGCGGTCGATCAGGCGGCTGGCCAGCACGGCGGGCAGGCTGGGCTTGCCCTCGCGGCGCATGAAGCTGCCGGGGATGCGGCCGACGGCGTAGAGCTTCTCGTTGAAGTCCACGGCGAGCGGGAAGTAGTCGATGCCGTCCTTCGGGCGGGCGGAGGCGGTGCAGGTGACGAGCACGGTGGTCTCGCCGTAGGTCACGAGGACGGAAGCATTGCACAGCTCTGCCAGCTTGCCGACCTCCATCACCAGCGGGCGGCCTTCGTAGTCGATCTCATACCGCTTGTAATTGGGGAATTCCTTGTGTGTGATAATCATAGGGGTTGCGCTCCTTTCTTTCTCGGAAGCGCCAGGGCATAGCACTTGAAAACACGCCCTGTTTCCAGGCGCATTTTCAAATACTAAGCGAAGGCGCTTCATTTGTAGTCTGTCCGGCTGAAGCGTTAAAAAACAGGGGGACAATATGAAATTGTCCCCCAATGCTCAAACGTTCATACCCTTCGGAAAAGCGGGGTCTTACTTGCGGATGCCCAGCTTTGCAATGATTGCACGATAGCGCTCGATGTCCTTCTTGGCGAGGTAGTCGAGCAGGCGGCGGCGCTTACCGACCATCTTGTACATGCCCAGACGGCTGTGCTTGTCGTTGGGATGCACCTTCAGGTGCTCGGTGAGCTGGTGGATGCGCTCGGTGAGGATGGCGATCTGCACCTCCGGCGAGCCGGTGTCGCCCTCGTGCGTCTTGTTGGCTTCGATAACGGCGGTTTTTTCTTCCTTCGTAATCATGGGAAATCTTCCTTTCTTTTTTATCATGCCCGCTGGCGCAGAACCGGGTGGAAAGGCACCGGAGCAAACCGGCCGTCTCCCGGATCCGGGCACATGGGCGAAATCTTAGTTATGCTATCATATTTTTCTTCTTTTGTAAAGAAGAAAATTCCGTTCACTCGTAACGAAACCCAGCGAAGCGGTTTCGTTACGAAATGGCGAAGAATGACAGTGCCGGTCAATGGAGCGCCGCAAGCGGCGCCCCATGACCTTGCGCTGTCACTTCTGAGCGTGCTGTGCCTTCATGCGCTGGCCATGATCCAGAATGCGCTTGCGGATGCGCAGGTTTTTCGGCGTGACCTCCAGCAGCTCGTCGTCCGCGAGGAACTCCATGCACTGCTCCAGACTCATCTGGCGCGGCGGCACGAGGCGCAGCGCCTCGTCGGAGCCGGCAGCGCGCATGTTCGTGAGCTGCTTTTTCTTGCAGACGTTGACGGAGATGTCCTCCGCCTTGGGGGATGAACCGACGACCATGCCGGCGTACACCGGCACGCCCGGCCCGATGAACAGCACGCCGCGCTCCTGCGCGTTGAAGAGGCCGTAGGTAACGCTCTCACCCGTTTCGAACGCGACGAGCGAGCCCGTGCCGCGGCGGGAGAGGTCGCCCTTATAGGGCTGGTAGCTGTCGAAAACGGAGGCCATGATGCCCTCGCCCTTGGTGTCGGTCAAAAACTCGTTGCGGTAGCCGAAGAGGCCGCGCGACGGAACCAAAAACTCCAGCCGGGTGCGCTTGCCGACGGGCATCATCTCCTGCAGCTCGCCCTTGCGGCTGCTGACCTTTTCGATGACGGCGCCGACCGCCTCGGTCGGCACGTCGGCCACCAGGCGCTCGATCGGCTCGCAGCGCTGCCCGTCGATCGTCTGATACAGCACGCGCGGGGGCGAAACCTGAAACTCATACCCCTCGCGGCGCATGGTTTCAATGAGAATGGAGAGCGACATTTCGCCGCGGCCGGCAACGTTGAAGGAGTCGGTCGCATTTTCGATCTCGCTCACGCGCAGGGACACGTCCTTGAGCGTTTCCCGGAACAGGCGGTCGCGGATCTGGCGGCTGGTGACAAACTTGCCCTCGCGGCCGGCAAACGGGCCATCGTTGACGGAGAAGGTCATCTCCAGCGTCGGGGCGGAGATCTTCACGAACTCGATCGGCTCCACGCAGTCCGGCGCGCAGATCGTGTCGCCAATGGTGATATCGCCAATGCCGGAGAGGGCGATGATGTTGCCCGCAGTCGCCTCCGTCACGGGGGCGCGGTTCAGCCCCTCGAACTGATACATGGACACGGCCTTTGCCTTTTTCGCAGGCTCGTCCGGCGCGTGGTAGTTGCAGACGGCGATCTCCTGATTCTGCCGGATGACGCCGCGTTCGATGCGGCCGATGGCGATGCGGCCGACAAATTCGTTATAGTCGATGGAGGACACCAGCATCTGAAACGGTGCGTCCACATCCATCGAGGGCCCGGGGATATATTCCAGAATCGTGTCAAACAGCGGACGCAGGTCGGTTCCCGGAACGTCCGGCGAGTACGACGCCGTGCCCTGCCGGCCGGAGCAGAACAGCATCGGGGAGTCGAGCTGCTCGTCCGTCGCGTTCAGATCCATCAGCAGCTCCAGCACCTCGTCCACAACCTCGTGCACGCGCTGGTCGGGGCGGTCGATCTTGTTGACGACCACGATGACGCGGTGACCCAGCTCCAGCGCCTTGCTCAGCACAAAACGGGTCTGCGGCATGGGGCCTTCGGCTGCGTCCACGAGCAGAAGAACGCCGTTGACCATCTTCAGCACACGCTCCACCTCGCCGCCGAAATCGGCGTGGCCCGGCGTGTCCACAATGTTGATTTTCGTATCACCGTAGCGCACGGCGGTGTTCTTGGCCAGAATGGTGATACCGCGCTCGCGCTCAAGGTCGTTCGAGTCCATGACCCGGTCCACAACCTCCTGATTTTCGCGGTACGCGCCGCCCTGCTTGAGCATTTCGTCAACCAGCGTGGTCTTTCCGTGGTCAACGTGGGCGATAATCGCAATGTTTCTCAGTTTATCCATCTTGCACACTTCCTTTAATCGTTCGCACAAAGTTGTATTTTACCATTGAAGTCCTGACATTGCAATACTTTTTCCTAGTTTACATTCCCATTCCGGCATGGTAAAATAACATTTATCTTTTTAAGAGGAAAACGAGTATGGATGATTATAACTTTTTTGCATTGATCTCCCGGATGCGGTACATTTCCCGCTGGGGACTCATGCGCAATTCCCTGCCGGAAAACATTCAGGAGCACAGCCACATGGTGGCCGTGCTGGCGCACGCGCTGGGCGTGATCCGGCGTGACGTGTTCGGTCAGCCGTGCGACGTGAACGCCCTGTCCACCGCCGCGCTTTACCACGACGCGTCCGAAATCCTCACCGGCGACCTGCCGACCCCGATCAAATACCACAACCGCGAGATCATGGCCGCCTACCACGAAGTGGAGCATCTGGCCGTGCGGAAGCTCATCGACATGCTGCCGCCGGAGCTGCAGGGCGCCTACCGCGAAGCGCTGACCGAGGACACGGGGAGCGAGCTTTACCCGCTCGTGAAAGCGGCTGACAAGCTCTCGGCCTACATCAAGTGCATCGAAGAGCGCAAGGCCGGCAACAACGAATTTCTCTCCGCCGAGCAGCAGACCCGCGCCATTCTCGAAGCATCTCCGCTGCCGGAGGTCGCATATTTTCTCAAAAACTTCATTCCGGCGTTTGAGCGCAATCTCGACGAGCTCGGCGCCATCGATCAGTAAAGGAGGCATTTCCCATGCGCGCAATCGTAACCGTTATCGGAAAAGACCGTGTCGGCATCATTGCCGACGTCACCGCCCTGCTCGCCAAGCACGGCGTGAACGTGCTGGACATCAGCCAGACCGTGCTGCAGGAATACTTCACCATGATTATGCTGGTGGACGCCTCCGGCTGCACCGTGCCGTTCGCCGAACTGACGCAGACGCTCGACGCCGCGGGCGAAGCGCTCGCGCTGAAGATCCGCGCCCAGCGTGAGGACATCTTCAACGCCATGCACCGCATCTGACCGAGAGGACGCCGCAATGATTAATCGGAACGAAATCTTACAGACGATCGAAATGATCGACCAGCAGCACCTCGACATCCGCACCATCACGATGGGCATCTCTTTGCTCGACTGCGCGGACACGGACATCGACCGGAGCTGCACGAAAATTTACGACAAGATCTGCCGTCTGGCGGGGCGTCTCGTCAAGACGGGCGAGGACATTGAGGCCGAATTCGGCATTCCCATCGTGAACAAGCGCGTGTCCGTCACGCCCATCTCCCTCGTGGCCGCGAGCTGCGGCGCGCCGTCCTACGTGCCGTTCGCCAAAGCGCTCGACCGTGCCGCGCGCGAGATTGGCGTCAACTTCCTCGGCGGCTTCTCCGCGCTCGTGCAGAAGGGCATGACCGAGAGCGACCGGACGCTCATCCGCTCGATTCCGGAGGCGCTCGCGGAAACACAGCTCGTCTGCTCGAGCGTGAACGTTGGCTCCACGAAGGCCGGCATCAACATGGACGCCGTCGCGGAAATGGGGCGGGTCGTCAAGCGCGCTGCGGCGCTGACCGCCGGTCAGGGCGGTATGGCCTGCGCCAAGCTCGTGGTGTTTGCAAACGCTGTGGAGGACAATCCCTTCATGGCCGGTGCGTTCCACGGCGTGGGCGAGCCGGAGTGCGAGATCAACGTCGGCGTATCCGGGCCGGGCGTGGTGCATCACGCGCTGCAGGCCGTCAAGGGCCAGCCATTCGACGCGGTGGCCGAAACGGTGAAAAAGACCGCCTTCCGCATCACGCGCATGGGGCAGCTCGTCGCGCAGGAGGCGTCCGCGCGGCTGGGCGTGCCGTTCGGCATCGTGGATCTCTCCCTCGCGCCCACGCCCGCGATCGGTGACAGCGTGGCCGGCATTCTGGAGGAGATGGGGCTGGAGTCCGTCGGCGCGCCGGGCACAACAGCCGCGCTCGCACTTTTGAACGACGCGGTGAAAAAGGGCGGCGTGATGGCCTCGTCCCACGTGGGCGGGCTATCCGGCGCGTTCATCCCCGTGTCGGAGGACGCCGGCATGATCGCCGCGGCCAGTGCCGGCAAACTCACGATCGAGAAGCTCGAGGCTATGACCTGCGTCTGCTCCGTCGGGCTGGACATGATTGCCGTGCCCGGCGACACGACGGCAGAGACGATCTCCGCCATCATCGCGGACGAGGCCGCCATCGGCATGGTGAACAACAAGACCACCGCCGTGCGCATCATCCCTGCGCCCGGCAAGCGCGTGGGCGACCAGGTGGACTTCGGCGGGCTGCTCGGCAGCGCGCCCGTGATGCCCGTGAACACGTGCAGCGCAGCGGACTTCATCGCGCGTGGCGGGCGCATTCCCGCGCCGCTGCACAGCTTGAAAAACTGAAAGGAGCGCTTCCGATGACCGAAGAAAAGAAAGCCCGCATCAGCGAGCTGACGCGCATCTCCCGCGAGCGGGAGCTCACGGCAGCCGAACAGGCCGAGCGGCAGGCGCTGCGTGAGGAGTATCTCGCCGACTGGCGGCGCAGCACCATTGAGACGCTCGAAAGCGTCTACATCGAAAACCCCGACGGCAGTGTCACGAAGCTGCCAAAGAAAAAACCAACGTCACGCGCTTGACAAATGTAGCATAAGATGTTATACCTGAAATAAGGAAACGAAAGGAGAAGGTATATGTTCGTTTGCGGCAACAAGACCATCACGGGTGCGGTTTGTCCCTGCGCCTGTTGTTGTCATGCCCAAATGGATCATACTTTCTGCTAGAAGCGGCGAATCGCGGCGCGTCATGCGCGGCTGCGCACCGCTTTATCACAACCAGGCATGTAAAAGCAGGAAGTTTCAGGCTTCCTGCTTTTTTTGCTATGACAAGTATAAGATGCGCCGTTTCCCCGCCCCTTCCGGGGCAGTCGGAAACGATGCACAAAAACTTCACACGCACCGGCAGTTGCCTGCTTCTGTAGCACGCCGGAACGGCGCGTGCAGTTTCATGCGAAAGGAGCGTATTATGAACGTCTATCACAGCGTTGCGGAGCTGATCGGCAACACCCCGCTGCTGGAGGTCCGGCAGTTTGCAAAAAAGCGCGGTCTGCGCGCGACGGTCCTCGTGAAGCTGGAGGGCATGAACCCCGCCGGCAGCGCCAAGGACCGCGTCGCACTGGAGATGATCCTGCGCGCGGAGGCCGAGGGCAAGCTCCGTCCCGGCTCCGTCATCATTGAGCCGACCAGCGGCAACACCGGCATTGGCCTTGCGTCGGTCGCCCGCGCGCGCGGCTATCGCGTCATCCTCACCATGCCGGACAGCATGAGCCAGGAGCGCCGCAATCTGCTCGCCGCCTACGGCGCGGAGCTGGTGCTCACGCCCGGCGCACAGGGGATGCAGGGCGCGGTGGAAAAGGCCGAAGCGCTCGCCGCCGAAATTCCCGGCAGCTTCGTGCCCGGCCAGTTCACAAACCCGCACAACCCCGAAGCCCACTACAAGACCACCGGCCCGGAGATCTGGCAGGACACGGGCGGGCAAGTGGACATCTTTGTGGCGACCGTCGGCACCGGCGGCACGCTGACCGGTACGGGCCGGTATCTGAAAGAGCAGAACCCGGCGATCCGCATCGTTGCGGTGGAGCCGGACGCTTCCCCGCTGCTGTCCGGCGGCAAGGCCGGGCCGCACGGCATTCAGGGCATCGGGGCGAACTTCGTTCCCGAGATTCTGGATACCGCACTCTACGACGAGGTGCTGCGCATCACGGACGATGAGGCCTATGCCTACGGGCGCGCGATGGCCGACGACGAGGGCATTCTCGTCGGCATATCCTCCGGCGCCGCGCTGTGCGCCGCGGCAAAGCTCGCCGCCCGGCCGGAAAACGCCAACAAAACCATCGTCGCCGTCCTGCCGGACACCGGCGACCGCTATCTGTCCACGCCCATGTTCCAGCACTGAAAAAAATTTGAGGAGAGAACCGTCATGACACAGAAAAGCCTGCTGCACGCCGTTGCAGCCCAGATTTCCAACAACTACGAGACCGCCGAGGTTCCCATGTACAGCGACCAGCTTCGCCTGCCCAACCGCGACGTGATTATCCAGATCATCAACAGCCTGCAAAAGGTCTTCTTCCCCGCCTATTTCGGCGGCGCGACCGTCTCGCAGGTGTCTGCTGAGACGTATGTGGAATATCTGCTCGGCGATATTTTTTCCGCCCTGCAGGAGCAGGTGCACCTGGCGCTGTCGAACACCGTGGCCGACCCCGCCGAGCTGGACGCGCGCACCGACGCCGTGTGCGAGCGGTTTTTCAGCAACCTGCCCAAAATTCAGACCATGCTGATGAAAGACGTCGCCGCGAACTATGAGGGCGACCCCGCTGCCGGCAGCAAGGAGGAGGTCATTTTCTCCTACCCCGGTCTGTACGCCATCTTCGTCTACCGCGTGGCGCACGAGCTGTACGAGAGCAAGGTGCCGCTCATCCCGCGCATCATGACCGAGTACGCCCACGGCGCAACCGGTATTGACATCAACCCCGGCGCAACCATCGGCGAATATTTCTTCATCGACCACGGCACCGGCATCGTCATCGGCGAGACGACGATCATCGGCAACCATGTGAAGCTCTATCAGGGTGTGACGCTCGGCGCGCTGTCCCCGCGCGGCGGACACAGCGTCGTCGGCAAGCGCCACCCGACCGTGGAGGACAACGCCACGATCTATTCCGGCGCGTCCATCCTCGGCGGCGAAACCGTCATCGGCGCGAATTCCGTCATCGGCGGCAACTCGTTCCTTACCGAGTCCGTCTCGGCCAACACCAAGGCCAGCGTCGAGACGCCGAAAATGATCTTCCGCAACAAAAAATAATCGTACACCAAGCAGCAAAACCACCCCGAAACGTTCGGGGTGGTTTTTTGTCGGTTGGATTTGTCACAGCAGGCCAACGCCGATCGCCAGCAGAGCGCCGACAAGGAAGATGCCCATGCCCACGATGCACAGCACCACAACGACCGCCGTGCTCATTTGCCTGCGGGATGCGATGGCGCCGATCACAAGGCCGAGGCCGAATACCGCCGCGATCGCAAAAATCAGCCAGCCCACGTCACTTGCACAGGGCAGCCGCCGTTTTGGACGCCAGCCGCGCGTTGTTCAAAACGAGTTGAATGTTGCTCTCCAGACTGTCGCCGCCGGTCAGCTCCACCACGCGGGCAAGCAGGAACGGCGTGGTCTCCTTGCCGTGGACACCCTGCTCGCGCAGTTCGCGCAGCGCCTGATCGATGGCCGCGTCGATGGTGGCCTTGTCCATCGCGTACTCCGCCGGAATGGGGTTCGTGACCAGCATGCCGGTCTTCAGGCCCATGCCGCGCTGCGCGGTAAACATCGCGGCCAGTGCCTCCGGCGTATCGACGCGCGCGTCCACGCCGAGCCCGCTCTCGCGCGTATAGAACGCGGGCAGCTCGTCCGTGCCGTAGCCGATCACGGGCACGCCCTTGGTCTCCAGATACTCCAGCGTCAGGCCGAGGTCGAGGATCGCCTTTGCGCCCGCGCACACGACCATCACCGGCGTCTGTGCCAGCTCTTCAAGGTCGGCGGAAATGTCCATCGTCGTCTCCGCACCGCGGTGCACGCCGCCGATGCCGCCGGTGGCGAACACGGAGATGCCCGCCATGTGCGCGATCATCATCGTGGTGGTGACGGTGGTGGCGCCGTCCGCGCCGCGCGCCACGATCATGGGCAGGTCGCGGCGGGAAACCTTCGCAACGGCTCTGCCGGATTTGCCGAGATACTCGATCTCCTCCGGGGACAGGCCGGCCTTCAGGCGACCGCCGAGGATCGCAATCGTTGCGGGCACCGCGCCGTTTTCGCGGATGGTCTGCTCCACCAGCATGGCCGTCTCCACGTTTTTCGGGTACGGCATACCGTGGGAGATGATCGTGCTCTCCAGCGCGACGACCGGGCGGCCTTCTGCCAGCGCCTGCTGCACTTCGGGGGATATATCCAAATACTGATTCATGGTCATGTCTCCTGTTACAAACTGTACTTGCTCACCTGAGCACACCCTATTGTAATGAATTTGTCTGGATTGTCAAGTCGAAACCCGTTTTTTCCCGTCTCCCATGCGCAGCAAAAAAGGAGACTGCAATGCAGTCTCCTTTTTGACTTTGCTATTTGCAGAATTATGCCACAAGCGCAGTAGCCACAGAGGCAACGTCATTTCCCGTGCCAAGGATCTCCTTGATGCCGATATTGTACGCATTCTCCATAACTCGGGCAAACTCTGCGCGGGTCAGACCGCTCTGCGGACGGAACGTGCCGGCTGCATCACCAACCATCAGGCCGGCTGCATTGCATACAGCCACCGACGCGCGGGCATATCTGGAGATCGCAGCGCCGTCCGTGTAAAGCTCCTGCAGCAGCGCAACGAGTTCCGCTTCGGCGGCCTCTATCGGTTTGGTGTCCACGCCGCTCATGCGTACCAACACAGTCGCCATCTGCTCGCGGGTAATGGGCGCATTGGGATCAAAGGTCGCTCCCGTCGTACCGATGAAAATACCTTTATTGTAGGCCCAGATCACAGCATCCACATAGTACCATCCCGCTTCCAGATCGGTGAACGGGCAGTCCATGTTCTCCACACTCGGAGAACCTGCATCGCGGTACAGAGCCGTCGCAACCATCGCGCGGGTCATGGTGACATCCGGGGCAAATTGCGCATCGCCCATGCCATTCATCAGGCCGGCCGCCTGGACAAAGTCCACCGCGCTCGCATACCACGCGTCGGCTGCAACGTCCTCGAAGGTGTTGGGCACGAAAACGAGCTCCGGAATGGCAGTCTTGAGCATTTCAATGGAGTTCTCAACATCTTCCACCGTTTTCGCCACCAGATAAGCCTTGAGCGCCGCATTCACACCAGCATAAGACTCTTCCGTATAGCAGGACTCATTACCAATCAGAGAAAGGAGTCCAAACAGCGGCGCCTCTGCATCATCCATCGCCTTCTGATTTGCGATCTCCTCAGGTGTCCCGACATAAATGCGTCCCTCCGGTGAGAGATAATTCACCGGAACCACACCGCCCAGCTCGTCCACGATGTAATCGATCAGAACCTTATTATCCAGTCTCGGGGTGATGGTGGTATCCTGCTCGAACTTCGGGTCGTTCTTGAACATGGTGTAGCCGTCGCCGCCGCTGAGCAGCATGTAGTTATGGGAAGCGACCGTATAGACCGCCTCCGGATCGATCGGGACATCATATGCGCCGGTCTCGTCGTTAAGCAGATATACGTTGGAAACTCTGCGGTCTCCCTCGACCTTAACAAACGCGCCCTTGTCGGTCTTCACAACAGAAGACGGGATATTGCTGTTGATTTCATAATGCAGGCCGGAAACCTGCAGGAAGCCGCCATTCTCGCTCGGGTAGGCACTGGCGCTCAGCTCCAGCGCGTCCAGAATCGCCTGACCGGAGACCTTGACCACGCACGCCTCATTGGAGTACGGGTGAACCTCGATAATCTGACCGTAAGTGATGTCGCCGGCCTCGATATCCGCGCGGACGCCGCCGCCGTTGACAAAGCCGATGTCGGTATTATACAGCACTCTGTACGCATCTGCGCACAGGTCGCCGAGGTTGGTCTCTGCGGAGCGGACTGCACGCTTTCCCGTTTCGGGATTCAGCGTCGTCAAATCGACGTCGGACTTCGCAACAACCTTCCCGAGCTCTGCGTTCAGATCTTTCTCAACCGCCCCAATCGCAGCAGAGGCCGCTTCGCTCGTCTTGGTATAGTTTGCAGCATTGACCAGCTCGGTGGTAATGCCTTCCGCGCCAATAACCAGCTTACCAATGTTCTCCAGTTTCGTGCCAGTGGAGGTCAGGATCACGTTTTTGCCGTCCTTGTTGGCAACCTTTTCGCCAGCGATAGTGCTGTGGGAATGCCCGTCCAGATAGACGTCAATGCCCGTCGTATTGGCAATGACTTCCGGCGAAGTCCAAGGCGCGGAGTCCTTGTCCGTCCCGGTGTGCGCAACCGCGACGACGTAGTCAGCGCCGGCAGTCTTCGCATCGTCAACCGCCTTCTGCACTGTATCGTACAGATCCTTGCCGTTGTTACCTTCCGCGAAGGAGTAGATATAGTTGCCGTCCTCGTCCTGGAAGAAGGTCGGCGTGGACTTGGTAAAGCTCTCCGGCGTGGAGATGCCGACGAACGCGACCTTGGTGTCACCATAGTCCTTGATCACATAGGGCTCGGCGGAAACCTTCGCATCGCCCTCGCCGGTGTAGGTGAAGTTGCAGGAGATGTACTGCGCGTTCGCGCTTTCAACCAGGTTTGCGAGCTGATCCATGCCGTAGTCGAACTCATGATTGCCGAAAGTGGCAATGTCATAGCCGACTGCGTTCATGACCTCAACAATCGCTTCGCCCTTGGTCATAGCGCCGATCGGACCGCCCTGAATCGCGTCGCCGCAGTCAACGAGGGTGACATGGTTGTACGCAGCTTCCATGTCCGCCTTATAAGCCGCAACATTGGTGTATCCAGCGTTGGTCTGAACTTCTTTGTCGACCTTGGGATCGACCTGACAATGCACATCGTTCGTATACAACACAACGATGTCATCCGACTTCATGGCCGCACCATCCGCCGCAAATGCGGTGCAGGTCAGACTGAGCACCATGCACAGCACCAGCAGAAGAGAGAGCAGTTTCTTTGAATGCTTCATGTTGTTCCTCCATAAAAGAATTTTCGGGTGTAACTTTCCCTGTTCTGATTATATCATCCAGTCCATAAAAATGGGAGCGGTTTTCTGTAAAATTTCTGTACGGTTTTTGAGGGAAATTGCACAAAATGCGACTGGATTCGCGCCGGTGTCCAAGAAAAGCTGTAGTTTTATTTGAAATGCGCCGGGCACTCTGTTATACTGAGTTTGAGTGACCAATTTAGGAGGGATCTTCCGTGAGCTACGCAGACGAAATCTTCATTCAGAACTGCCGCGACATTCTCGAAAACGGCGTGTGGGACACTGACCGCGAGGTACGCCCCCGCTGGGAGGACGACGGCGCTCCGGCGCACACCGTCAAGAAATTCGGCATCGTCAACCGGTACAATCTTGCAGAGGAGTTCCCCCTGCTGACGCTGCGGCGCACCTACTGGAAAACCGCCGTGGACGAGCTGCTCTGGATCTGGCAGAAGAAGTCGAACAACATCCACGATCTGCGCGGCCACATCTGGGATCAGTGGGCAGACGAAACCGGCTCCATCGGCAAGGCCTACGGCTATCAGCTCGGCGTGAAGCACCACTACGCGGAGGGCGACTTCGATCAGGTGGACCGCGTGCTGTACGACCTGAAGCACAACCCCGCCTCGCGCCGCATTCTGACGAATATCTTCAATTTTGACGACCTGCACGAGATGGCGCTTTATCCGTGCGCGTATTCCATGACGTTCAACGTCTCCGGCAACACGCTCAACGCCATCCTCAACCAGCGCTCGCAGGACATGCTCGCCGCGAACAACTGGAACGTGGTGCAGTACTCTGTGCTGGTACACATGTTTGCGCAGGTGTCCGGCCTGCAGGTGGGCGAGCTGGTGCACGTCATTGCCGACGCGCATATCTATGACCGGCATGTGCCCGTGATCGAGCAGATCATCCAAAACGAGCCGAAGCCCGCGCCGAAGTTCTCCATGAACCCGGACGTCAAGGATTTCTATCAGTTCACGCGCGACGATTTCCGCGTGGAGGGCTACGAATACAGCGAGTTCACGGGCAAGATCCCCATCGCAGTATAAGAAGGAGGCGAACGGATGGACGCAATCGTTGCCGTGTATGCCGACTGGGGCATTGGCGCAAAAGGCACGCAGCCGCTCGTGATCCCCGCAGACCGCAAACGCTTTCGGGCGCTCACCCAAGGCAGTGCCGTGATCGTCGGCCGCCGCACGCTGCCGGACTTCCCCGGCGGCAAGCCGCTCAAGGGGCGCGTGAATCTCGTGCTCACCCGGCAGAACATCGGGATCGAGGGCGCGATCGTCGTGCACAGCGCGGCGGAGGCGCTCGACGCGGCACAGGCATATGACCGCAGCTTTGTCATCGGCGGAGATTCCGTGTTTCGGGAGATGTTTCCCCACATGAGCCGCGTTTTCGTCACGAAAATTGACGCTGTACCCCACTCGGACGTGTTTTTCCCAAACCTGGACACCGACCCCGCGTGGCGCTGCACCTGCGCAGAACCACCCGCCGAGCACGACGGCGTGCGGTATCAGTTTTGCACATACGAACGAATCTAAAAAAAGAACCCGAAGACGCGCTGCGTCTTCGGGTTCTTTTTACGCGCAGTTATTGCCGCGCTGCACGCCGCTTGGCGGTGAGGGAATCCACCGTCAGCTTCAGGATCGTCGTAACGGGAACAGCCTTGGGATTATAGGGGAAATCCGCCGCGCGGTAGTGCGCCATGAGGCGGCGCAGCGCGGCCTCCTTTTCCGCGTCGGGCACGATCGTAATGATGCCGGTACCCATAACGCTTTCATACGCCATGGTGCAGTTGCCCGTCTCCCCGTCGAGCACCAGCTGATGTCCGCGGTCCATCTCGAAGCCCACGTGCGGGTCGCGCGCAATCAGGTCGTACTTCTTTCCGGCACTCGCACCGTGGAAGTAGAGCGTGATCTGCGCGCCCTCGACCTCCATGCCGAAGTTCAGGGGCAGGATGTAGGGATACGGCTCGTCGTGCAGGGCGAGCCGGCAGACGTCGCATTGCTGCATGACGGAAAGAATTTCGTCAAAATCCGTGATCTCGCGGTCTTTTCTTCGCATAGGGATTCCTCCTGATTCAAAAATCGACTTGTGGGCCAAGGCGTGCGAGCACGTCCTGAAAATACTGCGGCAGGTCGCACGTCAGCGTGACCGGCTCGCCAGTGCGCGGGTGGAGAAAGCGCAGGGCGCGCGCGTGCAGGCACTGGCCCTCCAGCCCCTTTTCCGGGCGCTTGCGGCCATAGACCATGTCGCCGAGGATGGGATGGCCGATGTACGCCATGTGCACGCGGATCTGGTGCGTGCGGCCGGTCTCCAGATTGCAGCGCACGTGCGTGTACCCGTTGTAGCGCGCGAGCACCGCCCAGTGCGTAACGGCGCGGCGGGAATTTTTGTCCGTGACGGTCATGCGCTTTCGGTCGGTTGGATGGCGGCCGATGGGCGCATCCACCGTGCCGCTGTCCGCCCGCAGCGCGCCGTGAACCACGGCCTCATACGTGCGCGCAAGCGTGTGGTCGGCGAGCTGCGCGGAGAGGGCAAGGTGCGCAAAATCGTTTTTCGCCGCGATGATAAGCCCCGACGTGTCCTTGTCGATGCGGTGGACGATGCCGGGACGGCGCTCACCGCCGACGCCGGAAAGACTCTCGCCGCAGTGATACAGCAGCGCGTTGACGAGTGTGCCGTCCTCGTGGCCGGGCGCGGGATGCACCACCATGCCGCGCGGCTTGTTCACGACGATGAGATCGTCGTCCTCGTACACGACGTCGAGTGGAATGTCCTGCGCGGCAAGCGGGGTCTCCGCAGCGTCCGGCAGCACAATTTCAAACACGTCGCCGGGAGCCGTTTTGTAATTTTTCTTCACGGGCGCGCCGTTTTTCGTCACGGCCCCCTGCTCCAGCAGCCGCTGGGCGGCGCTGCGTGTGAGTCCCGCAACAGAGCGCGCAAGGAGAGCGTCGATGCGTTCGGCGCTCTCCTGTGTTTGTAACGTCAGTTTCGTCATATGTCATCCGAAAATTCCTGCAGGATGTCATCCAGCGAGAAGTCGAAATCCGCGTCCGCCGGGGCGTCCGTCTCCAGATGGGACAGGAAGTCCGTCTTTGGCGGCTGCACCGGGGGCACGCTCGGCGCCGGCGGCTGCGCCGGGGGCGCCGGCTCTGCCTTTGGCGCAGGGCGGGCCGGCTTCGCCTTTGCAGGCTTGGCGCGACCCCATGCAGCGAACGGATCGTCCGGATCCGCGCCCACCTCTGCGGGCTGGGCAGACGGGGTTCGCTGCGGCTCGACGGTGGTGCGGCGCGGCTTTGCTTGTTTCGGCGCCTGTGTCTTCGGCTTTCGCTGCGCTTTTGCGCCCGCCGTCTCCGGCGCGGCCTTGTCGCCCCGGAAGAACAGCACGTGCAGGCAGAACAGAATGCCGCAGACGGTGATGAAGATATCCGCCAGATTGAACACGGCGAAATGGTGGATCAGCGGAAATTCAAACGGGAAATTGAACATATCCACGACATAGCCGCTCAGCATTCGGTCAATGCAGTTGCCGAGCGCACCCGCAAGCACCAGCACGGCGGTCCAGCGGCCGAATTTTCCGTGGATCCAGTTGCGCCGCAGGCTGACGATGACGACGGCTGCGAACACGACAGCGATCAGGATGAACACCCAGCGCGGCGCGTTTTGCAGGATGCCGAAGGCTGCGCCGTAGTTGTGAATATTCATCAGCTCCAGCACGCCGGGAATCAGCTCCACGACGCCGTCCTCCAGCGGGATATGCAGCGTAACCCAATATTTCAGTCCCTGATCGGCGATCAGGATCAGAACGGCGACGATTGCGTACAACATGGCAGGTTCCTCGCTTTCAGCGGGCGATTATTGTTCGGCAGCAAGTACTGCGGCACAGCGCGGGCACAGGCCGGTTTCGGGATCGGCCTGCTCAGAGTGCGTCCAGCAGCGCGGGCACTTCATGCCGGGCGCTTCCTGCACGGTGATGGACAGTCCGGGATAATTGGCGCCCTGACCGGTGACGGCGTCGGCGTCCGGCTCGCCGGATTCCTCGACGAGGCACTTGGAGACGATCAGCAGCTCGGCCAGATTCATGCCGGCCACCTCGTCGAGCAGCGCCCTGGCCGCGTCGTCCTGCGGGCGGAGGGTCACGGCCGCCTCCAGCGGCTTGCCGATGCGCTTGCCGGCGCGCGCGCCCTCAAGCACGACATTGACGTCGTTGCGCATGGCAATCATGTGATCCCATTTTTCCATGGCCGCCTCGTCCAGCGCGTACGCCGTGAAGGGGTGGTTCATCTCGTTGAGCACCACGTTGCGCGGATCGTCGCCGCTGCGGTGCGGCATGGCCTGCCAGATCTCGTCGCAGGTGAAAGCGAGGATCGGCGCGAACATCTTCGTCATGCTGTCGAGGATGAGGTACAGCGCGGTCTGCGCACTGCGGCGCTCCAGACTGTTTTTCCCGTCGCAGTAGAGACGGTCCTTGATGATATCCAGATAGAAGCTGGACAGCTCCACGACACAGAAGTCGTTGATCGCGTGGGAGATGACGTGGAACTCATAGTCGTCGTAGGCCGCGGCGACCTTTTCGATCAGGCCGTTGAGCTTCGTGATCGCCCAGCGGTCCAGCTCGAGCATATCCTCCGGCGCGACGAGGTTTTCCGCGTCGAAGCCGTTGAGGTTGCCGAGGCAGTAGCGCGCGGTGTTGCGGAACTTCAGATAGTTCTGGCTGAGCTGCTTGAAAATCTCCTTCGAGCAGCGCACGTCCACATGATAGTCCGCGGAACCGGCCCACAGGCGCAGCATGTCCGCGCCGAATTCGTTGATGATCTCGGTCGGATCCATGCCGTTGCCGAGAGACTTGTGCATGGCCTTGCCCTCGCCGTCGACCGTCCAGCCGTGCGTGAGGCATTCCTTGTACGGAGCGCCCTTGCCGAGCGCGCCGACCGCCACAAGCAGAGAGGACTGGAACCAGCCGCGGTACTGGTCGCCGCCCTCGATGTACATCGTGGCGGGCCAGAAGCCCTGATCGCGCTGCATGGCAGCGAAATGGGTGGAGCCGGAGTCGAACCAGCCGTCGAGCGTGTCGGTCTCTTTCTCGAAGTGCTTGCCGCCGCAGTGCGGGCAGGTGAAGCCTTCCGGCAGGATATCGGCCGCGTCCATGTCAAACCATGCGTTGCTGCCATCTTTCTCAAACAGCGTGGCGACGGCTTCGATGGATGCGTCGTTGCAGACGGGCTTGCCGCAGTCCTTGCAGTAGAACACCGGGATGGGCAGGCCCCAGCGGCGCTGGCGGGAGATGCACCAGTCGGCGCGCTCGCGGATCATAGCGCCCATGCGCTCTTTGCCCCACGCGGGCAGCCAGCGGACGTCCTCGCAGGCGGCGACGGCCTCTTCCTTGAACGAATCGACCGAGCAGAACCACTGCGGGGTCGCGCGGAAGATGATCGGATTTTTGCAGCGCCAGCAGTGCGGATAGGCGTGCACCACATCCTGCGTGGCGAAGAGCACGCCGCTCTCCTTCATATCTGCCAGAATGATGGGGTTGGACTCGTCCGTCGTGAGTCCTGCATACTTGCCGGCATAGTCGGTATGGCGGCCCTGATCGTTCACAGGGACGACCATATCCAGATTGTACTGCTTGCCGACCAGATAGTCGTCCATGCCGAAGCCGGGCGCGGTGTGCACGAGGCCCGTGCCGTCGTCCGTTGTGACGATGTCCGCCTCCATCAGCAGGGAGGACTTGTCCATAAAGGGGTGCTGCGCCAGCATGTATTCGAAGAAGGAGCCGGGATGGGTCTCGATCACCTCATATTCCGAGATGCCGCCGATCTGCATGACGCGCTCGACCAGATCCTCGGCCACGATATAGATCTCGCCGTTTGCCGCCTTCACGAAGGCATAGTTGACCTCCGGATGCACCATGATGCCGAGGTTGCCGGGCAGCGTCCAGATCGTGGTGGTCCAGATGAGGAAATAGACCTTGCTGAGATCCAGATGGCTGAGCTTGCCGAGATCGTCCTTCATCGGGAACTTGACGTAAGCCGTGGTGCAGGGATCGTCGTGATACTCAATCTCCGCCTCGGCCAGCGCGGTCTCGTCCTTGACGCACCAGTATACGGGCTTGAGTCCCTTGTAGATGTAGCCCTTCTTGTACATCTCGCCAAAGACGCGCACCTCGTCCGCCTCGAAGCCCTTGTCCATCGTGCAGTAGGGGTGCTCCCAGTCGCCGATCACGCCCATGCGCTTGAAGCCGGCCATCTGGCGCTGGACATACTTCTCCGCATAGTCATGGCACGCGCTGCGGAAGTCGGCCACGCTCATTTCCTTGTGGTTGAGCTTCTGCTCCTTGATGATTGCCGATTCGATGGGCATGCCGTGGTTGTCCCAGCCGGGAATGTACGGCGTGTAGTAACCGCGCATGGCGTAGCTGCGGGTAATGAAGTCCTTCAGGGCCTTGTTGAGCGCGTGACCCATGTGAATGTCGCCGTTGGAGAACGGAGGGCCGTCGTGCAGGGAGAACAGGGGCTTGCCCTCGTTCTTCTTGAGCATCTCGTTGTAGATGCCCTGTTCCTCCCAGCGGCGGAGCATTTCCGGCTCGCGCTTCGGAAGACCGGCGCGCATGGGGAAGTCGGTCTTCGGGAGATTGATCGTCGCATTGTAATCTTTCGACATGGTTTCTATTTCTCCTCTCATCAGGTTCAGCATGGCAAAATATTGAGTAAGGCGGGCCGGCGCAATGCGCCGTCCCGCCTGGATTTCTGGCAATCAGGTGATGAATCAGCTGTTGTGCAGGAAGTTGTAAAGCTGCGTTGCTTCATCAGCCGCATCGTCGGTGGCGGGTTGATTGCTCTCCATGGCGGGAGCAATGTCGATTTCAGGCGCGTCCTCGGTAATCTGAGCCACAGAATCGTCGATGCTGCGAATGGTCTCTTGCACTTCCGGCTGCTGTGCGGGAGCCGCCTGCTGCACAGGAGCCTTCTCCTGCCGCTTGACCGCCGTCAGCGTATCCAGATAATTGAGCTGCGTGAGACACAGTGCGCGGGCGTCTTCCAAAAACTTTGCGCAGGCCGTCTGCGCCGCGAGGAGCTTCTCCTCCTCCTCAGCCTTGGCCTGACGCAGCCCGCCGAGCACCTTCTCGGCCTGCGTGTTCGCGCTGGTAATCACTTCGTCGGCGCGCTTCTGCGCGTCCTCTTCTATCTGCTTTCCAATCTTCTGCGCAGAAAGCAGCGCAAGACGCATGGCGTCCTCGGTTGAGCGATACTCTTCTATCTTGTCAACGAGAACCTTCATCTTGCCCTTGAGCACGGCTATTTCCTTCTCTTTGGCAGCCAGCTCTATGGCGACCTCTTCGCGGAACTTGTCCACCGTGGCCATATCATATCCGCCGAACATCGCCTTTTCCAAGGCTCTTTCCCGGATGTCCTGAGGAGTCATAACGGAAAATCCCCCAATCCCTGTTTTTTATTTTGGTATCTCCATCTGCCGCCGGGCACGCCCGGCATGGATTTGTACACGATATTCAGTATGCCCGGTATCACAGGCGGAACTCGCCGGACTCCATCTCGTCGAGCTGATCGCCCATGAGATCGACGTTGAACGGCGTAATGATATACGTCGCGGTGGCGATGCGGCGGATCTTGCCGTCCTGCGCATAGGCCACACCGGACAGAAAGTCGATCAGGCGGCGGGCAATGTCCTTGTTCGTCTGCTCCAGATTGATGAGCACCGCACGGCGGTCGCGCAGATGATCGGCGATCTCCGCGGCAGCCTCAAACCGATCCGGCTTGACCAGCACCACCTTGAGCTGCGAGCCGGTGTTGAGGTTCACGACCTTTTCCGGCGCGCGCGTTTCACGCTTCGGCGCGTAGGCCTGCTGCACGGAGCGCTCGGCCTGACTGGTGCTGTCGCTAATAAAGGAACTTTTTCTCGGCGCGGGCGCGCTCTTTGCGCGCGGGCGCTCCGGTTCCGGCGCTTCCTCCGCGACCGGAATGGCTTCTTCCTCGTCTTCGTAAAAGTCGTCCTCATCATCATAGGGACGAGTCATTTTTTTCAGTTCATCCAGAAAACCCATATCTGACGAATCCTCCTATGCAGCCCGCCAAAGATCAGGCTGCTTTTGTTTCTGTAGCGTCAGCGCTGCGAATAATCCCGCGCGCCGAAAATGGACGAGCCGACGCGAACCATATTCGCGCCGCATTCGATAGCGTCCTCAAAATCCCCGCTCATGCCCATGGACAGAAAATCCATGAAAACATTATCGTATTTTTTTGTTCCAATGTCAACAAAAAGCTCGCGCATTCGGGAGAAATATACATTGTTTCCGCCCGGTTTTTCGCAAATCGGCGGAATGGCCATCAGCCCGCGCACGCGCAGATGCGCATATCCGGCTGCGGATTCCAGCAGCGCAGGCAGCATCTCCGGCGCGATGCCGGATTTGGCCTCCTCCCCGCCGATGTTGACTTCCAGCAGAATGTCCTGCACGATGCCGAGCGCTTCCGCGCGCCGGTTGATGCGCGCAAGCAGCTCCCCGGAGTCCACGGACTGGATCAGGTCGGCAACGCCGACCACCTGCTTCACCTTATTCGTCTGCAAGTGGCCGATGAAGTGCAGCGGCGCGCCCTCGTAAGCGCCCTGCGCGCGCTTTTCCACCAGCTCCTGCACGCGGTTCTCGCCGCAGGCGTCGACCCCGGCGGCCACCGCCTCGCGGACGCGCCCGGCGTCGTTCATCTTCGTGGCGGCGACGAGCATGATATCCGCTCCGGTGCGGCCGCTGCGCACGGCGGCGGCGTCCATCCGGCGGCGGATTTCCGCAACCTGTTCCGCAATCGTCATAAAAACCACGCCTCCTTAACCGACGACCTTGCCGTCGGTCAGATTCTTACCCGAAACCACAATCTCGTTGCCCGCGCGCAAAGAATTGCTCTCCGAGCCGCGCGCGACCAGACAGTAGTCCCCGGTCTGATAAAGGATCTCCACCGGCTTCGCCTCAAGCTGCCCGGCAGTGATGACATATACATAGGTGCCGCCGTCCCCGTCCATATGTACAGCCTTGAGCGGCACGCGGATGCCGGTATACTCCGTATACACGACCTCAGCGGTCGCCTCGCGCATGGCGAGCGTATCGGCAAGCGCGGTGTTGCACGAGAAGATGACGGCGACCTCTCCGTCCACCGGCTCGCTCATACGCACGACGGTGGCCTGAATTTCGCTGCTGTAATGCCGGCCGAAATCCAGCGTGGCGCTGCCGCCGGGAGAGAGCCGATCGGCGTCCGCCTGCTGCATCACGGCGGCAAAGTACCACTTTTTCGAGGTGACAAGCTTTCCGATCACATGATCGTCCACAGCGGTCTTCCGGCTGCTGAGCGCCGCGACGCCGTCGGGCGTCAGCTCGTCCAGATCCGCATAGGTCAGGCTCTCGTACCCGTCCGTCACAGTCGTGAACACGCCGGCGGCCGGGGCGGTAATGCTCCCATCGCTCCCGGTTGCGGACTGCAGCTGGCGCAGCTCTGCCTGCAGCGCATCCAGATCGCTCTGCGTCACGGTGGCGCCGCCACCGAGCAGCAGCGAGCCGAGATTCGTGCAAATGCTGTCGAGCTCGCCCACGTCGCCGGAGCTGACGGCGGCAGAGAGCTTCAGGATCCCGGAGCGCACGGCGGCGTCCTGCTCGGTCGCGCCGGAGGCGGCACTCATGCTCGAAAGCAGGCTGCTGACATAGTCGATCTCCGTTTTCAGCTCGCGGGCGCGGCTGGCCCGCTCGAGCGCCTCCTGCGAGTTCACGCCGATGGCCACCTCGCTGCCGCGCGCGACCTCGCTGCCGTCGTCCACGGATACGGAGACGTACGCCTTGTCCGAGCTGAGCAGCCGCTCCTTACGCACCACAATGCCGGAGGCCTGTCCGCTCTCGTTGACCGTGACGACGACGGCGGGCGCGGTGACGTAGCCCTGCTGGGTAGACCGAAAGATGTAAACGCCGAGATAGATCAGCATCGCCGCAAACAGCACGACCATTGCGATATTGATGACCGTATTCGTTTTTTTCAAGCAGAACACCCCTTTCGCAACGGAAGTGCGGCGGCGGTCAGCTTTCCTCTCTCAGCTCAATGGAATGGATCGGGCAGACGGTCGAGATCGCATGCTTGTAGATCATCTGCTGCTTGCCGTCCGCTTCGAGAATGACCACAAAGCTGTCAAACCCGCGGACAATACCGCGCATCTGAAAGCCGTTCATCAGAAACATCGTGACAGGCACCTTCTCCTGCCGGATGCGATTGAGGAAACCATCCTGAAGATTCTGTGTTTTTTGCATGGGTGCACGCTCCTTCTCTGTCGGAGCGGCGCTATTTTTTAAGTGTAACATATTTTCCCGCCCCGTGAAATAGTGAATTTATACAAATCGGGCGGGCAGGGCGCCGCGCGCCCGGTCTGTACAGGCCACTATTCTATACCGCGGCGAACCAAGAAACCGGTCGAAAGCCGTCTGGCCAGCGCCATGTCCGGCGTTTTTTCAAACCGAATCCAGAACAGGGACGGATCGCGCCGCAGCCACGTAAGCTGCCGCTTGGCGTACCGGCGCGACTCCTGCCGGATGCGTTCGGCGGCCTCCGCTTCGGTAATCTCCCCGCGCACCGCGCCGGCGGCCTCCTTGTAGCCGATCGCCTGCATCGCGGTGCAGTCGCCGGGAACGCCCGATGCGAGCAGGGCGCGCACCTCGTCGAACAGGCCCGCTTCCACCATCGTGTCCACGCGCCGGTCGATGCGCGCATAGAGGTCGGCGCGCTCCGTGAAGTCCAGCGCGATGCGCGCCGCATCGTACCGGGGCGGACGCGCGCGCGTCTCCGCGTCGTGCTGCGTGATGGTCTTGCCGGTGAGAATGTACACCTCCATCGCGCGGACGATGCGCTTTTTGTCCGCCGCATGGAGTTTTTGCGCGCGCTCCGGATCGACCTTGCGCAGCTCCCCCAGCAGCCCCTCGCCGCCGATCTCATCATAGCGCTCATTCAGCTCCTGCCGCAGCGCGGAGTCGGACGAGCCGTCGGCAAACGTGCGGCCGGAAACGAGCGAGTCGATATACAGCCCCGTACCGCCCACGACGACCGGCAGCTTTCCGCGCGCAAGGATATCGTCCACGCAGGCGGAGGCCTCCGCAACGTAGCGCGCCACGGAATAGTTCTCCTCCGGCTCGGCCACGTCGATCATATGGTGCGGCACGCCGCGCATTTCCTCCGGCGTCGGCTTCGCGGTGCCGATGTCCATCCGGCGATAGATCTGCATGGAGTCGGCCGAAACGACCTCGCCGTGCAGCGTCTCGGCCAGCGCCACGCCGAGCGCGGTTTTGCCCGACGCCGTCGGTCCTGTAATGACTGCAATTTTGGGCGGCATGTGATACTTTCTCCTTTTTGGGTGAAAAATAGGACTATGCAAACTATTAGAAAAGTGTTAAAATGCTAAACATAGAAAAACCATGAAAATCCAATCATTTCTCCCCGAATTTTATCAGAGGTGACATTTTTGAAGATTAAAATTTCCGCCGACAGCACCTGTGATCTCTCGCCCGCGCTGATCGAGCAATACAACATCGGCATCACGCCGCTCTATATCGTCAGCGGCGACAAGACCTGGCGTGACGGCGTCGATATCCACCCCGAAGACCTGTATGCGCACTTCCGTGCCACCGGCAAGCTGTGCCAGACGGCAGCGGTCAACGTGTCGGACTACATTGCGTACTTCACCGAGTGCCGGAAGGAATGCGACGCGGTGATCCACTTCACGATCTCCAGCGACATGTCCGCCTGCTACCAGAACGCCTGCATCGCGGCAAAGGAGGTCGGCAACGTCTATCCTGTGGACGCGCGCAACCTCTCCACCGGCATCGGCCATCTGGTGCTGGACGCCGCCATCATGGCCGGGCGCGGCGACATGGACGCCGCCGACATTGCGGCGGAGCTGGAGCAAAAGCGCGAAAAGCTGGACGTCAGCTTCGTGCTCGACACGCTGGAATATCTGGTCGCCGGCGGGCGCTGCTCGTCGCTCGCAGCGGTCGGCGCGAACCTGCTGAGTCTCAAGCCCTCCATCGAGGTGAAAAACGGCGTCATGGGCGTGGCGAAAAAGTACCGCGGCAAGCTGATGAAATGCTATGTACAGTACATCGAGGACCGGCTCAAGGGGCGCGACGACATAGATTGCAGCCGCATTTTCATCACGGACTCCGGGCTTGACGAGGAAGTCCGCGACGAGCTGGAGCGCGTCGTGCGCGCCTGCCAGCCGTTTGAGGAGGTCTACCGCACGCAGGCCGGCTGCACGGTCTCGAGTCACTGCGGCCCGAAGTGCATGGGTATTTTGTACTATCACAAGTAACGCATCAAATGCATCGTCTTATTTGGGGAGCAAGCTTGCTCCCCAAATTTTTATACAATCCGCTTGAACTGCCGGTCCAGCTCCCTGCGCGTGAGCGTCACAGCGACGGGGCGGCCATGCGGGCAGTATTTCACCTCGCCGGAGAGGACGGCTCCGGCCAGCCGCAGCAGCTCCTCCGGCTCCGTCTTCCACCCGGCCTTGATGGCGGCTTTGCAGGCGACGGTTTTGAGGATCTCGTCGCGCACCGCGCGCGCGTCCATCGCGCCGCCGCGGCGAAGCTGCTCGCAGATCTCCTCCACAGCACTGCATGCGTCCGCAGGGTCGAGCTGCGCCGGTACGGCGCGGATCATGAACGCATCCTCGCCCAGCGGCTCCAGCTCAAAGCCCAGGGCGTTGAGCGCATCGAGATTGGCGCGCAGCGCGTCCGCGTCCGCCGAGTCCGGTGTGAACGGCGCGGGCGTCAGCAGCGTCTGCGACATGATCTCGCAGTCCTGCCGACGCAGGCGGTCGAAGTTGATGCGCTCGTGCGCGGCGTGCTTGTCGATCAGCAGCAGCGTGTCGCCCTTTTCGACCAGAATATAGGTATCCATCGCCTCGCCGATCAGGCGCGCGGGGGATTCTTTCGGTGCCGCAGGCTCCAGCGGCGAGTCGGGCAGATCCGGCAGTGCGGTCTGCGCAGCCGGTGGAACCGGCGCGGCAGAAAATCCGGCGGGCGCCGGGCGCGGCGCCGTTGGCGAACGGAAGGCCGCGCCTGTGGGCGCTGCCGCCGTCCGATAGGCCGTAGCCGGAGCGGACGGGCGCGCCGGGGCGGACACCGGCTTCGCGGTGCCAAGACCGCTGCCGCGAAATTCCGAGCTCGTCATGCTCCGGTAAAAATCCGGCTTCGGCTGGGCTGCCTGCCGCGTGCCTTCCGAGAGCGTGATCTCAGCCGTGCGGCGCTCGCCCTCCAGGGCGGAGCGCGCTGCGTAATACACCGCGTCGAACACCTTTTTCTCCTGCGTGAACTTGACCTCCGTCTTCGCCGGGTGGACGTTCACGTCCACAGCGGCGCAGCTCAGCTCAATGTACAGCACGCACGCGGGAAAGCGCCCCGTCAGCAGCGTGTTGCGGTATGCCTGCTCCAACGCGGCCTGCAGCGTTGCGGACTTGATGTACCGCCCGTTGCAGAAGAAATGCTGCTGCGTGCGGTTGCCGCGCCCCGCGCCGGGAGAGGACACGAACCCGTGCACCGCGACGCCGTCGTTCTCGCCGCGGCACGTCAGCATGGTTCCTGCCGCATCGCGGCCCAGCAGGCTGTACACGCAGGACTCCTCCCGGCCGTCTCCGGGGGAGAAAAACTGCTCCTCCCCGTCCTTGATGCAGCGCACGGACACATCCGGCCGGCCCAGCGCGCAGCGAAACGCCGCCGCGACGCAGGCGCTGCCCTCCGTGCGGTCGGATTTCATGAATTTCAGCCGCGCGGGCGTATTATAAAACAAGTCGCGCACGATCAGGGTCGTGCCCTCCGGGCAGCCGGTCTCGTACATGGTCTGGATCTCCCCGGCATCGAGCGTCATGCGCGTGCCGGAGGGCGCGCCGGTTCGGCGCGTGGTCAGCTCGATGTGCGACACGGCGGAGATTGCCGCCAGCGCCTCGCCGCGGAAGCCGAGCGTGCCGATGGCCTCCAGCCCGTGCTCGTCGCGCAGCTTGCTCGTGGCGTGGCGCAAAAACGCGATGCCCGCGTCCTCCGGCGCCATGCCGCAGCCGTCGTCCGTCACGCGCAGGTAGGTCATCCCGCCGCCGCGCAGCTCCACCGTGACGTTCTTTGCCCCGGCGTCAAAGGCGTTTTCCACCAGCTCCTTGACAACGGAGGCCGGGCGCTCCACCACCTCGCCCGCCGCAATGAGGTCGGCGACGTGGGGCGCGAGAATATTGATATTGGGCATAGTTGTGCCCTCCTTTGTTTCTTGCCTACACATTATAAGGGATTATCGTTGAAAATTCTACCGCAAAATGTTAAACTATTGTGTCTAAGACTTTTCGATTCGAGGAATTACCGATATGAGCTATCAGAGAATGGAAATTTCCGGGCAGGAGATTGCCCGCCAGATGGAAATCTGCGACCGGCTGCGCGCGATGTATCAGTCGCGCGGGAAGCAGCCGCTCGCCATGGTGGACACCTACGGCTGCCAGCAGAACGAGGCCGACAGCGAAAAGCTGCGCGGATACCTCCGCGCGATGGGCTTCGGGCTTACGCAGGATGCCTATCAGGCAGATGTGGTGGTCATCAACACCTGCGCCGTGCGCGAGCACGCCGAGCAGCGCGTGCTCGGCAACGTCGGCGCGCTCAACCACACGAAGGAACAAAACCCGAACCAGATCGTCGCCGTGTGCGGCTGCATGGTGCAGCAGGAGCACATGGCGGAAAAGCTGAAAAAATCCTACCGCGTGGTGGATCTCGTCTTCGGCCCGCACGAGCTTTGGCGCTTTCCGGAGCTGCTCGAGCGCGTCGCCGTCGGCAGGCACCGCGTGTTTGAAACCGCACCGGCGGACGGCAACGTCGCCGAGGGCATCCCGCAGGCGCGCGACGGCAGCGTGAAGGCGTGGCTGTCGATCATGTACGGCTGCAACAACTTCTGCTCGTACTGCATCGTGCCCTACGTGCGCGGGCGCGAGCGCTCCCGCCACCCGGACGAGATTCTCGCCGAGGCGCGGCAGCTCGTCGCCGCCGGGTACAGGGACATCACGCTGCTCGGCCAGAACGTCAACTCCTACGGCCGCGATCTCGACGAGGACGTGGACTTTTCTGACCTGCTGCGCCGCATCAATGACATTCCGGGCGACTTCGTGCTGCGCTTCATGACGAGCCACCCGAAGGACGCGACGGAAAAGCTCTTCCGCACGATGGCGGAGTGCGAAAAGTGCGCGCATCACATCCATCTGCCGGTACAGGCCGGGAACAACCGCGTGCTCAAGGCCATGAACCGGAGCTATACCCGCGAAAAGTATCTGGAGGAGGTCGCGCTTGCCCGCCGCTACATGCCCGACCTCGTGCTGACAACCGACATCATCGTGGGCTTTCCAGGCGAGACGGACGAGGAGTTCGAGGACACGATCTCCCTCGTGGAGGAAGTGCAGTACGACGCGATGTTCACCTTCATCTACTCCAAGCGCGTGGGCACGCCCGCAGCAAAGCTGGACGACCCTTACACGCGCGAAGACAAGCAGGTACACTTCGACCGGCTGGTCGAGGTGTCCAACCGCATCTCGGCGGAAAAGCACAAGGCCTACGAGGGCACGGTGCAGCGCGTGCTGGTGGATGGCGCGGACGGCCGGGGAGAATACCCGCTCACGGCGCGCACGACCGGCGGGCGGCTCGTGCACATGAAGGGCGACACGTCGCTTGTGGGGCAGTTTGTGACCGTGCGCATCACATCCAGCAACACATGGGCACTGTTTGGCGAGGTGGTATAACATGGCCGAAATGACGCCGATGAAGCGGCAATATTACGAAATCAAGCAGCAGCACACCGACTGCCTGCTGTTTTTCCGGCTGGGCGATTTTTACGAGATGTTCGACGAAGACGCGCGCGTCGCGTCGAAGGAGCTGGATCTCACGCTGACCACGCGCGACCGCAACGTGGAAAACCCGGACGAGCGCACGCCCATGTGCGGCGTGCCGTACCACGCGGCGGAGGCGTACATCGGGCGGCTCATCGCCAAGGGCTACAAGGTCGCCATCTGCGAGCAGATGGAAGACCCCGCGCTGGCCAAAGGTCTGGTCAAGCGCGACATCATCCGCATCATCACCCCTGGCACGGTGACAGAAAGCTCCATGCTGGAGGAGGGGCGCTCAAACTACCTGTGCGCCGTGTATCTGGACGCGCAGTCCGGCGGCGTCGCGTTTTGCGACATTTCGACGGGCGAATTCTGCGCGGCGGACTTCGGCACGGATGCGGCCAGCCACATCGTCAACGAGCTGGGGCGCTTTTCCCCGCGCGAGGCGGTGCTCTCCGTCGGGGCGCTGGAAAATCCCGAAATCTATACCTTCCTGAAAAAGCGGCTCGGCTGCCTGATCGAGGTGGGCGGGGATCGCTTCGAATTTATGCCAAGCGCCGCGCGCGTGTGCGAGCAGTTCAGCGCGCCGGACACCGATGCGCTCGGTCTCGGCAGCGCATCGGCCGCCGTGTGCGCCTCCGGCGCGCTTCTGGCCTACATCCAGGAAACGCAAAAATGCGACCTTGGCCACATCCGCCATCTGGAGCTGTTCGGCGACCGGCGGTACATGGAGCTGGACTATACCACCCGCCGCAATCTGGAGCTGACCGAAAGCCTGCGCACCGGCGAAAAGCGCGGCAGCCTCCTCTGGGTGCTGGACAAGACGAAAACGCCCATGGGCGGGCGTATGCTGCGCGCGTGGGTCGAGCGGCCGCTGCTCTCTCCGGTGCAGATCAAGCGGCGGCTTGCCGCCGTGCAGGAGCTGGTCTCCGACAACGTGCGCCGTCCGGAGCTGGCGCTCGCGCTGCGGGAGATCGGCGACATGCAGCGTCTGATCGGCCGCGCGGTGTACGGCTCGGCCAACGGGCGCGATCTCGCGGCGCTCGCCGCGTGCAGCCGCCAGCTTCCGCGGCTGACGGAGCTGCTGCAGAACATGCAGAGCGCCGAGCTGCGCGACATTGCGCAGATGGACACGCTCGCCGATCTGGAGGAACGGATCGCGCGCGCCATCTGTGACGAGCCGCCGTTTTCCGTGCGCGAGGGCGGCATCCTCCGCCCCGGCTACAGCGAAGAGGTCGATCGCCTGCGCAGCATCCGCGACAATGGCGCCGGCATGGTCGCCGCGCTGGAGCAGCGCGAGCGCGAGCGCACCGGCATCAAGAAGCTCAAGGTCGGATACAATAAGGTGTTCGGCTATTACATCGACGTACCCAACAGCGCAGGCGACGTCGCACTTCCGGAGGAGTACATCCGCAAGCAGACCCTCGTTTCGAGCGAGCGTTACTTCACGCACGAGCTCAAAGAGCTGGAAAACACGCTCCTGACCGCGCGCGAGCGCATCGCCGATCTGGAGTACCACATGTTCACCGAGCTGCGCGAGCAGGTGGCCGCGCAGGTCGCGCGCGTGCAGGCGGCGGCGGACGCCGTCGCCCGGCTCGACACGCTCTGCGCGCTGGCGGAGGTCGCGGTGAAAAACCACTACGTCTGCCCGGAGGTCGATCTCTCCCGCACGCTCGACATCCGCGAAGGCCGCCACCCCGTTGTTGAGCAGGCGCAGAAGGACACGCTCTTCGTTCCGAACGACACGTTCCTGAACGACGCGGACGACCGCGTCGCCATCGTGACCGGTCCGAACATGGCCGGCAAATCGACCTACATGCGCCAGACGGCGCTGATCGTGCTCATGGCGCAGATGGGCTCGTTCGTGCCCGCAAAGTCCGCGACCATCGGCATCGTCGACCGCGTGTTCACGCGCATCGGCGCGTCGGACGATCTCGCCGCCGGGCAGAGCACCTTTATGGTGGAAATGAGCGAGATGGCTGCCATTTTGCAGCACGCCACCGCGCAAAGCCTGCTGATTCTCGACGAGATCGGCCGCGGCACCTCCACCTACGACGGCATGGCCATCGCGCGCGCGGTGCTGGAACACTGTGCCGACAAGCGCCGCCTCGGCGCAAAGACCATGTTCGCCACGCACTACCACGAGCTGACCGCACTCGCCGGGGAGCTGTCCGGCGTGCGCAACTATAACATCACTGCAAAAAAGCAGGGCGGCACCCTCATCTTCCTGCGCAAGATCGTCGCCGGCGCAGCGGACGACAGCTATGGCATCGAGGTCGCAAAGCTCGCCGGCCTGCCGGAAAGCATCATCACCAAGGCCAAGAGCTACCTGCGCGAGCTGGAATCCGGCTCGGCCGCGCCGGCATCCCCCACGCCGCAGGAGGACGATCAGCTCAGTCTCACAGACGTCGGCGGCAGTCAGATCGCCGAGGAACTGCGCACGCTGGATCTGAACACCATCACGCCCATCGAGGCAATGAACCTGCTGTTTGAATTGCAGAAGAAAGCGAGAGGCTGATGCGAAATTTTTCATTTGACAACCCCATGAACCGCGGCGCAAAAATCGCCGGGTGGATCTATTTTCCCATCCACGTCGTCGTGCTGCCGCTGTTTCTCGGCACCGCGTTGTACCTGGTTGCCGGGACGATGCCGTCCGACATCATGTGCAACATCTGGTACTATGCCATCGGCCTGGCGTTCACGCTTGTGGCAATGTGGAAGTTCCTGCGCCAAAGCTATGAAAACATGCTCAACCGGTTCGCTTATTCGTTCGCCATGATCCTCGCCGCTTACGCTGTGGACGTGCTGCTTTCCCTCGTGCTGCAGCTGTTTATGGCGTTCCTCGGCGAGCTGCCCGTACCGAACAACGACACGGTTATGGAGCTGGCCGGGCAGAATTACCGGCGCATGTTCGCCGTGGCGGTGTTCATGGCGCCGCTGGTGGAGGAGTGTCTGTTCCGCGGCGTCATCTTCGGCACGATCCGGCAAAAGAGCCGGTTTGGGGCATACCTCGTGTCCGTGCTGCTGTTCTCGCTCTACCACGTATGGCAGTACGCGCTGGTATATGCCAACCCGATCTATCTGCTCTCCGCGCTGCAGTATGTCCCCGTCTCCATCGCGCTGGCCTACTGCTATGACCGCACGCAGTCGATCTGGCCGCCGGTATTTTTCCACATGTTCATCAACGCCCTGTCCATGTCCATGATGGCCGGGTGAAAGCCTCCGGTAAAAGCGCGCCCAACCGGGCAATGCCCGGTTGGGCGCGTTCTTTCATGATGGAAACCGGCGTATAAAATTCAACTACCTCCGCTTTTCGCGGTCCGGCAATCCAGTCTCCGCCAAAAAGGAAATCATATGTCCGATGGCATCCCGCGCCTGTGCCCGGTTGAAGCCATGTCCCGCTTTGCTGACCACAATCAATCGTGACTCTGAATTTGCAAACACGGCCTCCGCCCTTCTCGCATAGCCGATATCCACGATTCGATCAGCAGTTCCATGCAGGAGCAAGATCGGTATTTTGATTTTTTGCAGCTCCTCATAGATGTTGATGCCAATCGCAGATTCCGGATATTCCGGTGAAAACTTGAATGGCCGGCTGGTCAATGTCCCGCTGATATTGTCTGGGTCAAATCGGATCATCAGCATGTTTCCCGCTCTTGCGTCATCCGGGATGCACAGCGCCGGATACAGCAAAATCAGCTTGCTGATCCGCTCCTGATATTCCGCAGCAACCAGACAGGAGACAAAGCCGCCCTGACTGGCGCCCAACAACACGAGCCGGTTGATATCCACCTCGCGCAACGTTTCCACATAGGCGATGACCGCTTTTAAGTCGTCCTTCTCCGTGTCGATGGACATGTCGCGGAACGCACCGTCGCTCTTCCCAAAAGAAGCGCCGCCGCAGAAATCATAGGTAAAGACCACATAGCCTTCTTGCGCCAGCGCCTCTGCGTACTTGCGCATGATCCGCTGGTTAAACAGGAAGGCATGACTCATAATGACAGGGACGCGGTTGTTCGCCGCGCACTGATATGCAAAGCCGCGAATCGTAAAGTCACCCCGCTTGCAGGAAAACGGTTTCCGATCGACGCGCTTGTGGCGGCGCACATCGTCCGCGCCCCGCGTCAGCAGCTCCTTCTGAGCGTCCGCCGCATGAAATACACGCTTCATATCATGCAATGCGGTATATGTGCAGCTGTTCGAATGCGGGCTGCCATTGATCATCAGAATTTTCATAAAGATCACCTTGAGTAAAATTCTACCACAAGCAGCAAAAGGCTGCAACTATTTGGCGCACTCTCTTAGATCCCCCAAAAAAGCAACACTTTTTGTGCGATCCCCCTCGGATGATACCATCAAAAATCGGCATAGCTGGAATAACTCCGGCTATGCCGATTTTTCGATCAAATAAAATTTTTTCGCGAGACACCCTGTGCGTTCTTGCTACAAAGCTGCTTTACAGTGCTCTGTTATGCATCACGAAAGCGCCCCTTTTCCTGCTGAATCTCCCGAATCAGGTTGGGGAGAACCTCCAGAACGTCTCCGACAATCCCATAATCCGAGACTTCAAATATAGGCGCTTCCGGGTCACTGTTAATTGCAACGACACACTCTGCGCCGGAAATGCCACTGACATGCTGCAGCGCACCGGAAATACCGCATGCAATATAAAGCTTTGGGGAAATCGCCTTGCCGGTCTGGCCGATCTGATGCTCTTCCTCTATCCATCCCGCGTCCACGGCAGCGCGGGATGCGCCGACCTGGCCGCCCAGAAGCAAAGCCAGCTCCCGGAGCATGGCAAAGCCTTTTTCTCCGGCCCCTCTGCCGCCAGCAACCACAATTTCGGCGCGCTCGATGCCTGCAGCCGAATCTGCCAGACTTTGCGCCACAGACAGCAGACGGCAACCGGCAAACTCCGGCACGCTCACCTGCGCAAAGCGTACCGGCACCGTTCTCCCAGTCTGACGCCTGCCGCCGAGGAAAATTCCGGGGCAGACCGTCGCCATCTGCGGGCGTGTTTTTTCACAGCGGATGGACGCCATCACTCCGCCGGGGGCCGGCATCATCCAGGAAATCAGGCCGGTGTCCGCATCCGCATCCAGCGCGATGCAGTTGGCCGTAATCCCCGTTTTCAACCTGCAGGCAAGCAACGAGGCAAAATCCTTCCCGTTTGACGTAGCGCTGATCATCAAAACGTCCGGGGAATACTCTCGAACCATCTGCTCCAGCGCACTGGCGTAAGCAGCCGCGCTGTAGCGCTCCAACTCTGGAGACGGAACCACAAGGATTTCATCCGCTCCATATTCTGATGCCGCTGTTACGGCAGCATCCGGATGCCCGCCAAAGAGGATCGCAGTGATTTTCCCCGCAGTTTTGGCCTGGATGCGGCTGGCTGCATCCAGCAGTTCCAGAGACCCCGGCAGCGGCTCTCCAGCAAATGTTTCAATCCATACCCAAATATCTCTGTTCGTATTCATTCCTGTCCCCCCTAGATCAGCCCTTTTTGATGCATCAACCTTGTCAGCTTCCCGGCTGCTGTGCGCTCTGTATCGTCCTGAAGCATCACCGCCCTTTTGGTTCGCTCCGGAAGGAACGAATCGCCCACGCTGGTCAGGGATCCGGCAGTCCCCAGCTCTTGCGCCGCAAGCTTCAGGTCGGGAGCACACAGCGTCATCATTTGCATATGGTTTGCGTGCCGGATTCGGCCAAGGGTGGGGTATCGGGGTTCGCATGAAAGCTTGCCGACAGAGATTACCGCCGGGTAGCAGAGCGTCCAGTCTTCCAGACCGTAGTCTGATTTTCTCTGAACCCACAGATCGTCGGTGCGCGCCTGAAGTGCCACGACGCCTGTCAAATGCGGTGCCTGCAAATGTCCGGCCAGTGCGGGTACCACCAGTGCGGTATCACTGTCGCTGGCCTGTTTCCCGCAGAGAATCAGCGAAAAACGGTGGCCCTTTCTCTCCTCAATACAGCGAATCGCCGCAGCCAGCGACTTCGCTGTGGCATAGGCGTCCGAGCCAGCCAGCGCTCTGTCGCTCAGGAGCCACGCATCGTCCGCACCGACGGAAACGCTGTAGCGCAGCGTAGCAAACGCCTCTGGAAGGCCCATACTCAGCACCGTTACACTGCCGCCGGTTGCTTCCTTGATGCGTACCGCAGCCTCCAGTGCATAACGATCCAGCTCGCTGATTTGACCTTTGCCTCTGGATCGGATCAGAGTTCCGGTCTTGGGATCAAGGCGCAGGTCCTCCTCACGCGGCACATGCTTGACACATACCAGAATGTTCATAAACCGTCCTCCCTCAAATCTTTCCCACCAGCGCTCGGCCAATCACATAACGCTGAATCTCACTGGAGCCTTCATAGATTGAATAAATCCGGGCGTCCCGCACCAGCTTTTCCAGCGGATATTCCTTGGAGTAGCCATAGCCGCCGTAAATCTGCTGCGCCTGAATGCAGATGTCCAAAACTGCCTCTGACACGAAACATTTCGTGCAGGAGCCGATGAGTGTATCATAGATGCCCTGATCGACAAGGGTGGCCGCATAGGCCAGTTGTGATTGACAGCATTGCAGCTTCATTTCCATATCGGCCAGCTTAAACTGAATGCCCTCCAGTGTTCCAATCGGCCTGCCGAAGGACTTGCGTTTCCGGGAATAGTCAATCGCCAGATCCAGCGCCCTCTGGGCGACCCCCACTGCCGGCGCAACTCCGGTCGGCCTGGTTCGAGCCAGCATTTTCATGATCGTTCGGTACCCGCTCCCCTTTTCGCCAATCATGCTATCGGCAGAAACACGCACATTGTGGAACGCAACCTCGGTTGTGTTGGAACTGCGGATGCCCATTTTGTTTTCATGCTTTCCCACCGTCACACCCGGAGTATTTCGATCCACGATGAACAGGGAAATTTCCTTTTTGCCGTTGTTCTCTCCCGTGCAGGCCGTAATCGTATAGAGATCCGCAATTCCACCATTCGTCACAAAACTTTTCGTGCCGTTGATGATATATGCATCGCCGTCCGCTTCCGCGCGTGTTTTGCAGTTTCTGGCGTCGGAGCCGGACTGCGCCTCGGTAATGCACATGGACCAAAATTCACCGTTTGCGAGTCTCCGTCCATAGTTTCGCTTCTGCTCCTCCGTCCCCGCCAGATAAACCGGCTTCCAGCCAAACGTCTGTGCGCTGAAGGTGTTTGCAAATCCGGCGTCATGGTAGGCAATTGCCTCACGGATATACATCAGCGTTGTAACGTCGATCCCCGCGCCGCCATATTCCTCGGGTACATCAATGGCGCAAAAGCCCAGGTCCATCAGTTTTCTCACGGTATCAACCGGGCAGATCCCCTTTTCATCGTACTCCGAAACAAACGGATCCAGCTCCTTGCTTAAAAATGCATGCAGCATTTCAACAATGTCCTGCTGCTCCTGTGTCATTAATTGATATGTACTCATGGATACCTCCGTAACCGTTGTTATTACTTCCCCTGAAACCGTGGGCGGCGCTTCTCCAGAAATGCGTTTACCGCCTCCTCATGATCTTCGGATAAGCTGCACAGATACTGGGCGCTCACTTCGTTCTGCATACAGGCACCCAGTTCCCGGTAGCAGGCATTGTTGATCAGCGCCTTCATTTGCGCATACGCAATGCTTGGGCCATGGGAATAGGTTTCAATATACTGCTGTACCGTCTCCTGCAGGCGCTCTGCGGGAACCGCCTGCGTAATCAGTCCCCACTGCGCCGCCTCGGCCCCAGTGAAGCGCCGCCCGGACATCAGAAGCTCCGTGGCTTTGACAGTGCCCACCGCACGACTAAGCAAATAGGTAATTCCTCCGTCGGGAATAAAGCCGATATTCACAAATGCAAATGTCATCTTGCAGCGTTCCTCGGCGATGGAAAAATCACAGGCCAAAGCAATGCTCATCCCAACGCCGGCAGCCGCGCCTTCGATCTTGGCAATGGTCGGCTTGGAGAGATTCCGCAACCGGGTAATCATCTCTCCACCCACCCGGATACCCGCGCGCGTGGTGTTTATTCCTTTGTCCAGCCGCTCCTTCATGCCTTTCACATCGCCGCCGGCACTAAAATGTCCGCCCGCGCCGGAAAAGACAACGGTGCGAATTTCATCCTCCTGCTCACAGTATTTCAGGCAGGTAATCAAATCTTCCATGACCTGGGCGTTGATTGGGTTATAGTGTTCCGGATCATGGAACGTGATGTAGGCCACTTTATCTCTCACATCAAAAAGCAGCTTGTTCGTCATAAAATCCAGTTTCATTCCTGCATCTCCTTATTTCACTACGCCTCTGTCACGCAGGTCTGCAATATCACCGGCGGTATACCCCATACTTTCCAGTACTTCCCCGGTGTCCATGCCAACTGGCCCCGTAGCAGACGCAGTCCGGCTCTCATAGTCCGAAAAGGATACCGGAACTTCCGGAAAGAACGTATCCTTCCCGCTGGCATAATGAACCGGCTGAACGTAGCCGTTTTCGACGGCCTGCGGATCCTTGTAAATATCCGCCATATGGAAAAGCCGGCCGCATACCATGTTATGTTCAGAAAAGCGATCGACGATCTCCGCGCTGTCCCAGCGCAAAAAGGCCTCTCGCAGGATTCCGACAAACAAATCTGTGTGCTCCCGGACTGCGGTAATGGTAGCGAAACGAGCATCCTCCCGATATTCCGCAATCCCCAACACATCACAGGTTTTGGCATAAAGGCCGTTATAGTCGGCCACACCGAGCATGACCCATTGCCCGTCCCTGCAGCGATAGGGATAGCCCAGAGGGTTGAGCGGACGATCCTGCGCTTTTGGAAAGGTGTTTCCATATTGCGTGGAGAGTACACCCGCGCTGCTGTACCAAATTGCACTCCCGAACAAGGAGTTGGAAACCAGTGTCCCGCGTCCGCTGTTCTGTCGTGCAACAAGTGCTGCCAGAAGACCGCTGCACAGCAGCGCACCGGACATCATATCCCCTGCCCCGGTCGGCGGCTGCAGTGGATAGCTGTCACCAGTAACCCAATCCGCCATCGCGCCGGAGCGTGACCAGAATGCTACGGAGTCAAAACCGGGCTTTTCTGAATCCGGCCCAAGATACCCGTAACCGGTAAAGTGACCGTAAATCAAACGTGGGAGTCTTTCCTTCAGCGTCTCATAATCGATCCCCAGCCGCTTCAGCGCCGGCAGCCGCATATTCGTAACAAAAATATCGGTCTGCTCCAGCAACCTCATGAATATCTGGAAGCCTTCCGGCGCCTTTAGGTTCAAAGCAATCAGCGATTTGTTGGCATTCTGAATATCAAAGAACGGATTTTCATCATCGTTGATGGGGCACTTTTGATTGCGCCCCACCACACGCCACTGATCGCCCTTCAGGCTCTCAACCTTGATGACATCCGCCCCCCATGCGGCCAGGATCCGGGTCGCGCTAGGTACTGCCACATGCGTCCCCAGCTCCAAAATCCGCACGCCGCTCATCGGGTAAGCCGTCGTCTTCAACTCTGTCATTGCGCCGCCTCTCCCAGCTTTTCTAATGCGTCCACCGCGAACTGTGCATAGCAGGCCGCGCCCCGGAATAAGACTTCTTCATGCAGCACGACTTTATCGCTGTGCATCGGATAGGGTGAGTCTGCCCCCAACTGTATCCAGGCGATCGGCACCACGGTGGAGAACGCACCGAAGTCCTCGCCGCCCAAAGTCATAGGCGCCTGTTTCCACTGCTCCGGTGCGTCAATGATTTTCCGCACCGCACCATCCATAATTTCGCAGCATGTCTTATCGCACGCCACAACCTTCGTTACCCGGTCGAAGTGAACTTCCGCGGTACAGCCAAGCGCCGCCGCTGTGTTCTGCGCAATCCGCTCCATCACAGCCGGGATCTTCTCCCAGATTTCCTGTGAAAACGTTCTGCAATTGCCTTCCATAACAGCTTCACCGGATATCACGTTGAAAGCACTCCCGGCGTGGAAAGTGCCCACCGAGACGACAATCGGCTCTGCCGGCTTAAATTCTCGGGAAACCATGGTCTGAAGCTGTACCAAAATCGCTGCAGCCGCATAAATTGCATCTCTGCCGTCCTGAGGCGCCGCGCCGTGGCACTGCTTGCCGCGAACCCGGATCGTAAATTTATCCGTAGCTGCGGCGACCGGGCCTTCCCGCATCATGAACACGTTGTTTGGCAGCGACGCAAAGATATGCATGGACATTGCCATATCCACATTTTCTGCCGCGCCCTGTGCAATCATCATATCGGCGCCGCAGCCAAGCTCCTCCGCCGGTTGGAACAGCAGGCGAACCGTTCCGGCGAACTGATCCCGAATCTCGCTCAGCACCTTTGCCGCGCCCAGCAGCATCGCCACATGCGTATCGTGACCGCAGGCATGCATCACGCCTGCGTTTTCAGAGGCGAATTCCAGGCCGGTCGCCTCCTGAACGGGCAGCGCATCCATATCCGCCCGCAAAAGCACGCAGTGGCTGCTTTCGCCCTTCATGCCCCGAATTTCAGCCAGAACGCCGGTGGGATTCATCCGTTTGCAGGAAATGCCGAGCTTTTTCAGCTCTTCCATAATGCGCTCTGTGGTCCGCTCTTCCTTCAGTCCCAGCTCCGGGTGCCTGTGGATGTCGCGGCGCAGTGCAATAATCTCTGCTTCAATTGCTTTGCAGCGTGTTTTGATATCCATCGTTTTCCCTTTCTTTCGAACTTATTTGAAGATAATCGGGGCAATGAAGCCGGCCAGCGCCA